>NZ_JBBMFD010000071.1:0-512 GCF_040096205.1 Solibaculum intestinale | reverse complement strand
GCGGTGCGCATGATCCACCCGGCTTCGCACCCGTCCGCCTGGGTGATGGAGTCGCCAAGCCCCAGGATGGTCTTGCCCTGCAGCTTGTTTGCAAAGGTGGGAGCAGGCGTCAAAAATGTGGGGGCAATCCTTTGCGCCTCCTGGTATTCCGGGATCGCGTTTTGCTTGTAGTTGCCCTCTGCCAAAAATACTTTGGGGAGATTGACGGCCGGCACCGATATGCGCAGGTAACAGCAATCCGCCGGCGTTTGGATTTGATAGGGCAGGTTTGAGCCCTGCGACCAGCCGTTGACAAACTCCTTCCCGGCGCCGTAAAAGCAATACGCCCGAATGGCGCTTAAAATACATGCCTGCCGGCTCTCGTCCCAATGGTATATGGTGTATACCTGGGACGGGGAAACCGGGATGTACCCGGATGATTTGTAGGTGTTGTAGCTGGGATTGCTCGCGCCGGTGTCGGTCAGGATACCGGTGTCCCAGCTGAGGTCAGGGGCCAGTACATTCATGCCGCA
>NZ_JBBMFD010000070.1:0-512 GCF_040096205.1 Solibaculum intestinale | reverse complement strand
TGCGGCATGAATGTACTGGCCCCTGACCTCAGCTGGGACACCGGTATCCTGACCGACACCGGCGCGAGCAATCCCAGTTACAACACCTACAAATCGTCCGGATATATCCCGGTCAAGCCGTCCCAGGTATACACTATGTACCATTGGGACGAGAGCCGTCAGGCATGTATTTTAAGCGCCATCCGGGCGTATTGCTTTTACGGCCCGGGAAAGGAGTTTATCAGCGGCTGGTCGCAGGGCTCAAACCTGCCCTATCAAATCCAAACGCCGGCGGATTGCTGTTACTTGCGCATATCGGTGCCGGCCGTCAATCTCCCCAAAGTATTTTTGGCAGAGGGCAACTACAAGCAAGACGCGATCCCCGAATACCAGGAGGCGCAAAGGATTGCCCCCACATTTTTGACGCCTGCTCCCGTCTTTGCAAACAGGCTGCAAGGCAAGACCATCCTGGGGCTTGGCGACTCCATCACCCAGGCGGACGGGTGCGAAGCCGGGTGGATCATGCGCACCGC
>NZ_JBBMFD010000069.1:0-551 GCF_040096205.1 Solibaculum intestinale | reverse complement strand
CCGGATGGTCTGGGGGCAGTTTTTCCCCGACCAATGGTTGTGCTGCACCACGTTGCTGATGGGGATGGAGTAATCCTTCATTAGCTTCGCCACCAGCCAGGCGGCGTTTTTCTTTGTCTGCTCGAAATCGCCGTCCGCATTCACGCACAGCTCGATCCCAATGGAATGCAGGTTCCCGGTTCCGTATGCGCCATCACCTGCATGGCTTGCACACTCGTTATCCGGGATATGGTGATAAATCTCGTGATCGTCCACCGTATAGTGGTATCCGATTTCCCCGTTTGCGCCGTTCGAGAGCCAGTTTGCGTGGTTCTTCGCTCCGGCTCCTGCGTCCTTGTTGCCGGTTTCGTGGATGGTGATGTAGGATTTCGTGTAGTTCCCGCCCGGCCGGTTGGCATTGGTGGACGGGATGATCTGCTCAATGATGGGTACGTTCATAATCTTACCTCCTAATTTTGTGTATAAGAAAAGCGCGCCCCGAAGGACACGCCTTGCCGTATGAGATAGGTGGATCAGGGGACCAGCGCCTTGATTTGCCCGGTGATGTAGGC
>NZ_JBBMFD010000068.1:0-628 GCF_040096205.1 Solibaculum intestinale | reverse complement strand
AATTAAAAAGACAACTGGCTAAAGTTAAGGAAGAACGAGACATCTTAGAAAAAGTATTGACCATATTCGCCGAGAAAACGAAGTGAGTGCTGCGGATATGGCTCAAACCATACAAACTTTAGCACTCAATGTCAGACTAAGCTGTCAACTCCTTGATGTTCCTGAATCAAGTTATTATGAACGGATTAACCGACACCCATCTAAAACTCAATTAAGGAGACAATACCTGTCACTCAAAATTTCTCAACTCTTCAATGCTAACCGAGGAATCTATGGTGCTCCTAAAATTCATCATCTTCTACTTAAACAAGGGGAAAAAGTCGGGTTAAAACTGGTACAGAAGCTAATGAAGCAACTTCAACTCAAGTCTGTAGTCATTAAGAAATTTAAGCCTGGATACTCACTAAGTGATCACATCAATCGAAAAAATCTCATACAGACTGAACCTACAAAGAAAAATAAGGTTTGGTCAACCGACATTACTTATATTCCTACTCAACAAGGATGGGCTTATCTCTCAACCATTATGGATCTTTATACTAAAAAAGTCATTGCTTGGGATTTGGGCAAGCGAATGACTGTAGAATTAGTGCAAAGAACTTTAAATAAGGCCATTAAATCACAAGAC
>NZ_JBBMFD010000067.1:0-677 GCF_040096205.1 Solibaculum intestinale | reverse complement strand
GCCCCGAAGGACACGCCTTGCCGTATGAGATAGGTGGATCAGGGGACCAGCGCCTTGATTTGCCCGGTGATGTAGGCAGCGATTTTTGTGTGGCCCAAATCGTTGGGGTGGGTATAATCGGCCTCCTCCTGGCCGCTTACCGTAAGGAAATACTTGTTATTTTGCCAGGGGATAAAAGGAGCCAGCTGCACATCCCGGTTGCAGTCCAGCACGGCAACGCCGTAATACGCGCATACCTCCCGGATGATGTCGCAGTAATCGTCCAGGGTTTTGCCGTTGGAATTGGTCAGATCCGCCGCATTGCCTCGCTTAATGGGCGTGGCGAACACGATCAACGAATCCGCGTACTTTTGCATTAGGCCCAAAATTAGATTGTGCAGGGCCCCATAAAAGGTGTAATTGGTCCGGTCGGCAAACTCCCCGATGGGCGTCCAGGCATAAAACCAGTCGTTGGAGCCGCCCAGGACCACCACCACGTCCGCATCCGGCATGTCCGGATACCGGGTGACCATGGGGTCCCGGTCGGTGGGGCTGGACTCCTTGACGGCGATGGTGCTCCCGTTGATCCCCTCATTGACCCCCACCATACCCAGGTTGTTGGCGGTGCGCATGATCCACCCGGCTTCGCACCCGTCCGCCTGGGTGATGGAGTCGCCAAGCCCCAGGATGGTCTTGCC
>NZ_JBBMFD010000066.1:0-686 GCF_040096205.1 Solibaculum intestinale | reverse complement strand
ACCGTAACGCCAGAATCAATATTGACGGTATCCGTTTCGAAGCTGACCTAAAAGGAGAAAATCCAATACTTGATCAATTTATCAACGTCAAAGAAGTGTATGACCAAAAAGATCGAGGATAGAGGTTGTGAAAGAAGCGTCCAGCTCCGCCGACAATAAGTAGGAATTAACTATCTAGGAACGCATACCATGCGTAAAACAGGCGCTTATAAGGTCTATACCCAGTCAAACTATAATATTGGTTTAGTGATGCATTTATTAAACCATTCAAGTGAAGCCATGACCTTAACGTATCTTGGATTAGATCAAGCTAGTCGAGAAACGATGTTAGACCAAATTGATTTTGGGTAATGAATGTTTAGAACTTAGTAGTCGTCCAAAAACGACTACTTTTTTTGTTGAATCGTCCTTGGACGATTCAATGCTTTTGACTTGTAAGAACAGGATTGAATGAAGCCATACTGTTCGCATATTTTTAGTGGATGAACAAACAAAATACGAGAGATTTTTTGTTCGTTCATCCATGGTTTTAGAAAAAAGAGGGACGATTTCGGAAGAAGAAAATCGTCTCTTTTTTTTCTTCTTTTTGTATGACAAAAAGAAAGATCTTTTGCTCATTTTATTTTTATAAAATGGGTAGGTGGCGTTTGCATAAAGCAAATCGAGGTTCTGTTGCAAAGTTTTAC
>NZ_JBBMFD010000065.1:0-697 GCF_040096205.1 Solibaculum intestinale | reverse complement strand
CACGCGAAGACGTATGTTTTTAATGCCTCCGCCACCAACGCCGCTACCGTGGAGCTTACCGGCGGGGGCACGATCAATTGGGTCAAACTGGAGCTCGGGGAAAGCGCGACGCCCTGCGTGCCCAGACCGCTCACCCAGGAAAAACAGCTGGCACTGCGGTATTTTTGGCAAACCTTTGACGGGGCTTTGCCGTCGGGCCTGGGCGGCAAGATGTCTTACACCTTTATGGCGGATAACAATGGCGTTGCAGATGCGTTGTTTTGCACGCCGGTGCCCATGTACCGGGCCCCTACCGCGCGTCACTACACAGAGGCGACGGGAGAGGCAAACCAAGTGTCGGTCTACACCAGAGAGACCGGGTATTATGCGACCTCGCCAATCATATCGCCGTTTGCAAACAACTGCGTCCTCGGCCTGCGGCTAACCGGCTGCACGCCAAACACTGTCGGATTTATCTCGTGGTTTGGCCGCTATGACGCCCGCATGGAGGTGACCTGATGCGCACAATCAACATGACCATCGAGGGCGACGCCCTCATCCCGTCCGACTATCTGGCCGGCCAAACCGGCGAGCATCAGGACACGGCGCTGACCGTAACCTTGCCGGAGGAATGGGCGGATTGTACCTGCACCATCCGGTTCCGGGCGGCCAACGGCCGCCATTACCAGACCATGCCGCTGACCGATCCAGTTTCGTT
>NZ_JBBMFD010000064.1:0-765 GCF_040096205.1 Solibaculum intestinale | reverse complement strand
AAGGGCAAATAGGCGTGAAAAATAAGCCTTTTATGGCGTCTTGCTCAGGACGCGCGCGTAATTCTGCGCCGGGGAGATGCTGGATCACCTCCAACAAAAAGAGCCCGCTTTCAAAGCGAGCTCTGATTAACCCGTAAATTGAATTGTTATTTTATCCCCATCTTGTTTCCAGGTTGCAAACCGAAAAAAATCGGCCCATTCGGGGGTGTTATGAGGGAAATCTGAATCTGCTTGAAAACGGGAGTGAAAGGCATCCGCCTGAGAAGCAGGAATCAGAAACCCGGTTAAGTCTTCACCCTCCATGGTTGCCGTCTCGAAGTCGCGTCCGTCGCCGGCGTCCATGAAAAATACGCTGTCCTGCTTTTTCGCTTCTTTTTGAACAAGTTCAAAGAACCGTTCAAAGCGTTCCCCTTCTTGCGTCCTTAACCCTAGCATTATGAATCCCTCCTTTCAGAATGGTTACAAATTCGCCGTTTTTCTTGACCACTACAACGTCTTCGCCTTTTATGAAGAAGTCAACCGGCAAAAGCTGGCCACGCCAATTCCCACTGACCTTTTCGCTGCAGTTTAGGACGATGTCGTCAATAATGCGGGCCATTTTCCGCCGATCTTCTGCTTTAGACGGGTCAAGCCCAAAGTCAGGCGCATGTTTACCGATCTTTTTACCAAACTGTTTATCCGTCACTATTATATCATTTTTTAGAGGTTTTTCCAGCGCCTTTTTGTTTGCCCAGACGGCTTTTTGCGCCTGGCTCCGTCCAAATC
>NZ_JBBMFD010000063.1:0-1259 GCF_040096205.1 Solibaculum intestinale | reverse complement strand
TGTACCTGCACCATCCGGTTCCGGGCGGCCAACGGCCGCCATTACCAGACCATGCCGCTGACCGATCCAGTTTCGTTCCTGCTGCCCCAGGCCTTAATGGTGGCCGGGGAACTGCTGGTCTACCTGGACGCCCGGGAGGGGTACACCGTCCACCGTACCGAGCCGGCTGCCCTACGAGTGGAGGACTCCCCCGACTGGTGCGGCGCGGTAGGCCTGGCCCCTGACCCGTATGAGGGGCTGATCGAGGCGAGCTTGCAGGATTTTGCCGGCGCGCTGGACGAGCTGCACACGGACATCGGGGACGTGTCCCAGCTGCGGGACGATATGACCACCATGGCCTCCCAGGTAACGGCGGACAAGAGTCTCGCCGAGGCCGCCGCCAGTCAGGCCAAGACAGACGCCCAGGCGGTTAATAGACAGGCCCAGGAGGTAACGGCAGCTCATACGGACGTGCAGACCTGGGCGGCCCAGGTCTCCGCTGACAAGGCGGTGGCCCAGACGGCGGCCAATACCGCTAAGGACGACGCCCAGAGCGCCCTGGAATCCCGCAACATCGTTGAGACGGCTGCGGCCCAGGTGCAGACCAACGCCGATCTGGTGGCCCAAAATACCGAGGCGGTGACCCAGGCGGCGGCCCAGGTTGCCCAGGACAAGACGGCGGTAGAGGAGGCCTCTGCGGATGTCAGCCGGGAGATCGCCGATTTTAACGGCAAACTAGATGCCGGCGCCGTATCTGCGGATATGGTGGAGTTTCTAGACCTGGAACGGCACAGCGAAAACCTCTTTGACCCCTCCCAGCCCATCGCATCCGGCCAGGTATACGGCGAGAGCGGCCAGCTGACTGCCAACGCCAACTACGACAGTACCACCGAGTACATCTATGCCGGGCATGTGGCCGGGCACACGGTCTATGCCTCCGACAGCATCCGGACGCTGTTAGAGTATGACGAGTCGCGCCAATTGCTGGTCCACACTGCATACGTCAACGGCGCGGTGGGCAAACAATTGACTGCCAATACTCAGTACCTCAAAATCTCCATCCCTGCGGGGCAGGCAGAGCGGTTTGTCGTGCGGGCGGACTCGCCGGTCACCGAGTATATCCCGTACCAAAACACCTATACTTTATCCGATGAGGTGGATATCTCCCCATCGGTGGCCAAGGACATATCCGAGCCAATCGGCTGCGGCATGAATGTACTGGCCCCTGACCTCAGCTGGGACACCGGTATCCTGACCGACACCGGCGCGAGCAATCCCAG
>NZ_JBBMFD010000061.1:0-1302 GCF_040096205.1 Solibaculum intestinale | reverse complement strand
CATTTGACAAACCTCCTAATCTGGTTTACAATAACGGTAGCTTATTTCCCTTTGCGCTCGATTGCGGTTGCCGCCGCGTCGGGCGCTTTGTCTTGGTTTAGGAGCATTTCGATCCTCCGGATATGGCGCTCGATTTCCTTGCGCTCAAAATCGTCCAGACCGGAAACGGACTCCTCTAAGTCTGCTAGTAAATCCAGCGCAATTTCCGCCGCCTTGTATTTGCGGTAGACAATTGCGTCATCATCCACAAATATTTCCACCTGATCGCCAGGTTCAAAGCGCATGGCGTCCCGGAGTTCTTTCGGGATGATCACCCGCCCTATGTCGTCGATGCGCCTAACAATTCCGGTTGCTTTCACCTGTATACCTCCTCTAATAATTTTTGTGCTCTCTCGCGCTCATCTGCCGTGCCGTACCGCATGGCAGCGGTGACGACGTACCATACGTATTCCGGCACGATGTCATCTGCACAATTGCGGTGGGCGATTGCGATACCATGGTCAATCCAGTCTGATATGCTGTGAGTTTGGCATCCGATCTGTATGTGAGTCAGATCGGTCATACAAACATACCATTTGCTACCCTGTATGTATAGCGGTGGTTTGTCCCACGCATCGCCATAGATATGCGCATCGCCGCAGACCCGCGCATTGCCGTAGACCCGCGCATCGCCGCAGACCCGCGCATCGCCATAGACCCACGCATTGCCGTAGACCCGCGCATCGCCGCAGACCCGCGCATTGCCGTAGACTCGCGCATTGCCGTAGACCCACGCATCGCCATCATGCGATAGGTTGATTTCTGACTCTATCCACCCTCCAAAATCGCCCGCCTTAACATTGTTTCCCACGTCGACGCACGCGCGGATGCGATGCAAAGTATGACCGTATATGGTTTTAATTTCGTCGGTTAATTCATATTTTTTCATGGCTTTCACTCCTTGTCGATATCATTCCCTGCTTGTCCTGCCGCGTCGGGCGCTTTTTCTTGGTTTAGGAGCTCTCTCACATCTGCGAGCAGGCCCATGATCCGCTTGCGGTAGGGATGGTCCTCAATAGCCTCGACAAAATCGTCGAGTATGTCTTTCGGCGTCTCTCCGATGTCGTATTTGCGAAACAGTATAAATTCGTCGTCCACAAAGATTCCAAGCGGATCATTTTCGTGGATGCGCTTGACTCTTCGGATTTCCTTCGGGATGACGATCCGTCCAAGGTCGTCAATTCTGCGGATGATTCCGGTTGCTTTCATTTATTTTTACCTCACAATCTCGATCAATTGTACTTTTTCGCAGCGGATTTTGCC
>NZ_JBBMFD010000059.1:0-1607 GCF_040096205.1 Solibaculum intestinale | reverse complement strand
CTGCGTATCCAAATCTATACGGACAATGGAGGCGACGGGCAGAAATTCAAGGTCCGGCCTCTATCGGACGGCAGCTATCAGATGGAACCCAAGTGCGCTCCCGGTAAGGTAATTACAAACTATGGGGGAGGAACCGCAGGAGGGGAAAATCCGGCCCTCTGGCCTATCAATGGGGAGCATGTGGACCAGTGCTGGTACTTTGAGCCGGCGGACACGGGAGCATCCCGGTCAGCTGAACCCCAGGATGGGAAAACCTACTACATCCGCGCCCGGCATTCGGGGCAGATGCTGGACGTGCCAAACGGAACCGAGGCAAACGGAACCGGAATTATCCAGCATTATCTCCACGACGGGAAAAACCAGCGGTTCCGGCTAGAGGCAGTGCCGGGTGAAGACGGGTACTTCTATCTGGTGACCGGCTACAATGATAACAAGGTGCTGGGGATTGCCGCTGACGGGGTGTGGGTCCAGTTGCAGGACAAGGCGGATACGGATATGCAGAAGTTCCGGTTTGAAAAGAACGAAACGACCGGGGCGTACCGGATCCATGTAAAATCATCCGGCGCGGTAATAGATGTGACCGATGTGTCCTATGGGAGGGATGCGTCCATCAATGTGTCGCCGGTAAACGGCGGAGCCAACCAGGAATGGATTCTCGACGAGATCTCGGATATCCTAGAGTCCTCAGCCGAGTACAACAGTGACGGAAGCCTGGTCACCAAGGTCACCGACACAAGAGGGAATTCCACCACCTATGCGTATGAAGGGAATCCAGGGCTGGTCACCAAGGCGACGGACGCAAAGGGGAACGCCACCACCTACACCTACGACCCCAACACGGACGCGGTGACTTCCGTATCCGCCGGGGGCGTCACCAACCGCTACACCTATGAGGACGACCGGATCAAAACCATCACGCACAACGGCTTTGATTACAGTTTTCTCTACGACTCCTTCGGGAACACCACCGCCACCAAGGTGGGAAGCCAGACGCTGCTGTCGAACACGTACGGCCCCTTCAACGGTCTGTTGCAGTCGAGCACCTACGGAAACGGCAAGACGGTGGGCTATGCCTACGACCGGTACGACCGGCTCGTAGAGAAGAGCTTTGACGGCTCTGCCGCCTTCCGGTACCAGTACGACGCCAGAGGAGCCCTCTTCCAGCATGAAGATCTCTTGAACAACGTTACCACCCGGTATGACTATGACCTGATCAACCGCTTAACCGGGATGCGCACCAGCCACGGCCAGGAGCTGTCGGTGCGCTACGACGACAAGAACCGTGTGGACTTTAACCTGAGCAAGGTTCTGGGCGTTACCACCAAGACCCAATATCTCTACGGGGACACGGCCCTCAAGCAAAAGCCCGGGCTCATTTACGGGGTGAAGGTCGACGGCAGCCAAATTCTAAGCTATGGCTACGACGATCTATCCAGGCTCTCCACCCGCACCCTGAACACCACCACGCCTTTTGTCACCCGGTATGAGTATCTGGAAGGCGCCCTGCCCAATTCCACTACCACCCTTGTCAAATCGGTGCAAAACGGGAATGATACCCTGGCCTATACCTATGACGAGCTGGGGAACATTACGGAAATCCAAAAGAA
>NZ_JBBMFD010000058.1:0-1651 GCF_040096205.1 Solibaculum intestinale | reverse complement strand
AATTCGTCTCCCTTACGCCCGGGTCTACCAACGCCCGGGTCATGCCCTTTCAAAGTGTCCCTTTGCTTAAATCTTTTGACGGCTACGGAATTTCCACCGTATGTGCATCGGCTACGCCTTTCGGCCTCACCTTAGCTCCCGGCTTACCTGGAGCGGACGAACCTTCCTCCAGAAACCTTAGGCTTTCGGCCAATATGATTCTCACATATTTCGCGCTACTCATTCCGGCATTCTCTCTTCCATACAGTCCACGGCCGCTTCCGCTACCGCTTCACCCCGTATGGAACGCTCTCCTACCATGCATCAAATGCATCCCAAGCTTCGGTACAGATTTTAGCCCCGTTAAATTTTCGGCGCAGGGTCACTCGACCAGTGAGCTATTACGCACTCTTTAAATGAGTGGCTGCTTCTAAGCCAACATCCTGGTTGTCTGTGCAACCCCACATCCTTTTCCACTTAAACCTGTTTGGGGACCTTAGCTGTGGGTCTGGGCTGTTTCCCTTTCGACTATGAAACTTATCTCACATAGTCTGACTCCCATACATTATTATCCGGCATTCTGAGTTTGATAGGGTTCGGTAACCTCTCGGCCCCTAGTCCATTCAGTGCTTTACCTCCGGTAATATTCATATGAGGCTAGCCCTAAAGCTATTTCGGAGAGAACCAGCTATCTCCGGGTTCGATTGGAATTTCTCCGCTATCCACAGCTCATCCGCTACCATTTCAACGGGAGTCGGTTCGGTCCTCCATGGAGTTTTACCTCCACTTCAACCTGGCCATGGATAGGTCACCCGGTTTCGGGTCGAATGCAACAAACTTGACGCCCTATTAAGACTCGGTCTCCCTGCGGCTCCAGTCCTTAAGACCTTAACCTCGCTTGCTACACTCACTCGCCGGACCATTCTACAAAAGGTACCCGATCACCCTTTGACGGGCTCTCGGTGCTTGTAAGCACAGGGTTTCAGGTTCTATTTCACTCCCCTCCCGGGGTGCTTTTCACCTTTCCTTCACAGTACTATTCGCTATCGGTCACCAGGTAGTATTTAGGCTTGGAGGGTGGTCCCCCCATCTTCCCACCGGGTTTCACGTGTCCGGTGGTACTCTGGATCCAGCTAGCGCCTCTCGCTTTTCGCTTACGGGACTCTCACCCTCTGCGGTTGGCCTTCCCATGCCATTCTGCTAAACTTAAGGCTACATGTCGCTGTCCTAACCCCAAGAGTATTGCTACTCTTGGTTTGGCCTCTTCCGCGTTCGCTCGCCACTACTTGCGGAATCTCGGTTGATTTCTCTTCCTCGCCCTACTTAGATGTTTCAGTTCAGGCGGTTCCCTCCGTATACCTATGTATTCAGTATACGGTGACTGGACTTGACTCCAGCCGGGTTGCCCCATTCGGACATCCACGGATCAATGCCTGCTTACGGCTCCCCGTGGCTTTTCGCAGTTAGCTGCGTCCTTCTTCGGCTCCTGGTGCCAAGGCATCCTCCCTGCGCTCTTCTTAGCTTGACCTTGTGATGAATCCTTGGTTCTTCTTTCGTCTCAAAGCAAAATTGCAGTTTTAATCATTAAAACAACTTTTCTGTCTTCTCGCTTTACTTGCCTTTGTTCAGTTTTCAAGGTGCGAAAGGCTGAGCCTTTCGGTTCAGTCTTTGT
>NZ_JBBMFD010000057.1:0-1727 GCF_040096205.1 Solibaculum intestinale | reverse complement strand
AAGGCTCTGTCACAACAAATGGTTGATTTTTGACGAGAAATAGCGTATAATAATAGTAAGAAACAGTACCACCGAAGGAGGTAATTGGATATGCCTACTATCAAAGACGCATTAGATATTATCGGTAAGTTGACTGTCGCAGAGCAGGAAAGCCTTAAAACAATGCTTTTAAGTCCTGCCTTTGTAAAGTCTTTGAATATTGAAGATTTCGTAGCAAAGGAACGCTTTGCAAATGGTCGTGTATGCCCTCTTTGTGGCTGTATCCATGTGGTTCGCAATGGTCATCGTAAAGATGGCACACAGCGATATGTATGTAAGGATTGTGGCAAGTCCTTCGTGATTGCTACGAACTCCATTGTGTCTGGTACAAGAAAAGACTTGTCCGTGTGGGAGCAGTACATTGATTGTATGATGAATGGCTTATCCATTCGTAAGACTGCTGTTGCTTGTGGGATTCACAGAAACACCGCATTCCTTTGGAGACACAAGATTTTGGATGCACTTCAGAATATGGCAGACGATGTTACCCTTGACGGCATTATTGAGGCTGACGAAACTTTTTTCGCCATCTCGTACAAGGGCAATCATAGCAAGAGTAAGACATTTGCTATGCCACGCAAGGCTCATAAGCGTGGTCATTCTACACATATCAGAGGCTTGTCCCAAGAAAAGGTATGTGTTCCTTGTGCGGTTAATAGGAATGGCTTGTCTATCTCCAAGATTACGAATACTGGTAGAGTTTCTACAAGAGATTTACATCATATTTATGATGGTAGGATTAAGACCAATTCCACTCTTGTTACGGACAAGATGAACTCCTATGTGAGATTTACAAATGCCAATGGCATTGACCTTGTGCAGTTAAAGACTGGCAAAGCCAAGAAAGGCATTTATAATATCCAACATATCAATAGCTACCATAGCCAGCTAAAGAGGTTTATGCGTGGCTTTAACGGTGTTTCTACCAAGTATCTGAACAACTATCTTGTGTGGAATAACCTTGTAAATTACGCCAAAGAAAGCGACATGGAGAAAAGGAACATCTTCTTAACTTTCGTTTTGGCAACATTGAAAACTGCTAAATGCAGAGATTTATCAAACAGACCAGCAGTTCCTCTGGTCGCCTAATTAGAATTTGTGGAGATGATAAGATGGTCAATATAACAGATGTAAAACAGATTCTTCAATTTGCAATAGATGCGGAGATTAAAGTCTTTCTTGATGGTGGCTGGGGTGTAGATGCTCTTCTTGGATATCAGTCAAGAGCCCATAATGATATTGACATTTTTGTAGAAAAGAACGATTATCAGAACTTTATAGAAATAATGAAAGCTAATGGCTTTTATGAGATTAAGATGGAATATACAACATTGAACCATACTGTATGGGAAGATTTGAAAAACAGAATTATTGATTTGCATTGTTTTGAATATACGGACGAAGGTGAAATTCTTTATGATGGGGATTGTTTTCCGGTAGAAACTTTTTCGGGTAAAGGAAGAATTGAGGAAATAGAGGTTTCCTGTATTGAACCATATAGTCAAGTAATGTTCCATCTGGGATACGAGTTTGATGAAAATGATGCACATGATGTGAAGTTATTGTGTGAGACACTTCATATCGAAATTCCAAATGAGTATAGATAACTGCAAATAACAGTTTGTAGGGGAGTTCTGATACTCCCCTATAAAAATGGCTATTTATCAACTGTTTGTTGTGACATAGCC
>NZ_JBBMFD010000056.1:0-2288 GCF_040096205.1 Solibaculum intestinale | reverse complement strand
GGCGGCAACGACGCGAAAACCTGGGCGATCTCGGAAGAAAACCAGGAGAGCTGGTACCGTGTGGACATGGACCTGCTTCGTGCGTTCCGTGAGCCCCACGACACCAAGACCCCGGTTACTCAGGACGATCTGAATACCTGGGTTGCACAGCTCAACGATTACAACAACGAAAACTGGAAGCCGTCCAACGTGCTGGGCAACGACGGCATCATCAGCGACGCGCTGTATTACGAGCTGGAAGCCAAATTCATCAAGTACGTGGAGGAACTGGACGTTGGTACCAGCCTTCCCTACGCGCACAACGAAGACGGCTCCATCCTCACCACCATGAGCGGCGGCTACTCTGCCCAGGACATGTCCCTGGGTGATTTCGACGGCGACGGCCAGTACGAAATCGTTATGAAGTGGCGTTCCGGCAGCACCGACCCGATGTATTCCGACCCGATCTACAACGCCAAGAACCTTAACACCGGCGTGGAATACGTTGACGTTTACAAGATGGACGGCACCCTGCTGTTCCGTGTGGAAATGGGCTACAACGTTGCTTGCTCCAATGACCATGAAAACAACCTGTATGTGCAGGATTTTGATGGCGACGGCAAGAGCGAACTGATCCTGAAGACCGCTCTGGGCACCCAGATCGGTAACTGGGACGAAGCGACTCAGACGGTTGTGTATCCGGAGACCCTTGACACCGTAGTCGGCGGCGAGGACGGCCTCAATTCCACCGTTACGAAGTTCAAGGAATATTTTGCAACCGGTAACGACGAAGCCCTTGATACTTACTGGGGCGTTCTCAACAGCTTTGACATCTGCTACCGCAGCCCCACGGCCGGCGGCGGCAACGACGGTCCCAACGATCCGGAACAGAAAGCCTGGATCAAGTCTTACCATGTGGGCCGCATGGGCCAGATGAAGGACAACCAGGAATTCGTCACTGCGTTCGAGTATGACGAAGACGCCGGCAAGGGCGTTATCGTCGACAGCGTCGACTACAGATTCCCCTACACCGCGGGCAGCGTGGACGGCGAAGATTGGTCGATGGATCCCATGACCCAGCGCGGTAACTTCTGCTACATCACTGAGCCGGCTCCCGGCAACGATACCCTGGACAGCTACAAAACTCAGGTTATGGCCAAGTCGGAAGAATACTGGCTGAGAAACCCGTGGAAGAAGTCCGTTTGGGGCGACTCTCAGGGCAACCGGGCCAACCGCTGGGCGGGTGCGACCGGCTCCCTCGACGGTGAGCACTACGTTGCTATCGTACAGCGCGGCTACTATCAGAGAACCACCGCTGCCGCTTACTACATCGAGAACGGCAAGCTGGTGGAGCAGGGCTACTTCGATTCCGATGATCCTGCCTGCCAGACCCTCGGCAACGATCCGGAACTCTACTACAGCCGCGGCAACCACTTTGCCGAGGCCGCTGACCTGGACGGCGACGGCAAGGACGAGTTCGTTCTGAAGGCCATGAAGCTCAAGCTGGACGAAGAAAAGGGCCTGATCCTGCCTTACGTCATCAACGGCGACGTGTTCATGAGCGTCGAGGCTATGGGCGGCGAGCTCATGACCCCTGGCTTCGAGATCATCAGCGATTCTACCCGCAACAACCCGCTCAACAGATGGGCTCCCCTGAACCACGGTGACCGTTCTGCTCTGCTCCCGGTCGACAAGACCAACAAGATCATGCAGTTCACCGGTATCGAAGAGTACATCTGGGACGACAAGAACACCGGTAAGCAGCTCGGCTGGCTGCCCGGCCCGAACACCTTCGATCCGCAAAAGGGCCTGCGCATTGATGAAGCCACTGGCGAACTCATCACTGAAAATTCTGTTCTCTACGGTTCCTTCACCGGTAACGACGACGAAGGTTCTGTGGCCGGTAACTTCTCCAACAAGTTCCCGGGCGCCCAGGCCGGCGACTCCAGCGCTACCAAGAACGTCAGAAGCATGGTTACCGGCGAAGTTTTGGTTACCACCGATACCGCCCGCGGTATTGGCCAGGGCTACAACGCCATCTGGTTCGGCAGCGGCCTGACCCACATGGCTGCAAACGGTTCTACCATCTACACGATTGACGACGAAACCTTCAAGCCGAGCCAGTACCTTAAAACTGGTCTTTCTTCCACCGGTTCCAAGAGCACCCCGACCCTGAAGGCCGACGTGTTTGGCGATTGGCGTGAAGAAGTGCTGCTCTACAAGGGCAATTCCATCGCGATCGTGACTTCTCTGGCTCCCACCGAGTACGGCATCCGCACTCTGATGCATGACCCGATGTACCGCAACGG
>NZ_JBBMFD010000055.1:0-2304 GCF_040096205.1 Solibaculum intestinale | reverse complement strand
CCCCCCCCCCCCCCCCCCCCCCCCCCCCCCCCCCCCCCCCCCCCCCCCCCCCCCGTCTTGTCTATACTGCGTCCAGAAGTGCGTCCAGACTAGCGGTAGCGTCCGGCATATCGTCTTTTAGTAAATGGATATAGATATTGTATGTAACCGATACCTCCGAATGGCCCAGCAGCTTGGAAATCACCTTGATATCCACTCTGTTGGCGAATAACTGGCTGGCGAACGTGTGGCGTAGCGCGTGTATGCCGATATGGTCGATTCCGGCCCGTTCCAAAATACAATCGTGCGCCCTGTTCAGGTTGCGGGGATTGATCGGCTTTCCCTTGGCGTTGGAGAACACATAATCGAATCCACCGTTGGCCCTTTTTAATTCCAGCAGGGCGTCCAGAGCGGTCTGATTAAGAGGGATAGTTCGTTCACTGGATTTGGATTTTGTCGTACCCTCGACCAGAATATAGTGGTTTTCATCCTCTGTTCTGTTCCAGTTTTTTACATACTCCAGCGTCCGCTGCACCTTGAGTGTCCGCTTCTCAAAGTCGATATCGTCCCACATAAGCCCCGCCGCTTCGCCCAGACGCAGGCCGGTGAACAGGATGAGGACAAGGCCGTATCCCAGCCGGTAGACGCTTTTTCCGTTGCCGTAGCGTTCCGTGGCGTACTCGCAGTACACCTTGATTTGTTCCTTAGACAACACCTAAATAGCCTTGATATTCTTGGCGGCTTTCTTCGGTAGCTTGACGCCGAAACAGGGATTTTTCAGAATCTGGTCTTTCATCATAGCGTATTTGAAAGCGCCGTTGAGCGCCAGATACGCTTTTCTGATAACAGAATAGGAACGCCCTTCTTCATCCAGCTTGTTGATAAACCGCTGCACATCATCGTGGCTTACGGCAAAAAACTGCAATCCTTTGAAATGGGGAAGTATCTGATAGTTTATCGTGCTTTCCAATGTGTCATAAGACTTCGGTTTGAGTTCGATTTTCTTGTAGGTTGTCAGCCAGTCCAGCATATAGTCCTCGACCGTCTGCTTCTTAATTTCCAGATAGGTGCCGCTGGCAAGCTGCCTGGTGAACTCCTTATATCTCTTGTCCAATTCCGCTTTGGTCTTGGCATAGAGATACTTTCGCTTGTTTGTGCCCTCAATCCGAATGGCCCGATACCACATACCGTCTTTTCGTTGCTTGGGGGCGGTGCCCTCTCCGTCGCTGCGCTTTCCCATAAAAACACACTCCTTTAGCCGTAGTATGAGTTTTTATGGCAGGGAACACGCACGCTCTCCTATATCCGTTTTTACTGCAACCACACTACAACCACTAGGGGGTAAAAACGGAATATAAAAGGGGAAAGTCGGATAATTGAACCGGGGTGCAGCAGCTTCGTTTACAGATAGAAAAAGTGCGTCAAACCCTTGCTATCACTGGGTTTGACGCACTTTTCGTTTTGGCAGGGGCAGAAGGACTTGAACCCTCGGCACGCGGTTTTGGAGACCGCTGCTCTACCAACTGAGCTATACCCCTATATATTGGTGGGCCTTCAGGGACTCGAACCCGGGACCGACCGGTTATGAGCCGGTTGCTCTAACCAACTGAGCTAAAGGCCCATAAAATACAATCGCGTCAGATAACTGTCCGAATGGACAGTTATCTGACTCTCTGGCTCCTCAAGTTGGACTCGAACCAACGACCCTGCGGTTAACAGCCGCATGCTCTACCAGCTGAGCTATTGAGGAATATAGGACAAGATCGAAACCAGAAACGGAATCAATCTTGTCAGGAAGTCGGCATCGTCCTATTTTCCCGGGCCGTCGCCAGCCAAGTATCTTCGGCACCGATGAGCTTAACTACCGTGTTCGGAATGGGAACGGGTGGACCCTCATCGTCATTAACACCGACCATCTATCAAAACGGGTTTCCCCGTTTCAATCGCTTTCTTCTGTTTTGGTGACCCGTACGGGATTCGAACCCATGTTGCCGGCGTGAGAGGCCGGAGTCTTAGACCACTTGACCAACGGGCCATTTCCCACTGTCGTTTGCCCGAAGGCCAGAACTTGCAGGCCCTGACCTTCCGACAATCCATGGTGCACCATCAGGGACTCGAACCCGGGACACCCTGATTAAGAGTCAGGTGCTCTACCAACTGAGCTAATGGTGCTCACTTTAAGGTATTTTTCACACCTTAAAAACTGAACAAAGGGGAAGAAGTAAAGAGGAGGAAGAAGAAGGATTCGCACTAGGTCAAGCCCTCGACCAATTAGTACTGCCAAGCTCAACATGTCACCACGCTTACACATGCAGCCTATCAACC
>NZ_JBBMFD010000054.1:0-2486 GCF_040096205.1 Solibaculum intestinale | reverse complement strand
ACCATCGGCGATACCGCTACCAGCGGTTCCCGTTTGCCGGTTGGTGTCAATCACGTATATAACGCAAACGATCGTGGAACGGAAACCCGTTTCGGCAACGGCTGGACGCTGAACGTCAAGCAAAGCATCGAGGTATCGGGCCTTCCGCCGACGGGCGGGATAGAATTTCCCTATTACTATGTGGATGAGGACGGAACCCGGCATTATTTGTACAAAGAAGGCGATGTCTACAAGGACGAGGACGGCCTTGGCCTGGAGATGCAGGTGCTTAATCCGGAAGACGGAGAAATTAAATACGTGGTCACCACCAAGGACAAGGCCGTGATGCGGTTTGACAGATGGGGCGACCTGCGGCAGTACCGGGACCCCAACGACGACAACCGGGTCAACTACAACAACGGCCCGGTGGCAGACGATCTGGGGGAAAACTACCTGGGCAACCTGACCGACGGGGCCGGGCATATGCTCACCTTTGAGTACGGTCCTGGTTATCGCAAGCTCACGAAAATCACCGATGAGGCGGGCCGCGCCTATCAGTACCATTACGACGGCACCGGCAACCTGACCAGCATCACCTACCCGGACGGAGAAGTGACGCAATTTCAGTATGATTCGGACCACAAGCTGGTGAAAGTCATCGGCATAGACGGCTATTCGCTAGAATACACCTATTCGAATGACATGGGTGTGGCTAGAGTTACCCAGGTGCGGGAGATCAGCGGCAATAACGTGGGGATAACCCACCATATACAATATAATAACGGCCTTGTTACCACAATTAGCGACGGGGGCCCGGACGGCAATATCGATACTGCCGGCGACAACCGCACCTACACCTATCATTTCGACAATCTCGGTCGCTGCACCGACGCACACGATTCCGAAGGCAGCGCCAATACGTACCAGTATTTTACCGCTTCCACAACGACCAGCTCGGACGCGGACATGCAAAAGCACAACAGCCTCCTGGGCTCTGGCTCTACTCAGAAGAACATTTTGAACTTTGTGGATAATCCAGGCTTTGACAACGTGGGCGACAACTGGATTGCGCAAAGGATGAGCGGCGATCCCAATTACGAGTATGGGGTGGTCCGCACCTATGACAAAGGATACCTGGGGAACACCTCCATCTCGGTGAGCAAGGGGACGGCGGATTCTTCCTGCGGCGTAGCTCAGGACATTACCTTGTCTACCACCGGGAAATACACCCTGTCCGCCTATGTGAACACGGAAAATGTGGTGGACACCGGCTATGGTGGGACCGGCGCTACCCTGATCGCAGTCCCGGTGGACAGCGCGGGGAATTGGATCGGTTCGCTGCAATTTTCCGAGTTTGTTACCGGCACCAGCGACCCTGCCATCGAAAACGGCTGGCAGCGGCTCTATGTGACCTTCGACGGGGCGGCAGGGACCACCTACCGGATTTACGGGGCCATCTGCAACACCACGGGTATCGCCTGGTTTGACTGCTTCCAGCTGGAAGAGGGGGAAGTGCCCAACAAGTTTAACCTGGTGAACAACCCCAGCTTTGAGCGGACCGACGGGGCTGACTTCCGTGGCTGGCGATCGGATTTGTTCGGCTCTGCGGACGGGATTACCACCGACCACTGGAACGGCGGCAAGGCGGTGAAGATCACCGGCGAGCTGGAAAAACGCAAGTTTATCCAGCAAAACATCAACGTCTCCGGCAAGGAGGGGGACGTGTTCTCTTTCAGCGGCTGGGCCAAGGGAAGCACCATCCCGGGCCGGGAATTCCGGATCTCGGCAGCGGTCATCTACGATTCGCCGGACGCAAGCGGTTCCACCGCGCGCTGGAATACCTATGACTTTAACCCTTACGTATCCGACTGGCAGTTCGGCAGCGTGATCGTGAATACGGCGGACGAGGATCCGTCCACCACGCGTAACTATACCCGCATCGACCTGTACATCTTCTACGGGGACAACCTGAACACCGCCTGGTTCGACGACATCCAGCTGATCAAGGACAACGGGCAAAGCTACGTTTACGATGATGAAGGCAATGTGGTTTCCGCGGCGGACGCGGCGACAGCCAACGGTTTTACCTATAACGACGACCGGCTGGCGAAGCTGACCGACCCCACGGGTACTTCCTTTGAGTACAGCTATGACTTCAACAAGAAGTCGAACCTACTGTCCGCCCGCAATTCCGAAGGCGTCAAGACCTTGTTCCAATACGACCAATACGGCAATCCGGTGGAAGCGACGGTACAGCACGACATTACCTCCACCGCGGTCACCGACGGCCGGGTCTACTACATCCGAAATAGGGGCTCAGGCAAATACCTGGATGTAACCGGATCGCATGGATCTGGAGGGACGCTTATTCAGCAAGCGTGGTACGACGGGGGAGCTCAACAAAAATGGATGGCCATTGACGTAGGAGGAGGCTACTTCAAGTTTAAGCCCATGCATTATGCACCGGGAATGGTGATGGACCTGCGCACCGGCTCCTCCACCAACGG
>NZ_JBBMFD010000053.1:0-2593 GCF_040096205.1 Solibaculum intestinale | reverse complement strand
TACAGGAAATCCAGCCGGTCTTCCCCGGTGATCTGGGCCAGGATCGTCGTACCATTCAAGTAGTATTCCGTCTCAACCCCGTTTACCACCTTCTTCACCCGGATCCCCGAGTCGTTGTAGCGGTAGGCTGCATTTGTCCCAGCCTTCGAGAAAGAGGCCAGCTCCCGCCCATGCTGCCAGGTGAAGGCCATGCCGTCCCGGTAAGTGAGGGGGTTGCCGATCTCATCGTAGGTGATGGTCTGGCCGTTGTAACTGGTCAGCTTGTCCTTCCAGTTGGCGTCTGTGTACCCGTAGACGATCTCATGGTCAACAATGGTCCCTTCGTCATCCACCGTCAGGTCATAGACGCTCTTTTTCAGGACATCGTAGGTGTAGCCGTAGGCCCACATACCCCTGTCGTACTCATATGCCTTTACCAGCTGCCCCAACTCGTCATACTCATACCGCACCAATGGGTAAAGGTCCGGGAAGAGGTTGTCCCGGATTTCGGTGATGTTGCCTAGCTCGTCATAGGAATAATAGAGGGTCTTGTCCCCGTTCTGAACGGATTTGACCAGTGTGGTGGTGGAATTGGGGGCGCTTCCCTCTAGGTATTCGTACCGGGTGACAAATGGAGTGGAAGTGTTCAGGGTACGGGTGGAAAGACGGGACAGGTCGTCGTATTCGTAGCTGAGAACCTGATTGTCGTTGACCTTCACCCCATAAATGAGCCCCGGCTTCTGCTGCGGGGAGGTGTCCCCGTAGAGGAACTGGGTCTTGGTGGTAACGCCCAGCACCTTGCTGAGGTTAAAGTCCACCCGGTTTTTGTCGTCGTAACGGACCAGCAGCTCCTGCCCGTGGCTGGTGCGCACACCGGTCAGGCGGTTGATCAGGTCATACTTATACCAGGTGGTGACGTCATTAAGCAGGTCTTCCTGCTCGAACAGGGCCCCTCTGGCGTCGTACTTGTACCGGAAGGCGGCAGTCCCGTCATAGCTTTTCTCGATGAGCTGGTCGAACTCGTCGTAGGTATAGCCCACGGTCTTGCCGTTGCCGTAGGTGCCAAGCTGGAGCAGGCCGTTGTAGGGGCCGTAGGTGTTGGCCATCAGCGTGGTAATGTTCACTACATAGCACAAGGCCCGCCAAACGGCGGGCCTTGCCGGTTCCTTTACATATGTGAATAAAAATAGTGGATGATATCATATCCACAGGTTATAGTGAATATACCTGCTGACAACATAAGGAGAAAATAGATTAATTGCCCTTTTGCTTTATCTTTTCCCCAATCCGTGCTTTTCCAAAAACCTCCAATATAGATTACGGTCATGCCGCCTGTCCCAATTCCTAGAAGCCCCGTTAAAAGGGGAGAAAATGTAGCGCTCTTTTTTATCATTAGGGACATTTATTTTTTCTGTATGGTTTTTCTTCCTTTTCTTTTTGCTTCTGTTCCTTTCTCGCTTGCCGTTCTTCTTGGTAACATCGGTTCTGTTCGGCGCCAAAACGAATAATTGCACCAATGTTAACTAAGACAAATAATACACCTCCCGCAAAACCAAGTAAACCATAAAATCGAGAAGAGCTATCATCCGATATGGGTCCCTTTGCTCTCTCTTCTTCGTACACAACAATGCCACTACTGGTCACTTTTCCTTGCGATATCTCCTTTTTATAATCTCGAACTGACTGTAATGAGGCAATCATAAAATTGATCATTCCATATGCAAACACTATGACCGCGATAATCGATAACAATATTCTCCCCACTTTTAATACTTTTTGCAAATCAACCATCTCCCACTAAATATAATTAGCCGCGCTCATATAAGATCATAACCGAAAAGAACAAGTCCTTATTATATTGATATTCACCATTCACCCATACATAATATTCACTAGAAAGCATATATTCGCGAGTAATATCTGCTACGACAAACCGCCCATCGGAAAGGGTTGTGCTAAAGTTGGCGTTGCTGCATCCCTTCATTATGTATCCATTAGCAATGCAATAATCAACTCCTTTAAATACAAAATGTAAATCTGTTTTTCCATTGAATAAAACATCAAACTCATCAAACATATTTGCTCCAAATATCATTTCGGATTGACTAAATCCACCTTGAATATTAAATGGTGAACCTGCACCTATTCCAACTGAAACCTGTATTCCAACCGGAAGAAAGCTTTCCGTCCCCCACAACAGATCAGCACCACCTGTTAATATCCCTATTGAAGCATTTGCTCCGAGATTAATTCCCCGACCTTGTAATTCGTATACGGTATCTATATCCCAAATAATTCCAACCGTAAGGGCAGCACTTGCAGAAAGCGTACCTCCAAGAAATCCATATGATCCTAAATTAGCAATATTTCCATGGCCGTCAATGGCACCATAGAAAGAACCCTGTACTCCAGCCCCACAATAAGAGGAGCCAGAAACACCGAAAGTTACCACAATGCATCCAGATGGATCAATATTTACCACTGGATTATTATAGCAGTACATGAAAACACCATTTGTCAGGTCAGATGTAAAAAGCCCATCCGCATTGATAAACCGGCAAGTTTCGGGATCGTAGTACCTGGAGTTGAGGTAGTAAAGGCCGGACTCCTCATC
>NZ_JBBMFD010000052.1:0-2705 GCF_040096205.1 Solibaculum intestinale | reverse complement strand
GACAAGCCCTCGAAATAGGGGAAAAACGAGTGCCGGCAATTCCAACCGCAGAGGCCCGCCCCCGTCCCATAACCGGTTGATTGCTCAAAGTCTGGATATTTGCCGCGCCCGGACCGACTAAAAACTCTGCCTTGCCATACCATATGAGATGGTCGTGCTCCGGCGTGTGCGGTAGTCTCCACCAGATCACAGCCCATGTCATCCGCATAGGCAAGACCGATTTGCGCCGCTGTCTGTCCCACTCCAGTCAACACCGCGCGCCGCGCCGCCACATCCAGACGGCTTCTCGCGCCGGAGGGATAGGACACCCACGCCCCACCGCCGGCAGCGTTACGCACCGCCTGACGGATCGCGGTCACGTAGTCAAACGCGCCGCTCTCCACCTGCATTTCTGCCATGGTAACCGCTTGAATAAACGCCTGCTGCGTCTGTGATGCGGTGGTCATGGTCAGGTTTCGCAAGTGCCCGTTTGTCTTAACCAACCCCGCATTAAGGATCCGCAGGGCGGCGGGCGACATCCGTAGCGGCGGCGCAGATAACCCGGCAGCTTGATATATGGCCAGGTCGGCATCCACGGCTTTGACGCCGGCATCCTCAAACAACGCCCGAACCTGAGATTCGGAGGCGTCCGAATACTGCGCAACCATCGCGATAATGTCATCATACAGTACCCCGCTTTCCTGCATCATCAAGGCTTGCCACTGTGCGGTGCTGGTCACAGCCCCCGACTTTACTAGGCGGCGGGCAATATCCCGCGCGATCCGCTCGTCAAGCTCGGTATAAAGCTCGATTGCCGCGTTGCCGATGTCGTCAAGATATTCGGGCGTCAGCATTACGCGCCACCGCCAAACCCATAGGGGTTATTGAGGCTGGCCCCCTCCATTTCCGTCATGATCTGCTTGGCGTCGTCCTCGCTATACCCCTCAAAATCCCGGAAGTACCGCCAGGCCGGGAACTTGCCCGCCTGCACATACCCCCAAAACATCTGCTTGCGGGCAACAGGGTCGTTGATGATGCTGTCGTCCCAATCATATGCCGTCTCGTATGCGCCAGGAGGTGCTAATCCGCCGACGGTGGCCCATACGTCCATCGCATACACCAGATCATCCAAGGCAGATTGCAAGGATTTCTGGGTGTCCTTGACCGTGGCATAAGATCGTTGTTTGCTGGCCCTGATTTCCTCGGCGGTTTTATCCACGTTCTGGGGGTCGGACAGGGTGCCATAGGCCAAAGCGCATTGGTACTCGATCCGCTTGAGGATATTATTAAGGCCGTTAAAAAGCGAAGAATCCCGGATAGCCGGGGAAAAGATATCAAATTGAGGCTTATCCATGTCTATGCCGTGGACCGTGCGGTACAGCCGATCACGGCCGGCAGGCAGGCCCCATTGCTCAAACGAATCCCGCTTAAACAGCGTCTGGTCGGCGTGAACGGCCAGTTCGGAACCCTCAAACTCCCACATAATCCGTGCCCACTGCTCGTCTGCTTGACGGATCAGGTTTACCGCCCGGGAGTAGCAGGACACCCCCAGCGGCGAGCGGGAGTCCACCGCGTTGGCCAGAGGCATGCGGAAAAAGCCCATAAGCAGCCGGTCCACGTGCTGGATGGTGAGAGACGGCGACAGGCCTGCCCACTCGTCCACGTCTGTGAGAGGGATCGGCTTGCCAAGCATCACTTGATTTGTACCCGCTAAGGCGGAATTGACATAAGCCTTATGCTCGATCACGCATCCCTCGGGCTCTAGGTGGTGGTATTCCAAACGGCGGTACAGCTTGTCTTTACGGACGATTTGCTCGATAAAAACAACCCCGGACAACCGCCCGGAGCTGTCAAAAGCAGTGGGGTAAAAGCTGTCCGCCTGGGAATAGTCCACCACGATATTGCCGCCGTCGATATACGGCTTGAATATCAGCCCGCCCTTTGCGATGCCAAACTCGATGCTTTGCCGCAGACGATCCAACACCGGCTGATACTGCGCGTTGAGGTAATCCGCCCGGGGCGACCCGGTTACCTCTGACTCCATCTCGATGGTAACCAGCCGGGCCATCTCGCTTGCAATTGCCGCAGGAAGCCCCAGGCTTTCGGACGGGCGGCGCGGATCAAACAGCCACGGCGCTTCATCCCGAAACATATCGTCCCACAGATCAATGGCGTTTGCCATGTCGGTGGACACCGCCAGCTCAGCCCCAAGCGCCTCCTGGATGGTCGCCACCGGCAGAATGGTGTATTTTACTGAGTTTATCCATTTTCGCATCCGTTCGAACATGCTCCCTCCTAGCTGCCGTAATACTGGCATCGGCCTTTTCGCCAAGCCCCGCAGCCTTCCCGCAGGCATTTTGCCGGGGTATATGTAATGTTATCGACCTGGGAATCGACCACATTGCGCCCGTCGTCATCGTATTCATGCACGGCTTGCACCTCTGTTTTCTGGCTTAAAATATATGGGCAGATCATTTGACACCCCAGCTTTCCCAGCGGAATTCCCGCCGCAAAATTGTATTGCAAAAATATCTCATATCGTCGCACGCATGGTCGAACTCCTTGATCACAGCGTCGCCGCTGGCTTTGTCGTCCCAGGAATACGCCTGCATCTCGCCGATAAGTGCCTGACAGCGGTCGCCGATCAACACGCGCCCCGCCCTAAGCAGGGACGCGGTAACGCGAATGCCGTCCAGCACGTCATTTTTTGCCTTGTATACCACAAA
>NZ_JBBMFD010000051.1:0-2733 GCF_040096205.1 Solibaculum intestinale | reverse complement strand
ATCCCCAATGTACTGCGCACAAAAGCCCGCTTGATTATCATGTACCGTGAGGAGCACGGACCGTTTGCATCCGTGGACGAGCTCCTAAACGTCCAGGGCATTGGCCCCGAAACGCTCGAATCCATGCGGCCGTACATATACGTATAAAATAAGCCCTCCGGTCATTCGGAGGGCTTTTTGCTACAATAAATCGTGCGGGTCCACGCCAAGGGCGTCAGCAATAGCCAACACGTTTCGCGCCGTCATATTTCCCACGTCGGATTCTCCTCTCTCCGCCCGCTGGATCAGGCGGAGAGCCACACCTGACGCATCGGCAAGCTCGGTGACGGACATGTTGTTAACAAGTCTGTACCACTCCAGTTTGGATATGGCCCGGCCGTGGCAGTCTCGGTTGTAGCTGGATAAGGAGCACGCCGCACAGTTTCCGTCCTCCCGCTGGCAGTCCCCGTATTTACGCCTTTTCATCATTTTCCCCCTTTTTCGTCCGCTCGTACTGTTTTGTTGATGCTTATACTATATACCAGGGCGAGGATATAGTCAAGATAAAATGATAATATTTACATTTTATTTTTAAAAACCTCTTGACAAGATGATAATATTATCATATAATATAAATGTACCAAGGAGACAATAAAAAACAAAGGAGAGAACGAAATGAAAAGAATCAGCATTGACAACGGTTACCACTTTGTAGACCCCGCAGAGGCAATTGAGGCAATGGATTGGGATGTGATCGTAAACATGATGGACGACGAGACAAGGGAGCGCGTGCACGATGAGATCGCACCTTGCACGGAGCTGGAATTTTTGGTCAAATATTTAGAGCTGGCCGACGACGATCTGGTTATCGGTTAAAAACAAAAAGCCCCGGAACCGTAATGGCTCCGGGGTATTAGAATTAAGCTGTAAATAGCGAAATATTCTCCGCGCGTTTGCTCCATAGGATAGATTTTACTCCATAATTATTGAAGCCTTCTACCACTCCTTTTGCAATCCTATTTTGATCATTTAATAGAACAATCAATTGGCTGTCTTTTTTTCTTGCGGGTTTGGTGTCTTGCCAAGCAAATAAGGTACTCTCCATGCTGTTTTTATTCGGAACGTTAATCGCTTTACATAACCGTTCCGGCTTTGTTTTGCTACGCTGTAGCAGAAAATCATAATTGTGATAGAAGCCTGATCTTCCTATAAACTGAACGTCATCAGAATAATAAATGTCTTTTTTCTGAAAAAAAGCTTGGATATCATCTAAAAAATAGCTAGATGTTCTCGATTTGGATATTGTAAACATATCATCTATACGTAAAATGGCTTGAATAAATAAATGCTTCTTTTGGGCAAAAGATGAAACGGATGACTTTCCGATTAATTCATCTCCATTTAATGAAATACCATACTGAAAAAGGATCTTTTTTAAACGCTCTTTCCGAGCAGGTGTAAACTCAAATCCATTCATTTTTAAACCTTGCAGAGTTGCGCTATCATCAGAGAAATAAATTTCATCATCGATTTGCTTTATATAAATTTGCAAATAATCATTTGCATTATCTAGAAATGGAGTTGTAATCTCATAATACTCTCCAATTTTCTCTATAACAATTTCTTGCTTTAACCAATCTATATACCCATTAACCAATTTTTGAATATCCAAGATTACACCCCCCTTGAGCTAAATTGAATCCATAGAATATTGTATTTCGGGTTTTTTGATCACATTAAACCTATCCAGAAAAGCCAAGGTATTAATTATATAATTTTCATCTTTTACATTTTCGGCAGGAAACGCCAATTGTTTTCCATATTTTTCGGTATAGATATGCCAATGAGACCCTACTATTTTACTTCCGTCTGGGTTATAGTGAACATTTGATGGGTTTATATGAAGTTCTAAAAGGACAATACTATTCTTCTTAATCCTGGCGCCAATATTATATTTGGTTAATTTAATTTTTCCTCGATATATCAAAACTGTAAAAACAGTATCGCTTGTGTCGCCAATCACGTCAAACTCTTTTGATTGTCCTGCTTCTGGAAAGTCAAGTATACTTATCAAACTTAACTTTGCTAATTTTAATAATTCTTCTGCTTCTGTCTGCGTAAGCGTATATCCATTCATAATTTCTCCTCCAGCCCCGTAAAGCATCTCTACATTACCATCATTTAGGACGATATTCAAGAACTTGGAGGAAGAATTACGAAATAATCGTGTAATACAAGTATTATTCAATTAAAATTTATTATACCACATATTTTTATAAAGTTCTGCAAAATTTGTGCAAGAAATAAACAATAGCCCCGGAGCCATTACGGTTCCGGGGCTATTGTTTTATTATTCGCTCTTTCTCTTTTGTTTATAAATTTGATTGACGTAAACCGCCGTGCCTGCGCACAAGACACCCTGCACAAAGGCGGTCAATACGGCGGTCAGCCAGTCGCCTGCCGTGCCAAGGGGGCTGTTTGCAAAGACGCTCAACGCCGCAACGATGATTCCGATCAGGCCGAGGATCGCGGGAATAAATTTGTCCGGCACAGCCTGCGCGCGCTTTAGGATTGCGCCCAGGATAAGCAATACCGGGACAAGTACGAGCAATTCCGGCCGAATAAAGCTCTGGATGTTTTCGATCATGTCCATAAATTACCCCTTTCCGCCCGCCGCTTCGGTGGGCAGGTTCATAATGTCGTCATACGCCTGTTTCCCGGTCCCGTTGCCGCCCAGGGCGGCGTAAGGCCGGA
>NZ_JBBMFD010000050.1:0-2950 GCF_040096205.1 Solibaculum intestinale | reverse complement strand
ATCATGCCGTTGCCGGCTTCGTTGTTCAGGCCGACTCTGGTGACGGAGGCATCCGTCTTCACGTTAACCGTGATGGTCTCATTGACGTTGTAGACAGCCTTATCGGTGCTGGCTTCCACGTTGTTGAGCGGGTTGGTGGGAACTGCGATGTCGGTTCTCTGTGCCGGCAGTTCCGCCTCGTCGCCGAGGTAGAAGCTGGCGAAACCAACCTGGTTGTAGGAGATGTTCTGGTTCGCAACGCCGTTGCGGTACATCGGGTCATGCATCAGAGTGCGGATGCCGTACTCGGTGGGAGCCAGAGAAGTCACGATCGCGATCTTGTTGTCATTGGTGTACAGCAGGACTTCTTCACGCCAGTCACCCCAGAAGTCAGCCTTCAGGGTCGGGGTGCTCTTGGAACCGGTGGAACGCAGTCCAGTCTGCAGATAAGAGGTAGAAGCAAAGGTCTCATCATCAATCTCGTTGATGTTGGCGCCGTTTGCAGCCATGTGAGTCAAGCCGCTGCCGAACCAAATGGCGTTCTGGCCCTGGGCAATGCCGCGGGCGGTATTGGTGGTAACCAAAACTTCGCCGGTAACCATGCTTCTGACGTTCTTGGTAGCGCTGGAGTCGCCGGCCTGGGCGCCCGGGAACTTGTTGGAGAAGTTACCGGCCACAGAACCTTCGTCGTCGTTACCGGTGAAGGAACCGTAGAGGCAAGCGTTTTCCGTGTAGAGATTGCCTTCTGCGTCGCGGCGCAGGCCTTTATCCGGATCGAAGGTGTTCGGGCCGGGCAGCCAGCCGTACTGCTTACCGGTGTTCTTGTCGTCCCAGATGTACTCTTCGATACCGGTGAACTGCATGATCTTGTTGGTCTTGTCGACCGGGAGCAGAGCAGAACGGTCACCGTGGTTCAGGGGAGCCCATCTGTTGAGCGGGTTGTTGCGGGTAGAATCGCTGATGATCTCAAAACCAGGAGCCATCAGTTCGCCGCCCATAGCCTCGACGCTCATGAACACGTCGCCGTTGATGACGTAAGGCAGGATCAGGCCCTTTTCTTCGTCCAGCTTGAGCTTCATGGACTTCAGAACGAACTCGTCCTTGCCGTCGCCGTCCAGGTCAGCGGCCTCGGCAAAGTGGTTGCCGCGGGTGTAGTAGAGTTCCGGATCATCGCCGAGAGTGCGGCAGGCGGGATCTTCGGTGTCGAAGTAGCCCTGCTCCACCAGCTTGCCGTTCTCAATGTAGTAAGCGGCAGCGGTGGTTCTCTGGTAGTAACCGCGCTGCACGATGGCAGAATAATGTTCGCCGTCGAGAGAGCCGGTCGCGCCTGCATAGCGGTTGGCCCGGTTGCCCTGAGAGTCGCCCCAAACGGACTTCTTCCACGGGTTTCTCAGCCAGTATTCTTCCTTCTTCTGCATAACCTGGGTCTTGTAGCTGTCCAGGGTATCGTTACCGGGAGCCGGTTCGGTGATGTAGCAGAAGTTGGCGCGCTGGGTCATAGGATCGAGAGACCATTGCTCGCCGTCCACGCTGCCAGAGATGTAGGGGAATCTGTAATCGATGGTATCGACGATAACGCCCTTGCCGGCGTCTTCGTCATACTCGAACGCAGTGACGAATTCCTGGTTGTCCTTCATCTGGCCCATGCGGCCCACATGGTAAGACTTGATCCAGGCTTTCTTGGCCGGGTCATTGGGACCGTCGTTGCCGCCGCCGGCCGTGGGGCTGCGGTAGCAGATGTCAAAGCTGTTGAGAACGCCCCAGTAGGTGTCTACCGCTTCAACGTTACCGGTTGCAAAATATTCCTTGAACTTCGAAACGGTGGAATTGAGGCCATCCTCGCCGCCGACTACCGTGTCAAGGTTCTCCGGATACACAACCGTCTGAGTCGCTTCGTCCCAGTTGCCGATCTGAGTGCCCAGAGCGGTCTTCAGGATCAGTTCGCTCTTGCCGTCGCCATCGAAGTCCTGGCAGTACAGGTTGTTTTCATGGTCGTTGGCGCAGCTAACATTGTAGCCCATTTCAATGCGGAACAGCAGGGTGCCGTCGATCTTGTAGCAGTCAACATACTCCAGGCCGGACTCCAGATTGGTCGGAGAGTAGATCGGATCGGAATACATCGGGTCCTTGCTGTTAGAGCGCCACTTCATAACGATTTCGTACTGGCCGTCGCCGTCGAAATCACCCAGGGTCATATCCTGAGCAGAGTAGCCGCCGCTCATGGTGGTGTTAATGGAACCGTCTTCGTTCATGGCGTAGGGAAGGCTGGTACCAACGTCCAGTTCCTCCACGTACTTGATGAATTTGGCTTCCAGCTCGTAATACAGCGCATCGCTGATGATGCCGTCGTTACCCAGCACGTTGGACGGTTTCCAGTTTTCGTTGTTGTAATCGTTGAGCTGTGCAACCCAGGTATTCAGATCATCCTGAGTAACCGGGGTCTTGGTGTCGTGGGGCTCACGGAACGCACGGAGCAGGTCCATGTCCACACGGTACCAGCTCTCCTGGTTTTCTTCCGAGATCGCCCAGGTTTTCGCGTCGTTGCCGCCGATCCTGCTACCCGGACCAACCAGGTTGCCGCGGTACATGAAATTCGGCAGCGGAGCACGCTCGGGAGCGGGCTTCATCTGAACGTAGTGAGCCGCAGCTCTGTCTTCCTGGCCTTCTTTGCCGGAAATGGAAGAGAGCATTGCAACGGTCAGGCCTTCTCTGCGGCCTTCCACACCGTTGATGACCGGAGCCACTTCATACTCGGAATCAATCGTGCCGTCGGGATCGGTGTAGTTGGTGGGAGTGGTGTTTTCCTTTACGACACCAGGATTGGTCTCGTAATTGCTCTCGGGCTGGACATCGCGGGGTTCAATGGTGGCGATCTTCTCGCCGTCGCGGTAGACGTTCCAGGAAATGCCGTCAGGCTCGTTTCCAAGGAAACGCCAGCTCAGGAAAATGCCGTCCGAAGTCTCGGCGGCGA
>NZ_JBBMFD010000049.1:0-3683 GCF_040096205.1 Solibaculum intestinale | reverse complement strand
TCGGTGCAAAACGGGAATGATACCCTGGCCTATACCTATGACGAGCTGGGGAACATTACGGAAATCCAAAAGAACGGGGAGGTTACGCAGCAGTATACCTATGACTCGTTAGGGCAGCTGACGTCGGAACGAAACTTTGAGAATATGTACTACACGGAGTATACGTATGACGCAGGAGGGAATATTCTCAGGAAGTATTCATGCGACTTAAACGACGACGTGTGCTTTGAGGACGCGGTGTATGGATACGGAGACGCCAACTGGAAGGACAAGTTGACGAGCTTTAACGGGCAGACGATTACCTACGATGAAATCGGCAATCCGCTGACCTACCGGGACGGCATGGCCTTTACCTGGCAGCATGGCCGGGAGCTGGCAGGGTTCACGAAGGCGGGGACTACGGCGAGCTACCGCTACAACGACAGCGGCATCCGCACTAAGAAGGTAGTAAACGGGGTCACGACCGAATACTATCTGAATGGGTCTACCATCCTCACTCAGATCACCGGGGATGAGCGGCTGGACTTCCTATATGACGATTCTGAATGTCTGTTTGGCCTTCGATGGAATGGACAAAACTATTATTATTTCCGTAATCTGCAAGGGGATATTATTGGGATTCTGGACAGCGGCGGGAATATGGTGGTAGAATATCTATACAACGCTTGGGGGCAGGAGGTAGGCCGCGGCGGCTCCATGTGGCAGACCCTTGGCGAACGCAACCCCTTCCGCTATCGTGGGTATTACTATGATACCGAGAGTGGGCTCTACTATCTTAATTCTAGGTATTACGATCCCGAAATCAGTAGGTTCTTGAATGCAGATGCTATTCTAATTGGAATGGCATTTCGAGGACTGAATTTATTTATTTATTGTAACAACAATCCAGTTAATTGTGATGATTCTACAGGAAATTATCCTGGCTATCATTATCAAACGAGATATAATGCAGAAAGAGCGGCTGCTTTATACAAAATAAAAAATCCAGAATATCAGTATCATACGATTGATATACAATATGTAAGTGGATTGCCGGAAAGCCATCCTTTTTCAGCCACTTGGATCTATCAATTAATTTCGCCAGCTCCTGTTTTTCAATCCGTTAAGGATGACTTAATAGGACCGCCTAATTCATCAAAACAATATTATGATAAAAATGGGAATCTAAAAAAAGAAACCTGGTTTGGACCTGATGGAAGAGCAACTACCAGCGAGCATCATACAAATCATGGAAATTCAAAAAAGCATCCTAAGGTACCGCATAGACATGACTGGGATTGGAGTGATCCTGAACATCCCAAAGAAGGTGACTGGTATGATAGTCTCCTTCCTGCTGCCGGAGTTGGAATTATGGTAATAACAGGATTAGGAATCATCTGGGTAATCGGAAATGATGCCACGGGTATTGGGGTGGCAGATGATCCTTTGCTTGGACCTCTTGGTTCAGCCTTTGCTGCTGGTGCAGGTATGGTTATTGCATAAAATAGGAGGAAATAATGAGAGGTATGTCATTTCTAGTTCCCAATCAATATGATTCTGTGTTAGCGAAGATTTTGGAGGGAATTTTGTTAGAAGACTATATTTGGAAAATAGATGAGGACGAAATTTTATTGTCTAGAAATGGAGATTTTAAAGACCTATTTGAGACACATATATTAAAAGGTCAGGAATTTAGAAAAACCGTTGATACAAATTCTTATCTTGTGATTTTCGCAAATATTCAAGGTTATTTCTCTCTTGAGAATCACAAAGATTTAGAAACCTATCAAGATTTTTTAAATAGTACTTGTCAAATAGTAATCCTTATCTGTGATACTATCTACGTCGAAATTTATGCAAAAGATCGGAAAATAATTGAAAAGATTAAATTTAATGCTGAGTATTACGGTTTTGAAGAAGTCGAGTATATCACAGATGAGAACGATGGAAGGACAAGCTTACACTTTTAAACCTTTTAAGTTGAAAATGGGCTGTCTGTAAAAGATAGCCCGTTTTCTTATAACTTGAGAACAAAACAACCAAAGTCAAGAATCGCTAAAAGGATATATTGGGCATTCTGGACAGCTACGGGAATATGGTGATAGAAACAGGTACAACGCCAGGGGCGAGGATATGTCCATCTCTGGCTCAATGCGCCTCACCCTAGGCACCCTCAACCCCTTCCGCTACCGGGGCTATTACTATGATACCGAGTCCGGGCTTTACTACCTCAATTCCAGGTATTACGATCCCCAAACCTGCCGGTTTATCAATGCGGATGCAAGTACAGACACTGGCAACGGCGTACTTGGAACAAACATGTTTTCTTACTGTGAGAATTCTCCGATTATCAGAAGCGACGCCAACGGAAAATCTTCTGTGGGAATCTGGGATGTGGCATCATCTGCCGTGCTATCTGTGACTTCTGGCCTTCAAACATTATCCGTGGAAGATGGATCAGACAAACTTCATCAAACAATACAAGTATTAAAGAATCTATATTCCATTCCGGCAGTTGCAAATCAAACGAGATCAGCCTTAACAATGGGAATGGCTGTAGCAAATTTGTATCATTCCTTACCTTTAACCAGTTTGATGATGACTCATGCTTTATATGGGTATGGCTTGGAACCATCACAATCATTACAGAATGAAATAGTAAGATACATTATAAATTCCGCTGAGCTTGACAATATTGTTCAACAATGCAAAATAAACGCAGAGGGGGATAGATTCTACTTTTCTTCAACAAAAATTGCTTTTGATTCAACTACCGATTTGTTTCTTAGCATTAACAAAGCAATCATAAATGTTAACGGTTGGAAAGGTCAGAATGGCCTCTGGAGTATTTACGTTATGGTGTTTGATACATATGATTTTGCTGTAATAGCAAAATCAGGTTTAACAGCTTATATTAATAATTATGCTTTTATTCTCCAAGAGTCAGGAGCACTCATCCCCTATAAATGGCGTGTAACATTTTCGTATAAGGAGCCTGCTTAACTATGAAAAGAATATTGATATTTTGTACTGCACTTGTAATAAGCATAAGTCTAACATCCTGTTCAAAATACCTCATAGGACAAGGTACCGTTGATGCTTTTGGAGACAATCGTTTTTACCTTACGAAAGATGAATTTAGTGAAAACTCATTTGTGTTACATGATTACGAGCGTACTCCTATTGAGGGAGCAGTTGATTCAGGTATTCATAAGTATGGGGAATACTCTTATATCTATACGATTGGAGACAAGGGGTATACAAAGGTAAACGAAAAAACAGGTGAAGTTAAACAGAGCAAATCCCTAGAAGATTTCTCCGAAGACGATCAGGAAATCTTTCGGCAATTAGAGCAAAATGAGGCTGGTTTAGAAAAGTGACACAAGAAGGAGGGCCTAGATTTCTAGGCCCTCCATTTCCTTTGATGTTGACACAAATAAAAGTAAATTTGGGTTTGCTATTAAAGAATTCACATTGGACCATGCTAACGCGGACAACATTGGTATTTGCCCATTGTATATTATTAAATCCATGCTATCGACCCGCACTCTGAACACCACCAATCCCTTCGTCACCCGGTACGGGTACTTGGACGGAGCGATGCCCAATTCCACCACCGCTCTCATTAAATCGGTGCAAAACGGGAATGATACCCTGGCCTATACCTATGACGAGCTGGGGAACATTACGGAAATCCAAAAGAA
>NZ_JBBMFD010000048.1:0-4908 GCF_040096205.1 Solibaculum intestinale | reverse complement strand
ATCTTTACACCGCAGCCGGGCGCCTTTTCTTACCCTTTTACCCCAGCGGAAGAACCGCCTGGAAGCACACGGCGCCTTCTCCGTCTTTTTGAGCCGAGATGCGCCCCTTATGGGCCTCCACCACCGCCTTCGCCACCGACAGGCCGATTCCATATCCCCCGGTGTCTCTCGAGCGGGAGGAATCCGCCCGGTAAAATCGGTCGAAGAGGGAATCCAGGTCGGAGGGAACCGGATCGCACGCGTTTTTGACCTCCAGCTTCGCATACTTTCCCTGCCCAGAAAGGAAAAGCGAAATCCTGCTTTCCGGTGACGCGTATTTTACCGCGTTATCCAGCAAAATGGATACCACCTGCCTGATACCGCTTTCTTCCCCCTTCATGACCAGCCCCGGCCGGATGGACAGGGACAAGGTCTTCCCCTGGCTTTGGGCCAGTGCGGCAAAGGACTGGGCGGTTTCCTCCACCGCGTCGCTGAGGACAAAGTCGGTAAAGCGAAGCGCTCCCGCGTCCTCCTCCATCCGCGACAAAGTCAGAAGGCTCTGCACCAGCCCGCCCAGGCGCCCAACCTGGTTTTGGATGCTCTGCGTCCATTCGCTGGGGCCGCCGGTCAGCTCCAGAACCTCGGCGTTGGCCGAAATAATGGCCAGCGGGGTCTTGATCTCATGGCTCGCGTCGGTGATGAACCGCTTTTGCTTTTCCATGCTCTCAATGACCGGGCGGATGGCCCGCCGGGAAAGAAGGGAAACAAGCAAAAGCATCACCATCAGGGTAGCCAGAGCAATCCCGCTGGAAAGCAGCAGCAGGGAAAGGGAGGACTGCAGCTGTGTCCCCCGGTCGAGAAACAAAATCAGCGTCCCATACGTCTTTTCCTGGACCAAATATTTGTATTGATCCAGATATCCGCCGGTGCTCCCGCTTTCGAGCACCGTTTGAGCGTATTCTCTGGCTTTGGAAGAGTCCACCGCCGCGATGTGCCCGGTGTCGATCTGGCTGATGGTCCCCTCCTGGTTTGTTTTTACGAGAAAGTACCGGGTCTCAAAAGGGGTCTCCTCGCTGAAATGAGCCGGGTTCGGGCCCAGCTCCTTGGGCGGGCGCATCCCCCGCTCCAGCTCTGGAAACTTTCCCTCGTTCTGGGCCAGTAAGGTCAGGAGATTGTCCGCGTTTTGATTCATCTGGTAATAAGTCACGCCGTTTACCGCCGCCAGAATCACCAGCAAAATGACGAACAGGGATCCCATGGCGATGGCGATGAACTTGCGCTGCAGCCGCTTAATCATTGCACTCCTCCAACCGGTATCCCACTCCCCGCACCGCCTTGATCTGCACGTTGGCCCCGATACCGGACAGCTTTTTGCGAAGGGAAGAGAGGTACACCCATACCACGTTGATTTCCGTGTCCGAGTCGTAGCCCCAAATGCGCTCCATGAACTGCTCGGTGGAAACCAGCCGTCCCGGATGGCGCAAAAGCATCTCGAGAATCTGGAATTCCTTGTTTCCCAGCCGGATGACGCCTTCCTGCCCGGCGGCTTCGAAGGTAGCCCGGTTTAGCGTCAGGCTGCCGCAGGAAAGGGCGTCCGGAGAAAAGTCGGTCCGCCGCCGGGTCATGGCCCGCACCCGCGCCAGCAGCTCGCCCATGGCGAAGGGCTTGGTTAAATAATCGTCCGCGCCGCTGTCAAGCCCCAGGATCCGGTCGTCCACCTCCGAACGGGCTGTCAGCATCAGCACCGGCGTGGCGATTCCTTTCTTCCGCAGATCCCTGACCACGGTAATTCCGTCTTTTTTTGGCATCATAATATCGAGAATGATCCCGTCGTAGTTTTCCGTCCGCCCATACTCGTAGGCGTCCGCCCCGTCGTAGACCGCATCGACAGAGTAATGGTTGTGCTTTAAAATGGCGGTCAGCGCCCGGGACAGCTCTTTTTCATCCTCTGCAAGCAGCAATCTCATCGGCTTGATTCTCCCTCACGTTTCATAAAGGGTGGTTCTTTTTCTTCATGATAGTAGCATATCATCTTTAAATCAAGTTTAAATTTACAGCCTTTTTCGCCTAGAGAAGCGAAAGACTGCCGGCCGCTTTTTTTCCCGTATGATTCTGCCCTCATCCCAGTCAACAAAAATGAAAGGAGCGCAGCACTATGACGGTAAGACCCATCGGCATCGCGCTCATTCCGGCCTACCAGCCCTCTCAGCTTCTGCTCGAACTGCTCAAAGAGGTACGCGCCGCCGGAATGACAGCCCTTGTGATCGACGACGGCAGCGGTTCAAAAAGCCATTCGATCTTTCTAGCCGCGAAAGAATATGCCACCGTCCTAACCCATGAACGGAATTTGGGAAAGGGACGGGCGATCAAAACCGGGCTATCCTATCTGAAAGAGCGGTTTTGCGGCCAGAAATACGTAGTCGTCACCATGGACGCGGACGGTCAGCACCGGGTGGACGACGCCAAACGGGTGTGGGAAGCCGCCGCCCGCAACCCGAAAGCCCTGATTTTGGGAAGACGGAGGTTTGAAGGAGAGGTACCCGCCCGCAGCCGCTTTGGAAACGCCGCTACCCGTTTTGTTTACCAGCTGGCCACCGGCGTGCCGGTTACGGATACCCAGACGGGCCTTCGCGCCTTTCACGGAAATCTGCTTCCACGGATGCTTTCCATTCCCGGAGAGCGCTATGAGTACGAAATGAACGTCCTGCTGATCTGCGCAAAGGAGGGGATAGCCATGGAGGAAATCTCCATCGCTACCGTTTACCTGAACCACAACGACTCTTCCCATTTCAATACCCTCAGAGACTCCTTCCGGGTGTACCGGGAGATTCTGAAATTCACGGCCTCATCCATCCTGGGCTTTTTGCTTGACTTTCTCCTCTATAACCTGCTGCTGGCGGCTACCGTTGGGCTGGGGAGCAGGATCAGCATCCCCCTATCCAACGTCCTGGCCCGCTTTTGCAGCGCCGGTGCCAACTACGCGGTCAACCGTCGCCTAGTTTTTCACAGCTCCTGCCGAATGGGAAAATCGCTGCTGCAGTATGTGCTGTTAGCCGCCGTCATCCTGTGCGGAAATACCTTGGTGCTGTCTTTGTTCACAGCTGCCTTTGGGGTGGATCCGGTTTGGGCAAAGGTGGTTACCGAGTTTGTCTTTTTCCTTCTGGGCCGGGCGGTGCAGAAGCGCCTCATTTTCCGCCGGCATGAGGGGCAAAAGGAAACAGGATCGTCGTGAAAACAGGAAACGGCCCAGCTAATAGCCGTTTTTTATGCTGTAATGCTCACTGTGCTTACCGCCTGTCTGCTGCTGGACGTGTTTGCGATCTCCCGAACCTACCGGGCGGCGGAGGATAGATCCAGCACATACAGGAAGAAGAAAGCTTGTCCGCCTCTTAAGGCAGCTTCGCACAGAAAGAGCTGATATTTGATACGCGCAGCTATCAGGATGAGAACTTCCGCATTGCAATCACCGAGTACCGCCGGTACGATAATGGAGCGAACAATGCACAGAGAAAAAGCCGCCCGTCACATACGAGCGGCTTTTTCTGGATGCTTACGCGTCGTTGCCGTTTCCTTCCGGCTTATACTCCAGAGCGACCGGCGTTTCCTCGCCGCCTGCTTGGGTACCACTGCCGGCAGCAACGGGAAGAGACAAGCCGGCATTCGCTGTATCGGCCGAAGGCGTGGATGCGGCGGTGCTGTCTGGCTGGGGAGCGCCCGCTTTGGCCAATCGGATGGCCTGACGTTCGGTGCTGGTTTTGCCGGTCATGGCCGTCATGATAAAGTCGCCGCCGTTATAGCTGGCGAAAGCAATCAGCAGGCCCTGTGTCAAGGAAGCGAATACCGTCATGAGTACACTGGACCAGTCGGTCAAAGCGACAGTAGAGAAGGTGTGCAATGCGCACAGCACCACCGAGCTAATACCTACAATCAGGGGAATGCGGCACTCTTTTACCTTCATTTTCTGCAAGAATTTGCGTACCACGTATAAGACCGGAATGAGAACCAGCAGCTCAGCCCGGACATATTGGTTGATCGCATCGGATATAAACTCCATAAAAACCCCCTCTTCTATATGAGAGCCGGACAGATAGACTGCCTTATTTCAGCTTATGTGAGCAAGGAGGCACCTGTCACATTTAATTTAAAATGAGGAGGAAAAGATATTGACAACATCCGGCAAAATGAATATAATAAATAAGTCGCTTATCTCGGGGTGTAGCTCAGTTTGGTAGAGCGCTTGGTTCGGGACCAAGAGGCCATGGGTTCAAGTCCCGTCACTCCGACCATCGCGAAAGCCGCATGAATACTAGATTTGCTGGTATTCATGCGGCTTTTTTATCTGCTTATTTTATGCGGCTTTACTCGTATTTACGCGGTGTTTTGCGATAAGATGCAAGTCAAGATGCAAGTCACGGTATAATTGATACCAAATTTTACATCGGTCTAGCACCAATAAAAAGTGATAATATTAATTTATTGCTTTTTAGAGGTGTACAAAATGGAAGAGAATAAAAAATCAAATCCAAAGAAAACTGTTATTGTGGTTGGGCTGTTGCTTGCGGTCCTGGCCATAATTATTGTAATTATAATAGCTGTCACGTCATCCGGAGGTGACCCAGACGAGTCCTCCCCTACATCCACCGCAAGCTTGCCGTCATTGCCGTCCGCCGTGTCCCTGCCGGATGCGCCAAGTTTGCCTGAATCCTCCGCCCTTGACAACTCCGACTTGCCCGAGTCGAGCGCCCCGGAGCCGGACACACTTGATGTGTCCTCCCAGGGCAGTGCCTCTCATCAGGCACCGAGCTCCACGCCGCCAGCATCCCAGGCCAGTCCATCGAGCGCCGCGCCGAGTAGCCAGGCCCCGCCATCGTCTGCCGTCCCGTCGTCCTCAGCTCCCCCGGCCGTGTCCTCCGAGCCGGAACGTATCCG
>NZ_JBBMFD010000047.1:0-5219 GCF_040096205.1 Solibaculum intestinale | reverse complement strand
CCCGACAATTGGGCGGGCCGCTTTTTTGATTATGGCTGCGGTAAAATTTCGATTGTAACCCCGTAGTATACACTCAGCGCTTCGATATCACTCGCACGGATCTCTTTCGGGAAAAAGTCCCCCTCCTCCAAATCTTCCAGCACTTCCAATGGAATATCAGTGGCATTGGATACAGTCATAAGATCGACGTTTTTCTTAAGCCGAAGCCCTTTTACCATTTCACCCATTTCCTCATGAAATGCAGTTTCCACACTCCAAAGCTGTGTCAGGTCTTCCCCGTGATCTTTGAAGGCTTTTCCAAGTCTGTCCACACTTTTCAAATCAAACGTTGTGATAGGGGACTGAGGTTCCTCCAGCTTTTTTAGAAACGGCAAGGATATCTGGGTACTGCCTCGCAATTTCCGAAACGCTCAGGCAATTTTTGTTGAGGAATCGCTGAAACACCCTGACCAAATGAAGATACCGATGGAAAGGAGTCATTGCCTTCATCACCCTCCGTAATACGATGTCTCAGAATGGACGACCACCGATTCCAAAGGAACAGAACCGTTAAAAACGGTCGCCGTGGTTTCCGTTCGATAGTAGTAATAGTGGGCAAGGTCCCCCTTGTTTTCGCTGATGATGTTCTGCCCGGCCCCCGTCCAGGTTTGCGACCAGCTCGCCCCAGGCACATTGATCCAATAGGAATCCAGCGTGACGTTGAGCGGCGACTTCTGAAGGGTGACGGTCAGCGTGACCTTGACATCTTTAAACGTCGTGTAATTCCCCTGGCAGTAGGCTTTTCCGTTCTTGATTTCCATGTCGGTGAACACGCTGCTGAGGTATTGCATCCGAGGGGCCAGCTCTTTCCGGCGACCCGGTTTGGGCCAAGTACGTGTACGGTGCGGTAGTGGGTTCAGCCGGCTGCAAATCGGCGGCAAACACCGGGACAGAGTTTGCCAGCAGGGTCAGCGCCATAACCGCCGCCAGCAGGATTCGTTTTCCATTCTTCATTTTTCTCGATCTCCTTTTTTGTTTATTGGAAGCGCCCCTTACTCGGTCGGGACGCTTTCGCCCACTAAATCAGTTCCTCCTTTGAGAGAGTTCCTTGCAGAGAATATAAATAGGTGTTATCGTCCCAGGTCAGCAGGGTAACGCCGTCTTTTTCGGTGAAGAAGCCGTGGCATGATCCGACCATGACTGTCTGCGCGTCGTCCAGATTTTCTCCGTCCGTCAGCCCGGACGCTTTCGAGCGCTGCTGCAAAAAGAACAGGCTTTCCCCCTCTTCGTTCCCGAATTCCACCTGTGTGATCCCTTCTAGCGTGGTTGCCTTTTTGAATGCATATCCTTGGGGAAGGGACTGCGGAAAGTGAATTCCGGCCAGATTTTGATAGGCGCTGGCCCCGTCCCCATGGAAATTGATTTCGATGTTCGGCCCCGGGGAGTTTAAAGCGGACAGGTATTTGACAAGTTCTGCACGCGCCGGGGGAACCGCAACAGCTACCAAGACTCCGACGCAGACGAGGGCCATCAGGGAAACCACGGCGTTGCGGGCGAACACGGTCAGATGAAACCCGCTGATTTTCCTGGTTCGCTTCGCCAGGCTCTTTCTGAGCCGTTCCCGTTCCGGGGTGCTCGGCTGGATTCCCTGTGCTTTCAAGGCTTCTGATTCTTTGATCAGCTCCTTTCCCTCTTTCCGGCAGGTGTTTAAAACCGCCTCTTTAAATTTCAGTTCGGCTTTTTCCCGTTTGAGTTGTTCCATCGTCAAAGGCTTACGCATTTTCATTTTCCTCCTTTGACTTCCTTTTGATTTTCTTTCTTGCCTGATAGAGTCGTTCCGCTATGTAGGAGCTGCGCAGCCCGGTCTCTTTTGCGATCATGGCCAGGTCAAAGTCGAGGCAGTACCGGAGGAACACCAAATCGCGGTCGAGAGCTGACAACCCGGACAGAAGGGACGCAAACCCTTCCGCCTCTTCCAACTGTTCCCCCGGCAGCAGCTCCGCCCGTTGGTAAAGCTCCTCCACCGTCCGGCTGCGCTCCCAAAAGCGGCTCCGCTTGGAGGATTCTCGGATGGCCGTGTTTCGTATGGTTGTTCGGACATAGACGGCAAGGGCTGGATGATCGAGGGTTTGAAGAAGCTCCACCTTGCCGGAAAGCCGGATGCAGGCTTCGATCACCGCGTCCTCCGCGCTGTCCGGGCAGATCGCAAGCGCGGTCTTTTTCAGAAGCGGATAAAATTCCTCAAACAATGCTTTGATATATTCCGCCTCTTCCGGGTTTAATGGGTGTGTGGGTGTCATGATAGTACCTTTCTATAGTAATAATTTCGAAATTATTGAGTAAAAAACACTCTTCTATGGCACTTTTTAAGCATATCGCTATTATATGTAACTTTTCAATAGATAATTGAGATTTTTCACCATTTAATATAATCGGATTTTCAAACGATATGATACGCTATTTTTAACAAGGTGGTGAACTGTTTTGAAAGAATATCAACGATTGGATTCTGATGAGTTAGACATGGAAATAGAAAAATCTAAAGATTTTTTTCGAAACAGACTCACTGAACTAAGGTTAAAAAAAGGTGTCAATGAAGTACAGATGTCATTTGAACTTGGTAATGCTAGAAATTACATACATCATATTTCTTCAGGTAAAGCTTTACCCAGCATGACATAGTTTTTCAATATCTGTAATTATTTTGGCATAACCGAAATTGAGTTTTTTAATGCAGATTATCATGATCCGCCACTAATGAAAAGGATCTTGAAAAAGATGGAGAAAATGAATTCAAATGAGTTGGTAAATCTAGAAAGCTTAATAGATAGTATTATTAAGGATCGATAGGAGCGATTATTATGGATACAGAGTTAAAAGATATATTGACAACCATACTAAATAAAATTGGGGTTATGGATAAAAAATTAGACGACGTAGACCAACGCACTGCAAAGACGGACTTGGCGTTGGAAAATGTGATTGGCCCAAGGCTTCAGCTGCTCTATGAGCAGAACAGCTCTTTTGTCGAGAAATTTGACAAACTCGATGCTCTGGAAGAAAAAGGTGGATGAAATCCATAACGACGTCTTTGCGATCAAGGAAGTGGTTTCCGAAGATCGGGCGGATATTGTTAAGCTCAAACAAGTGAAATAGGATTGAAACAGGTCCTTGGAATTCAAGGACCTGTTTTTTTTATTCAGCTAGCCCGCTTTCCGTTTTTCCGGTATCTTTTCAATAATTGCGTTTTGGTGAACTTTTTCATGCAACAGACTGCTTGCAGCCTTTCTCAAAGAAATTTCTGCAAAAAAGGCGACAAAGAATACCAAAAAGCGATAAATATGTTCATAATAACTTTACAGATTTTTAGCATCGTGATAACATCTGCCCATAAAGAAAAGGGAGATGGTCCCCGTGGAGAGAAAATGATGAGGCATCGGATAGGGGTATCCGGCGCCTTTTTTGTTGCCTGATTTTATGGAGAAAGAGATTCACCGATATCGAAAAAAGGGGTATATTCAATGAAGTGCAAATGGTTTTTGAAAGCGATCTCCTACCTGTTAACCTTTACCCTGCTACTAAGCGTGATGCAATTAGACGTGCTCGCCATGGACTACGATCCGTCCCAGCCGTCGGTTACCGACCCGCTGGACTATCCGCTCCCGGACCCGGAAAAAGAGTCGGAATACCAAATCATCGGCGAGCAGGAAGAAAAACGGGACGGCACTACGAAATATTTCCTCACTGAGCACGGCAACGGCATTGCCGCGGTGTACAACGAACCGGTTCACTACCAGACGAAGGACGGCTCCTGGGAGGAAATCGACAACTCCCTGGCGGAGGGGCTCCCTGGCGGAAGCCACCGACAGCCAGATCGGGGAAGTTTTTGAGAACGCCGCCAACGACGTAACGGTGAAGTTTACGAAGAAACGGGACCACAAGCGCCTGGTCACCCTGGACGACGGGGACTATCAGCTTTCCTGGGGCTTCGAAAACGCCCAGAAAAGTGGAGGAAACAAGGACATCCTGGTGACCGAGCCGGTAACTGCACTTTCGGACAAATCGGAAGAAATACCGGTGACCCAGGAAGAGATCCATGCCTACAACCAGAAAAAGATGGGGGTTTCCAAGAACCAGAGCGAAGCCCTTTACGAGGACGTCTACCCAAACATCGACGTCCAATATATCGTCACCGGCAAAACGGTGAAGGAAAACATCATTTTAAACGACAAATCCGCCGCCGGCCAGGCCATTTCCTTTCACATCCGCCACAACCGGATGCACATCCGGGCGGAAGAGGACGGCAGCCTGTCTTTGGTGGAAAACGCCGCGCCCCAGGACGTGATCTACACCTTGGCGGCCCCCTACATGGTGGATGCCAACGGGGAAATCAGCCGGGACGTGCGCTTTGAGGTGGAACCGGGGAAGAACATCCACGAGAGCGTGGTTCGGGTCATCGCAGACCAGGAATGGCTCAACGCCTCCGAACGGGCTTACCCCGTGGTGATCGATCCTATTGCGGAAACCAGCAAAGATTCCCGAAACATCTACGAGAGCTATATTTATCTTGCCAATCCAAATGACAACAGCGGCTATCTCTCCGACAATGTCTTTGTAGGATGCGACAGCGCCAAGGGGGAAACACAAACCTACTTGAAATTTGCAGATTTACCCAATTTGGATCAAGGTGCGTTGATCACCAAAGCGGAGCTGAATATCTATCAATATAACTACGACTGCCCGGACGGCCAACCGATGAATATCATGGCTCATGAAAATATGGGCGACTGGGGCGACGGCTTAACCTGGAATTACTGTCCCGACCGGTCCGATTGGATTTTGGACTACGAGACGGTGTCAAATAGTACAAATGGATATCCTTTGTCTTTTGATATAACCAAGGCGGTACGCAAATGGTACAACGGGCAAAACTATGGCATTATGCTACGCAGAGAGGACGAGCTCAACGGCAGGCTTGCCTGTGTCGAGCTGATTGGTTCAGATTTCGATTTGTCTGGCGGGATATCGGAAATGGTTTTGCCAAGTGGGATCTTTTGGTACAAAAACACTTGGGGTATGGAGGATTATTGGAATTATCATAGTCAAATGGCTAATCGAAGTGGAAGTGGACATATAAATATTTTCAATGGGAATCTTGTTTACACCATCGGCGATACCGCTACCAGCGGTTCCCGTTTGCCGGTTGGTGTCAATCACGTATATAACGCAAACGATCGTGG
>NZ_JBBMFD010000046.1:0-5228 GCF_040096205.1 Solibaculum intestinale | reverse complement strand
AATTTTCAAGGTCCATCCACCGGACTTTTTGGCCACTTTGCTGACCCGCCGTTCGGTGCTTGACTATAATATCAAATATGCAATATAATGTCAAGCCTTTTTCTCAACTTTTTTCAAGTTTTTTTGCCTGTCCTCTCCAAACCATTTGCAAATCAAGCAAAAGCAGAAACCTTCCCTCTAGATCTTGCATTTTTTCTTAGGATATGTTTGCTTTTCTACAAGATGTGGCAATCTCTTTCCTTTTTAATAATGCAGCTGTTTCTTGCAACCGGCGGCGTATATCTTTTAAGGAACCGTCTATCCTATTTAAAGAAAACTTATGGTTGGGGCCGGATGTTTTCTCCCTCCTGGAAAGGGCATGCAAAAATATTTTCAGAATTTGAAAATAGGACTTGCATTTTAAAAATGGATTATGTATAATAGACAAGCGCCAATTCATTCGGAGAGATGGCTGAGCTGGTCTAAGGCGCACGACTGGAAATCGTGTAAGTGCTAATACCACTTCAAGGGTTCGAATCCCTTTCTCTCCGCCATAAGTCCACCGTAATTTTGATAAAATTACGGTGGACTTTTTTCGTGGTTAAAAACCATTCCCACCTATGGTATAATACCATTGAATTGAAAACGATAAATCCCCATTGATGGAGGAAACGAGCGATGAAGGATTGGAATTCAAATCAATATGCCAAATTTGAAAAAGAACGAACGCAGCCATCTGTTGACCTAATTCACAGAATACATATTTCGCCTAAATTGATACTCGATATTGGCTGCGGTCCTGGAAACAGCACGAAGCAGCTTTCTGCTTCTTTTTCTGCAGCAGATATACTTGGGATCGACAGCTCTGATAATATGCTCGATAAAGCTCGTTGCTCCTATCCTTATCTGAAATTTCAGAAGTGTGTGATTCCCGTTGAACTCGACCGCATCGGAACATTCGATTTGATTTTTTCAAATGCCTGTCTGCACTGGGTTGCGGATCACCAAAGCCTTTTTCCGAAGCTAATGGATAAGCTTCATCCCGGAGGAATGCTTGCCGTTCAGATGCCGCTTGTCCAAAATGCGGTATTTTATAGAGTATTAGAGGAACTGATAGCAGAGGATAAGTGGAAAAGGCTGAGAGATATTCATGTTTTTCATAACCAGTCACCCGATAAAACCTATGATATTTTATCGGGAATATCAAAGGAAGTTACCATGTGGGATACGACATATTATCATATTATGCCGTCACACGGTTCTATAATTGATTGGTATAAAGGAAGTGGATTAAGGCCTTATCTGGATGCGCTAAGCAAAGCGGAGGAAGCCGAGTTTTTATGCGACCTTTTGAGAAGGATGAAAAACCGCTTTCCAGTGCAGTCGGACAATTCGATAATTTTGAAAATGCCGAGACTGTTTTTTACGGCAATGAAATGATACATTTCAGCCGGTAAGGATGTGCCGGTCCTACAAGCACGAAATGCAACCAAGAAGGAAACCAACCTGCTGCGTAAGGCGTATTACCCGGATTTTTTATGTAGTGGAAGAGCATAGATCCAAACCCGTAAAGAGGACTGCGAGGGACAAGTTTCCTACTTACATACCCTACGGCAGGCTCTGTTCCCAGTAGCACCGTATACGATATAAGGAGGAATTTGAAATGAACTATTATGTCGTGGACGCCTTTGCCGACGCCCTCTTTGAAGGAAATCCCGCCGGCGTATGTGCGCTCAATGACTGGCCTTCCGACGAACGCATGCAGCAGATCGCGGCGGAAAACAACCTTTCGGAAACCGCCTTTTTTGTAAAGGAAGGCGACGGTTATCGGCTGCGGTGGTTTACTCCTGCGGAGGAAATCGACCTGTGCGGCCATGCCACTCTAGCAAGCGCTTATGTCATCCGGCAGTTTCTGTCTCCTTCTTCGGACCCAGTTACCTTCTATACCCAAAGCGGCATCCTTACGGTCCGGCCTCAGGGAGACCTACTCGAGCTGGACTTTCCCGTGCGCGAACCGGTGCCGGCAGACTGTCCCCCAACTCTTGCAGAGGCGCTGGGCGCCGAGCCTTTGGAAATCCATTTATATCGGGACCTTCTGATCCGGGTTAAGGATTCGGATACCGTGGCTAACCTTCGCCCGAATATGGATGCCCTGAGACGGATTTCCGGGTGCAAGGGATTTATCGTTACGGCAGAGGGGCACGACTTCGATTTTGTTTCCCGCTTCTTCGCGCCGGAGCTGGGGGTACCGGAGGACCCGGTGACCGGTTCTTCTCATTGCGTGCTGGTTCCCTACTGGGCAAAACGGCTGCAGAAAACCAGGTTGGTGGCGCGGCAGCTATCCAGGCGGGGCGGCACCTTATTCTGCCAGCTGGCGGACGGACGGGTGAGAATCGCCGGCCGGGCCGTTCTGTATTTAAAAGGAGAGATTTTCGTATAACGCAAAGAGGCCCGGGCTTTAACCCGGGCCTCTTTCTTCATGTCGATTCTTTGGAGGCAAGATCAATGGATTGCTTGACCCGCTCCCAGATTTCCTTGGTCTTTATAAACTGAGAAAGATGTTCCTGCACTCTAGATTCGTACCGAATGAATTCGCTTTCGATATTCGCAAATTCGGATACGTTAAAATAAGCGCTGATTTTGGGTAGAGTCGCCTTGAGCTTTTCCTTCATGTCCTTCATGATCTGCACATATTCCTTGGGCCTCGTCAGAAATGTATAGAGCGGCTTATACCGCACCCAACCAATGCATGCGTTGTAAAACCGTCGGATGATCTCTTCCGAGTCCACCGAGCCGATGCGCTTAAGGCGGGTGGGCAGAACTCCCTGCAGCAGACAGCTGTAAATGGAAAAGCCGTCGTGAAAGGTATAAGCCGGAATCCGCTTGACGTTAACCTCATGCAGGCAGGTACTCAGAAAGGTATCCTCGCCCCGGGCGCCGGGCGGGTTATAAAAGGCAAATACCTTGGCAGGATCGGTCAGGTTGATTCCCAGGTTGCCGCCGGTTATGAATTTGGCTCCGTTAACCTCGGGTACCAGCGATGCTGCCTGCTCAATCAGCACCTCTTTGTCCGCATAGGTAATTCCTCCGTTGTCGATGACCTTCTTAATTTCATCCCAATTGAGGATATCGTTGCTCAATGCTTCGATAAAGATCTGGAAATCCTGCGCGGTCATAACGTTGTCAAATTCCATATAAGGGATGGGTGAAATATAGCCGCAGTGGTAACCGTTGGTCATGTCGGAGGTGCGCAGGTACTTGAGATGGGCTTCCAGCACATGCTGGCCGCTCCAAAGGGTACTGTTTTTCGACTCGGTGACCGCCATAGGATATTCGTCGTCATCCAGAAAAATCAGGTAATCCAATCCCTTTTTCAACGCGGTATACAAAAGGATGTTGCGCTTAGAAGCATAGCCGTTTCCAAAGCAAAGATCCGCTTCCTTTGCTTCAATCACGCCGCTTTGCACCAGCGATTGGGCGGTACGGTCGATGTCGTCCTCCCCTAAGAAGGTGACGGTGGTAAACTGCTCGAGCACGCCGGGACGGACGCTGGTATAGTCGCTGAGCACTGTACCCGCATAGGCCAAATCGTAGGCGACCAACAGGTGGAGATGCACATTGCGGTCCTTGAGCAACATGGATTCCTGGAGGTGGTAGATATAGGCATTGAGCACGTTTTGAAAGCTTTTGCGGCCAGTGGCAAAGGCAATCCCAATGTGAATCTCTCGTTCCAGCACGGCGATTCCCCCTTTTTATATAATTTTAAGTTAAGTATAGCGCTTTTGCCAATCATGCGCAAATAAAGATTGTATGAAGGTGCACAGATGGTGCAAAACAGATGGAATTCTCCTTGTTTTACTGCTTTGCCATTGGCCTCCCTATAAAAAGAAAGGAACGCCGGACAAACGGATCTATTTTCTATCTCCACATCAACGCAAAAAAATTAAAGAACGGAAGCGGAGGAGACCAGACGTCAAAACGGGAATCGTTTTATTCTAATTTTTCAAATATTATTAACAAATATAGTTGAATTTGTTTTAATTTCTGATATAATGGAAGATAATAGAGGTTTTTGGAAATTCAAACTGCTTTTTGGAAAAAAGGAGGCACACTGATGGACCAAATTCGCGCATTCGACACGACCGACTACGAATGGTTTCTTCCTCAGGCACGCAAGGTCCCCTATACGGTAAGCTTTACCGTGTGCGGCAAATGCAACATCAGTTCAAAGCTTCTGCCTCTCATTCCCCCGTCTATCACCATCGGTATTCGTTGCGACGGAAAAGAAATCGCGTTAAAGGAGGAAAATAAAGTCGGCTATAAGCTGCCAAAAAACGGTTCTCTCAAGGCTCCAAATTTGACGCGGGCCATAGTGGAACGCGCAATCCCCCTGCCGGCCCGGTACCGAATGGAGCAGCTTGACGAGGGGGTTTGGATCGGAATGCTATGCGATCCGCCTCAGACCGCGGGCGTAACAAAAACACCTATGCCGAGACGGCCGAGAAAATCGGGACTGGCCGCCATGATGCCCGAGGAATAGAAAGGAAGGTGGAGCGGGATGCCAGCCATGTTAACGGAAGACGATGTGATTCGCGCCAACCTTTCGCTGGTACTTCAGGAAGCACAGGGTGCTTATAAAGGCCTGGAATCCGAGGACCGGATTGCGGTGGCTATGTACGGCCTCTTGTACGCGGTACGGACCTTTTCGGAAGCATATTGTAACTTCCAGAGCTATGCCACCGACTGCATCCGCAAAACCCTGAAAGAAGCGAACCGGGAAGCTTGGCGGCAGCGACAGGGAGAGTCCCCCTTTTCTCTGGACCACTGCTACGGACCAAACAGCGAAACGGGCAGTGTTCTTTCAAACGCCGTTGGCCGGCAGCCTTTTGACGAAACTGGTTTGGAAGTACACTTTTTTCTTCATCTTCTCCATCCCCTTTCGCGCAAAGTCCTCCTTTTGCGTATGAACGGATACACCGACCGGGAAGTATGCGGTTTGCTCAAACTGTCCCGGCCAAAATTGTGCGTGATTTACACCTGTCTGCGGCAAGAGTGGCTGCTCTATACAGGCGCAAAAACAGCGGACTGCCCCTGATTTCAAAGGTGCATCTGCCCGAAAAAGTATTTAAGAATGAGATTCTTATTTTTATAATCGAAAGAAACCATTGCAAAAACAAGCACGCGTGAGGCTTTCAATCCAAATCATTCTTGTGTAAGTATAAAAGAAGCCCGGCTGCAGAATTGAGATC
>NZ_JBBMFD010000045.1:0-5638 GCF_040096205.1 Solibaculum intestinale | reverse complement strand
ATCCCCAATGTACTGCGCACAAAAGCCCGCTTGATTATCATGTACCGTGAGGAGCACGGACCGTTTGCATCCGTGGATGACCTCCTCAATGTCCAGGGCATTGGCCCCGAAACGCTCGAATCCATGCGGCCGTATATATACGTGTAAAGCAAAAGCCCTCCCGCTTTGGGAGGGCTTCTTCATATTTTAGTCCCGTCCGGGAACTCAAATATCGCAATATACTTGGCCCCCAGAGCTTTGGCGATTGCGTGTAATTCATCCGGCGAGAATGTTTCTCGTTTTATTTTTTTGTTAAAATTTTGTGGCGACATGCCGATCGCCCGCGCAAGCGCGGCTTGGCTGATCCCTTTGTACTCTATTGCCTTGTGTATCTGTTGTTCCATCGTCAGCCCTCCTTTTCTTTTAGTATAAACGATAAGGCTTTTTGTGTCAACTTATTGGTTAATGTATAAACGCAATGGTTTATAATTTTTCTAAAAAAATTGGAAAAAAGCCTTGACAACATAAACCAAATGGTTTATAATAATAACTGTCAAAGGGAGATACCAAACAACAGATTAGGCCAAAAATGAGAGGAGCAGCTACCATGTACGCATATATTGAGGAGTTTGCAGGCAACCTGTACGCCGCCAAAATTGAGCAGGACACTGACTACCGCCCTGTTGGGGTGCCCGCAGACCTGAATGACCCCAGCCGCGCAATGCGCGTAGTCGGCAAACGCACCCGCCTCAGCAGCCTCAGCTGGCAGGACGAACCCATCGGCACGATCCGTAAGCGCAACACAGTCGGCGTCATCACCAAAATGACCGAGTCTCACATCTGCGTCGAGATCACAGAGGATGAATACCGCGCCCTTATCGCCGCCGACGAGGCAGCATGGCGGGCCAAAAGAGACAAAAAGCGCCAGGGCGAGATCGCGGGCATCAAAGAAATGATAGCCAAGGCCGAAGCCCAGGAAAGCATCCCTACTCCGGCAGAAGCCGTCAAAATGAGAAGAAAGTACAATAACCTTTACAACGAGGGCGGCTATGGTTACGTTCCGCAGATCATCGACAGTGTTAAGTATGTAGAGCTCAAAGATCGCCTGGCAGCGCTCGAGAAATAAGGAGGAGAAAACCATGTCAAAATTTGAAGAGTATATGGCGAAACCTGATTTTGAAAGCGAATTTGAGGTAATGAACCGTTTTGCGCTGCACGCCACAGAAAACGCAAACTGTGAGGTTAAAATACTTGCATCGGAGACGTACAAGTCAACGTCTCCGGTTGGGTATGAGGTAGAGGCAATCTTGTGCGTTCTCACCCAAGACGGCAAGATTGTGGACGGCGGCGCAAGCGTCCGCCCGAATAATGGCGCAAGTGTGGATGTTATCTCTTATAGAGAGGCCAAGGACAAGGCAAAAGATATGGTGGAGCACTGGGAAGCGCTCCAAGAAGAAAAAGCGCTACATAATCAGTGGATCGACGAAACCGGTGGATTCTGATCTACAGAAGGTAGGTGGCTTGTTTGAAAGCGGTAATAAAGCTGGAATTGTTTGGCGAAAACACAAGGCAGATGTGCAAAGTTTATCGCTCTGCTTTTAGAGAAAACGGCTGTGCGGAAATATTTGATACTGTAGTGGGCGTGCCGCCGCGGTCATCCTGGGTAGCGGAGGTACTTGGCCCGAGCGAAAAATACCGGCTGGAACGAAATTTTCTGAAACCAAAGTTAGATTATTCTCGTGCAAATGGAATCGGTTCGAGGGGTGTTTTTGCGGAATACATCTTGGAAAGCGGAAAGCTTTACGAAGTGAAATCACAAGAGTCATGGAGCAGAACCGACCGTTACTTTTGCATTGTAGATCAGGATGGGGATGTTATAAAAATAAGCGAGGAAGATGCCTGCCACTCAATCGGGGCAGAAACATACCAGGAGAGAAGGGTGAAGATTAGTGCCAAAAACATATCTAGATATTAACGTACTGGATGCCGCCAGAGAACGAATTCGAAAGGTGTTTGATGATTTTCCAAAAATATACGTCAGCTTTTCCGGTGGTAAGGATAGTTCGGTGATGCTCCATCTTGTTATGAATGAGGCCATAAAGAGAGGCCGAAAAGTAGGCGTCCTCCTGGTTGACCTAGAAGGGATGTACAAAATCACTATTAAACATATCCAGGCCATGTATGACCTTTATGCGAACAATATTGAGCCATATTGGGTATGCCTACCTATCCGGCTACGAAACGCCGTATCCGTATTTGAACCACGTTGGATGTGTTGGGAACCCGGAAAAGAAGATGTCTGGATCAGGAATCCTCCCAAAAATGCGATTACGGACGAGAACTATTTCCCGTTTTACTGGCGCGGCATGGAGTTTGAGGAGTTTGTGCCAGAATTCGGGAAATGGTACGGAGGCGGGAAGTTGACAGCATGTTTTGTAGGCATTCGTGCAGACGAATCTCTCAACCGATATCGCACCATCAAGGGAAATAAATCTACCTTTGAAGGCATCCAGTGGACTACATGGATCGGGGACGGAGTATACAATATTTATCCAATATATGACTGGAAGGTATCAGATATCTGGCTTTATAATACGAAATTCGGCAAGCCGTACAACAAGCTGTATGACTACATGTACCAAGCGGGCTTGACACCGTCACAAATGCGCATTTGCCAGCCATATGGCGACGACCAACGAAAGGGTTTGTGGCTTTTTCATGTGATCGAACCGGAAACATGGGCCCGTGTAGTCGCCCGTGTTAATGGCGCCAATCAAGGCGCTCTGTATGTCCGGGAAACCGGTGACATTATGGGAAACATAAAAATTACAAAGCCCGAAGGCCACACCTGGAAGTCATTTGCAGAATTGCTTCTGGCGTCCATGCCGCCGCAAACACGAGAGCATTACGAAAACAAGATAGCTGTGTTTTTGCACTGGTGGGAAAACCGCGGATATGCGGACGGCATTCCAGATGAAGCAGATATCCATGAAGAAGCTGCCAAAAAGGTACCGTCTTGGAAGCGCATTTGCAAAGCACTGCTGAGAAACGACTATTGGTGCAAAGGTCTGTCTTTTACGCAAACGAAATCTACAGCCTACGAAAAATACAAAAAAGTCATGAAAAGGAGACGACAAGCATGGGGATTGATCAACTTTTAAGCGAGCTTTGCGTAGAAATTGATAAATTGGAAGAGCCAAATAAAATTAAAGCTCTAAATAAAGTAAGGTCTGCCTTGCATGACATCAGTCCGTTTAATGACGAGCCGGTGGACTGCGTGCTTTGGGTCCCGTGCGACCAAGTTGAGGCGAATGATTATAACCCGAATTCAGTCGCGCCGCCGGAAATGAAGTTACTGGAAATCAGCATTGGGGAAGATGGATACACACAGCCAATCGTTGCCTGGGGTAAAAACGATTACTACGAAGTTATTGACGGCTTCCACCGCAACCGCGTCGGAAAGGAATGCAATGATATCCGGGAACGCGTCCATGGATATCTGCCGATTACATTAATTAACCGTGGAAGAGAGGACAAAGGAGACCGAATCGCCGCTACGATCCGCCATAATCGTGCTCGAGGGAAACATCAAGTAACGGCAATGAGTGACATTGTGCTTGAACTATCCCGCCGCAATTGGTCGGATGCGAAAATAGGGAGGGAGCTTGGAATGGAGCCGGACGAAGTGCTTCGGCTTAAGCAAATCACAGGTCTAGCGGAATTATTTTCCGACATAGATTTTTCAAAAGCATGGGAATAATAAAAGCCCCCGATTGTTCGGGGGCTTTTATTGGGCTACGGCCCTTTGGAACTAATGTGTTCCCGCGCTGTGTTAGGCTTTGCTAAAAAAATGATTTCAATCCACGCCGGTATAACCGACGGCTAACTAACAGATACGCAGTTTTCTTATTTATATTTATAGCATAGCCCTATAGGCGGTTTTTGTCAAGTGTTTTGCAAAAAAATAGGCCCCGGAACCGTAAGGCTCCGGGGCTCTGTGTATTACTCGCTCTTGTTTTTTTGTTTATAAATTTGATTGACGTAAACCGCCGCGCCTGCGCACAAGACGCCCTGCACAAAGGCGGTCAATACGGCGGTCAGCCAGTCGCCTGCCGTGGCAAGGGGGCTGTTTGCAAAGACGCTCAGTCCCGCAATGAGGATCCCGGCCAAGCCGAGGATCGCGGGAATAAATTTGTCCGGCACAGCCTGCGCGCGCTTTAGGATTGCGCCCAGTATAAGCAATACCGGGACAAGTACGAGCAATTCCGGCCGGATAAAGCTCTGGATGTTTTCGATCATGTCCATATATAGATTACTCCTTTGAGCCCGACCGTTCGGTGGGCAGGTTCATAATGTCGTCATACGCCTGTTTCCCGGTCCCGTTGCCGCCCAGGGCGGCGTAAGGCCGGAACAGGTATTCGATGTTCTTCTTGTCGCCAAGAGGGCAAAACCCAATGCGGGTATAATACCGGTGGGCCTGATAGATGCGGTCATGCAGGATGGCCTGGAGGCCCTCCCGTATAGCCTCTTGCTCGCCCCGCTGGGCCTTGAGCCTCCGGCAGACCCAGACGCAAAACGCGCCCAGGCCGCCGGTGATGGCCCAGATCAGGAGGTTGGGAAAAATATCAATCAGCCACTCCATAGATTAACCCTGATAATAGCCGCGGATGTCGCCGTCGTTGACCCAGCACAGCCCGTTATCCAGCAGGTAGGGGTTGCGGGCGCCCTCCGCAATGCGGGTAATCACACCGTGGCTGCGCAGCATCTGGGCGGCGGTCAAGTGCTCCTCAATAGGCGCCGTAGACGAGCGGTAGCAGGTCGAGAAAACCACATGGTCCCCGAGCTTGTACCCGGTAGACGGCTGGGGCGCAGGAGCCGGGTCAGGCTGTCCGCCGGAAAGCTGCAGGACCTGGCCGGCATAGATAGTGTACGGCTCGGTGATGCCGTTGACCGCCGCAATGTCCCGCCAGTCGATCCCTAATTTTTCACCGATGGAGGAAAGGCAGTCTCCCGCCTGCACCGTGTAAGTGTCGCCGGAAGGGGCCGTGCTGCCGCTGTCCAGTTCGGCCCGGCAGAGAGCAAGGAACGCGTCCCAGGTCCCGGTCTCCCGGATGGTCTGGGGGCAGTTTTTCCCCGACCAATGGTTGTGTTGCACCACGTTGTTGATGGGGATGGAGTAATCCTCCATCAACTTTGCCACCAGCCAGGCGGCGTTTTTCTTTGTCTGTTCAAAATCGCCGTCCGCATTCACGCACAGCTCAATCCCGATGGAGTGCAGGTTCCCGGTGCCGCTGCCGCCGTCTCCCGCGTGCCAGGCCTTTTCGTTGTCCGGGATGTGGTGGTAAATCTCATGATCGTCCACGGTGTAGTGGTACCCGATCTCCCCGTCTGCACCGTTCGAGAGCCAGTTTGCGTGGTTCTTCGCTCCGGCTCCTGCGTCCTTGTTGCCGGTTTCGTGGATGGTGATGTAAGACTTCGTGTAGTTCCCGCCCGGCCGGTTGGCATTGGTGGACGGGATGATCTGCTCGATGATGGATACTGCCATAATGGTTACCTCCTAAAATTGGATATAAGAAAGGCGTGCCCCGAAGGACACGCCTTGCCGTATGAGATAGGTGGATCAGGGGACCAGCGCCTTGATTTGCCCGGTGATGTAGGC
>NZ_JBBMFD010000044.1:0-8334 GCF_040096205.1 Solibaculum intestinale | reverse complement strand
CGGCTGCAGAATTGCAGCCGGGCCTCTTTTACCGTTTACTTTTCTTCGGATGGATCCGGTATCTTCTTTTTTCTGCGGCGCCGGCGCACCAGGAAGAAGACGACCGCCGCCGCCAAAACCACGCCGAGGACAATATATACGATATGAGAGTACAGGTCCATAAATGCAAGGATGTTTTCCCATTGATCTCCGACCAGAGCGCCGGCCACCACCAGCACCATGTTCCAAATCAGAGTACCCGCCGTGGTGAACAGCAGAAAAAATCCAAACCGCATTTTGGACATGCCGGCCGGGATGGAAATCAAGCTGCGTACCAGCGGCACCATGCGGCACAAAAAAACAGCCTTGTTCCCGTACCGCAGAAAAAACCTGCGCGCTCGTTCCAGGTCGGAGGACTTGACCCGCAGAACCTTGCCGTACCGGTCTACAAGCCGCTCCAGCCTGTCCACGCTGAGAAGCCGGCCCACGCCGTACAGGATGACCGCGCCGGCGATGGAACCCAGGGTCGAAAACAAAACAACGCCCACCACCGACATCTCGGTGGAACGGGTCAAAAAGCCGCCGAAGGTGAGAATGACTTCCGAAGGAATGGGTGGGAACACATTTTCCAGCGCCACCAGCAGAAAGATACTCAGATATCCGAACTCGGACATAAATTCCGTGATCCAGTTTTCCATATGCCTCCTCATTTCTAAAAGCAAGCTTGTTCGCACAGAAGCGGGGAAACTTCCCCCCTCCTGAGTTTTGGGGGAATCTTTCCCGATTATACGGGATGGGAGGCCGGGAGAAAATGAACAATCTGAAAACAAACCGAAAACAAAGCGCGAACGCCGGCAAACAAAAAAACACCGCCAAGCCCGGCAAAGGCTTGCGGTGCTTTTCATGTTGTCAATTGCGTTTGAAACAAAAGGCTTACATGATGGCCGTCTCAATATAGTGCTCAAGCTCTTCGTCGTCCTTGCGCTTCTTCTGACACTTATAAAGGATCATCGCAACAGTCGACGCAATGGCAACCACTACCGTGATAATACCGATCAACGTAAACATGTTCTTGGACTTTTTCTCCATATGAGCACCTCTTTCGAAATTCATTTTGTCCGTCCTATCCACAGGAATAGGCGGAAACTGCAAATTTACAGCAGGTCCTATGGACTTCTGTGTTTATCATACTCTTTTTATGAAATGAAGTCAAGCACTTAACCGCCTACACCGGCATGTGAATGCCCCGGAAGACCCGCTGTACAGTATGATAGCTGGACATATTTCCCACATCGTACCGTCTGCCCCGCATATTGTATGCGTAAACCTCCCGCTTCTTGCTCAGCCATGCGAATAAACTGCCCGGTGCATCCGCATGGCAGCCGTCCGCCACGCTTTGGCGCAAAAGAGGCAGGTCCCGCTGGTGATAGATATAGAAGGGCGGCGTAATCCAATAGGACTGGGGATGATCCGGTTTTTCTTCCATGCGAAGGACCTTAAAATCCCGGTCCAGCGTCACCACGCCCGAACGGCGCCGGACTTCCAGCTGCGGTTCGTGGTAGCACATAATGCAGGAGGCGTCCTTCTTCTTCGCAAACCGGACAAAACTCTGCAGCGAAAAGTCCAGTACGTTGTCCCCGGCGATGACCAGCAAATCGTCCTCCAAACGCAGCCGTTCGATGGCCAAAAGGATGTCGTTGACGGCCCCAAGTCGAGTATCGTTGCTCATAGATCCGTCGTCCACCACGTGCACCGGCCTTTGCAGCCGGCTGCACCGGGCCCATTCCTGAAAATGCCGACTGTAGCGGTGGTTGGACACGATTACATGCCCATGAATCTCCTCAATTTTATCAATGTCTTCCATCAGCCAGTCCAAAATCGGTTTCCCCTGAACCGGTAACAATGGCTTCGGGTAATTCTCCGTCAGCGGATACATCCGCGTCGCATATCCCGCCGCCAAAACGACACATATCATTCACATCGCGCCCCATCTGCTGAATTGCAAAAATGCACCGAAAAAGCGCCCCGATGCTCAGGAAACCTTTCCAAGTACTCCTTCGTCACGTTCTCTTCAATCGACTGGCGGTACTTCGGATCAATCACCGCCACACAGCAGCCCTTAAAGCCAGCCCCGGAAAAGCGGCCGCCGTAGATGCCCTTCGTCCGGGTCATAATGTCATAGATGGCGATCAGTTCCTCCGAACCGGTCTCGTAGTTTTCAATCGAACTTTGTCCCGATGCAAACATCAGCTGGCCAAACGTCTGCAAATCTCCGTTTTTCCAAGCAGCCGCGCCCTGTCTGACCCGTTCAAACTCGGTGTAAAAATGTCGGCAGCGTTTGGCAAAATTCTCCGGAAGCCGGTCTTTCCACCGTTCATAAACTTCACGTGGCACCTGGCGCAGATAGCTTTCCGCGACTGTATTGTACTCCATGCCTTCCATCGCCTTGAGGGCGTAGGCCGAAGCCCTGCACTCGTCCACCCGCTTATTGAACGCTGTTCCTGTCAGCGTTCTGGATACGCCCGAATAAAACACCGCAAACTCATAAGGCGGCATGGACGGACTTTTGGGAATCCATTGACATTGCCGGGTTTGGGTATCCAAAAATAGAAGGTTATCCCGCAGGGAAAGGACCTCACAGGACTGATCCAGCCGCCCCACACTGAGCCCTACATACTCTTTTTCAGCCGCCAGTGCCAAGTCAATCAGCTTGTCCGGCGTCAGCTGGATGTCATTTGCCTTGCACAGGGCCAGAATATACGAAATAATGACGGCTGCCGAAGAGGACAAGCCGCCGATGGGCAAAGATCCGCGGATGACGCCCCGGATACCGTGCACCAGCTTATATTTCTTTCTTAACAGCGCCCAAACCGCCCCCTGGGCATAGCGGCCCCAATCCTCTCTCGGCGGCATATCCGGCTGGATAATGAACTGCACCCGGCCGTCAAAATTGCAGCTGTCCAGCTCCACCACCCGGCTGGGATTGACGCAAAACGCCATTTCCACCCCATGGTCCAAAGCAAAACCGGATATAATCCCAAACTGATGATCGGAGTGTGCGCCCAATGGACACAAACGGTATGGGCAGGATACCCGGCTGATTTCTCCCTCTCTCGTATTCGGATAGATGTGCTCAAATATCTCGAAAATTGTCACCAATGAACCCCCCACGCGCGTTTGCCGGAATTGCGGTCTGCAAAAGACTCCGCATTCCTATCATCCCCCAAATTCGCCGTATATCCACCTTCCGGCGTACCTTTACCGGCGACGGCATTGGTTATTCTTTCCTATGCCGGAGGGTGCACAGGAGCCGTGCTTTTCCAAACCAAATGGGAAAAGCATCGAATTGAATAAAGTATAGCATATTTTTGTTGTTTCTGCAAGGAAATACGTCATGAGGCAAGTATTTTTCGTGCAAATGCAATTGAAGATACTTGCTTATATGTATTTTTTCCGGATCATTGGCGATCAAACCTGTTATTTTTCCACTAGAGTACTTTTTGCGTATGGATCTGCATGCATTTTTGGCAAAATAAAAAGCAGTGCACATGGCACTGCTTTCCCATTCCTATTTTCCCTTACACAGCCGCGCTTTTGCGAGCCAAGGCGGACTTCTTTCTGGCAGCAGTATTCTTATGAAGAATCCCCTTTGCCACTGCTTGATCGATCTTTTTCACGGCAAGACGAACGGTATCGTTCTTATTGTCCGCATTCTGATCGATGGCGAGGTTGGCCTTTTTTACGGCCGTCTTCAAAGCGGAATTGTAATTCTTATTGCGCATCGTTCGAACGGCGGCAATCTTCACACGCTTTTTCGCAGATTTGATATTCGGCATTGTCACACCTCCTTCAGCTCGTAATCACACTCATAATATATTAACACCATTCCATCTCAATTGCAAGCACTATTTTCCGCGTCACCTGCGATTTTCCGCTTTTTTGATCAAAACCGAAAGGACAGGCGGATATTTCCTTTCCGGCCGGAAATACTGACTTCGTAACGGCTATGCGGAGCTATTCCGCTGGCCGAAAGCATGCAATCGAGGAGGGCTCCTGAAATGAAAACATGGAAGGTTCTCTGGCGGGTCATGATGGTGCTGTGCGTTTGTGTTTTCACAGTAAACATCGTATCCTATCCCCAGCCTGAGGTGACCGAGGTCTTATCCAAATACGGTTCCCGCAGCGAAGAAGTCCGGCAGATTCAAACGAAGCTCAAGCAATGGGGCTACTATTTCGGCAGCGTGGACGGCATTTACGGAACGCAGACCCAAGACGCCGTCATCAAGTTTCAAAAGAAAAACGGCCTGCGGGTAGACGGCATCGCCGGTCCGGAAACGCTGGCCGCCATCGGCATTTCCAGCTCCAGCGGTTCTTCCGGTTCCACCGGCGCTTCCACCAGCGACGTAAATCTCCTGGCCCGCACCATTTCCGCCGAGGCGAGAGGCGAACCCTACAGCGGACAGGTGGCTGTCGGCGCGGTTATCCTCAACCGGGTGGAGCACCCCTCTTTCCCGGATACCATCGCCGGCGTCATCTACCAGCCCGGCGCCTTCTCCTGCCTCAACGACGGGCAGTTTGACCAGCCGGTGGCCGAATCCGCCTACCGGGCGGCCCGGGATGCGCTCAACGGTGTCGATCCCAGTGGTGGAGCGATTTATTATTATAACCCGGTTACCGCCACCAATGAATGGATTCGATCCCGTCCCATTATCAATACCATCGGCCAGCACGTTTTCTGCATGTAGCCAAACCGCCGCTCCAAGCTTTTCCGGAGCGGCGGTTTTCATATACCCGAAAACAAACCGGGGTCTTGGGCAAACACAAGCAGTCTCCTTGAGCATACGCTGCATTTCCGGTCCGTTCATTCCTCCAAAAGTGTGGTACCGTACGAATTGTCCACTGCGCACAGCCACCTTCCTTTTTTCTGCGAAAGACATAGGTGACCCGGCGGTCCATGGATTCCCCGCCGGAAGGCTCCTTGTCAGCCGAAAGCAACGTTTGGGACAAAACCAAAACCGTGTCCCAGGCTTTCGGCATGATTTGTTTGCCCCGGGTGGGTACAAGGCTGTTTGCAAAATAGCGGGCAATGGTCACAAATGCGTTGCCCATTTTCTCTGGCGACCATTCCGAATTCTACCACCGGCACGGCATCGTCGGTATAAAACTCCACCAGTCGGTCAAAATCCTCGTTGCGGATCGCCAGGTCCGCTTGGGCAACCGCCTGCATCACTTGCTTATTCATCCGCGTTTTCTCCTTTTTCCTGTGCTCGGATTCCCTCACGCGTCCGGTCCCATACATAATCGTCGCTGGCGAGGGGCGCTTGCACTTTCTCTTTCCAAATGTTCTTTTTGAGAAGCTTGGGCAGAGGCTCGTCGTAGAAACCGCAGACGGCGTCTCTTGTAACGGTAAAGGATTCGTCCAAAAACACAAAGTCGATGCGCTGCAGATTGTCGATCAGGGCAAAGGCAGCCGTAGCGTCATAGAGCATAGCCCGGCGTACCTGGGTATCCCCGATGTTGGCGGCATTGTCCTGATAGTGTACTTCCACCAGGAACCGCTCGCTGTCCATCTGAAAAGACATGGCGATGTGGTTGAGAGGCAGGGTACAAAACAGATTGATCAGGTTGGTTGCATCTCCCATATAGGCGCTTTTGAATTTGAGAATGCTGTCCAGGTCATGAGTCAGGGGATCACGCTGCTCGAGCCGGTACTGCTCCTGTGCCGCCTCCCTCTGCGGCAGAATCAGCCCTTCAATGGCCCCGTAAAACGCCAGGCCCACCACAAACAGCCCGATAATCAGCCTATTCCTCGTTTTGATCTTCATGGTTTACCTCATATTTTGACACAAGTTTGATGGCCGCATGGTACAAGAGAGGGATAATCATAAAAAAGGCCGGCAGAAGGTAACGCACCGCCAAAGCGCCGACCTGAAAGGGACCTTCGATTTTTACGGGCGTGGAATACCAAAAGTTGCTTCCAAACTGAACCGCCGTCGTAAATGCCGTCATAACCACTATCAACAGCCCGAACAGCCACCACGCCGCCTTGTGCATCCACCGCAGCCGGCTTACCCGTACATAGGCGGTATGCTGCACATATTCCTGCTCCTTGCGGCTACGCTGGAGCAGGTACCAAATGCCAACGGCAAGGGTGAGCACCAAAAACACCTCGTTAACCCAAATCCCAGTATCCACGATTTTCAGCGGTAGGGTCAAAATCCAGGCGATCACCCCGTAAAGAACCGCAACCTGGGTGACCTCCAGTTTATACTGATTATAATAGACCAGTCGGTTGCCGTCAATGAGCCCATCCACGCTGGTGATGCTTGCTTTCGCCTGCCGGACAGCCTCTTCCTTCTCCATTCCCCGAGCGGTCAGATCCTCCACCTTGGCTTCCAGATTGCTTAAAATTTCTTCCTTGAGTTCCAAGATCCGCGTCGAATTACGGTAGCGGCTGAATAATAGCTCCACATAGCTTTTCAGTTCCTCCATTACGGCTGCGCCCTCCTTTCAATCAATTGGTCAATCAAGTCCCTCGCCTGTTTCCATTGGGCCAGGGATGTTTCGTACAATTGGCGGCCCTTTGGGGTGATCCGGTAATACTTGCGCCGGCCGCCCTGACTTTCGTTTCCCCAGTAGGAGGTGACGCAGGAAAGCGCTTCCAGCCGTTTGAGGCTGGTATACAGAGACGGTTCTTTGAGCTCATAGATGCCGCCGCTGTTATGAGACACGGCTTTGATGATTTCATAGCCATAGCTGTCCCCATCCAAAAGGACGCGGAGGATAATCGGATCCAGACTGCCCCGCATATAGTCGCTGCTAATAGACGAAGACGCCATGGCTTCACCACCTTTCATCAAAATACAGCATAACACATATTACTATGTGTGTCAATGTATTTTATCTAACATATAAAAGCGTCCCGTAAATATGCGGAAGGACACTTATGCCATCGAGCGTTTTTTGAAAAAACTACTGCTGCTGGGTTTCGGCCACTCCCTATTCTCATTGGAAAATGTACGTTCTTTATGATATCCAAAAAGAGTGCCCGGCTTCCTCACAAAAAAGCGGCTTCGGTTTTACCGGAGCCGCTTTTTAACAGTACATGGAACCATTACCATTCTCATCCGACATTTTTTCGTGTGGGGTCAAACCGCTTTGTCGGCCAAGCTCTTTCTGTACGGTTCCTTTTTCCTTTGGCAAACCACGAGACTGGGGGCGGCAGGAGGCTGTCAAGCATAGAGCTTTTTCTCCATAATATAATCATCCATATAAAAGCCGTTGCCAATGTCCGCTTTCTTCATATAAGCTTTGGTAAAACCCATTTTTTCATAGGCAGCAATGGCAATGGAATTGTTGCGGTTCACCGTCAGCCAAATTTTATGCAAATGCCGCTCCCGACACAAAGAGATCATATATTCAATTGCCTGCTTGGCAATTTTTTTCCCGCGCATGGCTTTGCGGACATAAATTTTACTCAAAAAGAGGCTTTCCTCCTCTGCGTGAAATCCAGTATAGCCTGCCAATTCCCCGTCCAGTTTTAAAAAATAATATTGATACCCTTCCTGTAGCTGCTCCCGAATCGGACCGGGTGACTGGAACTTTTCCAGCATGTATTCCACTTGTCCCTTTTCCAGCATCGGGGTAAAATGCTCTGTCCAGATCTCTTTCGCCAAAGCGGCGAGTGCCTCTATTTGCTCATCGGTTTTTACTTCCTCTAACGTAAACTTTTCCATGATGTTTACTCCTTCTATCCATTTATATGAGAGGTCAACAAACCTCCCACTAGTTTCCCACAACATACACCCAGCAATCCAAAGGCAAGGCTTGCCACCATATTTGCAAGCGCCAGTAACCAATTGCCGTTCTGCATTAAACTGACGGTCTCCAGCCCAAAAGTAGAAAAGGTAGTGAATCCACCCAAAAGCCCTGTGGTCAAAAATAAGGAAAGATTCTTTCTGTCTGGGAAAAAGCCAGATAAGAACACGGTTAAAAAACCAATCAGAAAACAGCCGACCACATTTACCAAAAAAGTCGCCAACGGAAGAGGACCTTTGTGTAGAAACGAAATCCATTGAGAAAGAAGATAGCGGCAAACTGCGCCTAAAAAGCCGCCGCAACCAACTGCAAGAATCTGTTTCATCTTGGTATTCCTTTCTTTTTGGGAAAGAATAACAAAAAAGCTCAGTATTCACTGAGCTTTCTACCATATCCGATTTTCACACCTTAAAAACTGAACAAAGGGGAAGAAGCAAAGAGGAGGAAGAAGAAGGATATACACTAGGTCAAGCCCTCGACCAATTAGTACTGCCAAGCTCAACATGTCACCACGCTTACACATGCAGCCTATCAACC
>NZ_JBBMFD010000043.1:0-8510 GCF_040096205.1 Solibaculum intestinale | reverse complement strand
GATCTGAATTGCCGGCGGCGCTTTCTCATCAGACTTTAGCCGTATGGTTCTTTTTGCCCTCCGTCTTCGTTTGGGACGGATCTTTCGGGACGCTCTGCGCGTTTTCCTGAATCTTTTTGCTATGGATCTTCCCGCCCACGCCGGAACCCAAAATGCCGCTTTCAATGCCGTTTGAAATGGTTTTAGCGATCTCCACGAAATCACTGGGCATCACCAAGGTGCGGGTATTCTGGTCGGAGCTGACCTCCGTCACCATCTGAATTCGGCGCAGCTCCAGGGCAATGGGATTGCTCTCAATTTCTTCGGCCGCCGCTTTGAGTTTCAGGGACGCTTGATATTCTCCGTCCGCTTTGATGATGCGCGCCCGGCGCTCGCGCATAGCCTGGGCTTCCTTAGCCATGGCCTTCTGCATAGCAACCGGGATATCAATGTCCTTCATCTCAATGGACTTGACCATCAAACCCAAGTCGCCCGCTACCACGTCCACGTTTGCCTTCATGGCCCGGTTGATGGCCTTGCGGTCGCTGAGGATTTCCTCCAGAGTATGCTGGCCGATTACATTTTTTAAAGTGGTGACCGCAATTTGAACGATCGCTTGCTCATAATCATGGGCAATCACCACCACGCGCTCCGGCCGGGTGATCTTATAATACAAAATTGCATTGATCTTGACCGTCACGCTGTCTCGGGTGACAACCTCCTGGCTGTCGATGTTGATGATGGAAACCCGCAGATCCACCCGTACTCTCCGGTCAAAGAAGGGGATGATCCAGTAAAGGCCGGGGCCCTTGCAGCTTTTGAGCCGGCCCAGGCGGAAAATCACGCCTCTCTGGTATTCCTTGTCCATGCGCAGGCCGGCAAAGAAGAACGCCAACACCAAAACGCAGATGGGAATTACGATGTAGACTTCCAAATAACAGCACCTCATTTTTGCTTATATTGGTATATTGTACGTCTTTTTATTCCATTTTTCAAGCAAATCTGAAAGAATTCCCACTTTTCTGCGGTTTTTATGCCATTTTCGCCTGCATCCCGTGCTTTGTCTGCTTTCTCTTACAGCATTCTGGATTGGTTGATGACCAGCTCGAAGGTAAGGCCGAGAGAATCCGCGGCCTTACGGCACAAAAGCATTCTCGATAGAAAAATTTCAAAATAATCCATCACCGGACAGATGGCGGTGTCGATGGACATTTGCAGCAAAACTGCCTTTTCCTCCCGCCTGACCTGCAGCTCGGTACGCTCTACAGCGTAGTTGACCCGGTCATGAATATCGGTCATAATGCCGCTTTTATTTCGTACACGGCTGCGGCGCACGTCGCTTTTGTCCGCCAGGATGAGCGCCGCCGCCACCTCGTTGACCGGGGCAGCCGTTCCTTCGTCATGGTGGCCGATGGCGGAGGCCACCACCGCCACCTCCTCCGGCGGCATCCCCAGGCGGGATAGAATGGAAAAAGCCATCAGCGCGCCGGACTGGGCGTGGTCCACCCGGTTGACCGTGTTGCCGATGTCGTGCAGATACCCGGCAATGGCGGCCAGCTCGCAGGTGCGTTCCTCGAACCCCAGCTCCCGCAGAAGGTTCGCGGCCACTCCCGCCGCCCGGCAGACGTGGGGCAGGCCGTGCTCGGTAAACCCGATGGCTCCCAGCACCCCGTTAGCCGCTTCGATATAGGCGCCGATCTCTTTATTTTTGCGGATTTCTTCATAGGTCACCGTGCGGTAAAAATGTTCCATATGCCGCCTCCTTCTCTTTTCGCGTCGCATTTTTTCTTGCATACCCGTGGCTTTCGATTTATTATAAGAATAAGCCTGTTTCCTGTCAAATAGGCTTTCTTCTTTGTGTGTGCATCAATCTTCCATAGGAAACGAGGGAATAGTAATTGACAGAAAACGAAAAAAATAATACTCTGATAACAGTGGATAGACGAATGGAGGAATGGCATTCATGACAATCCTAGTTGCCGGCGGCGCCGGTTACATCGGCAGCCACACCTGCGTCGAGCTGCTCAATAACGGCTACGACATTGTGGTCGCAGACAATTATTACAACAGCAGTCCGGTCGCTACCAAGCGGGTCAAGGAACTCACCGGCCGTGATTTTCCTGTTTATCAGGTGGACATTCTGGATCGGGACGGACTCTCCAAGGTGTTTTCCTCTCATCAAATCGACGCGGTTATCCATTTCGCCGGATGGAAGGCGGTGGGCGAATCAGTCCGTCTGCCTTTGACCTATTACCGAAACAATTTTACCGGGTCTCTAGTCCTGCTGGAGGTCATGAAGGAGCACGGGGTCAAAAACCTGGTGTTCAGCTCTTCCGCCACCGTTTACGGTACGCCCAAGCGGGTGCCGCTACGGGAAACCGACCCGGTGGACATCGCCACCATTACCAACCCCTACGGACGCACCAAGCTGATGATCGAAGAAATGCTGCGCGATTTGTATGTCAGCGACCCCGCCTGGAACATTGCGCTGCTTCGCTATTTTAACCCCATCGGCGCCCATGAAAGCGGCCGCATCGGGGAGGACCCCAACGGCATCCCCAACAATCTGATGCCCTACATCTCTCAGGTAGCCATCGGCAAACTGCCCGTCTTATCGGTGTATGGGGACGATTATCCCACGCCCGACGGCACCGGTGTGCGCGACTACATCCATGTGGTGGACCTGGCGGTGGGCCATGTCAAAGCGGTGCAGTGGCTCAACACAAACCCCGGAATCGACGCCATCAACCTGGGCACCGGCGTGGGCTACAGCGTGCTCGACATTGTGCACGCCTTCGAGCGGGTCACCGGAAGCGCGGTCCCCTATAAAATCGTAGGCCGCCGCAGCGGCGACGTACCCGCTTGTTATTCCGACCCCTCCAAGGCAAAGGCGGTCCTGGGCTGGCAAGCCCAGCGGGACCTGGAAGACATGTGCCGGGATACCTGGCGGTGGCAAAAGAACAATCCAAACGGCTACAACGAGTGACGGTGTACTGTCCGCGCCGTCCCTTTTCGAATAAGGTTCCCGGCGGGTTTCGCAAGACATAAGCGGAACCTGCCGGGCCTTTCTTTTTTTGCGGATAATTTTGAGTAAGTCTGGACAAACTAAAAATAAGGAATATAATACTATTTAGGTATACTTATTTATAACAGAAAGAAGGGAAAACCTATGAACAGTATTACCATTCGCATTGGAGGCATGCATTGCGCCGGCTGCGCGCTGGGCGTGGAGGCAGCGCTGGAGGACCTGCCCGAGGTGAAGAGCGCCGCGGTGGACCTGGCCAGCAACTGCGCGAAAATTTCCTTTGAAGGAGACGCTCTGGACATGACCCGGATCAAAAAAGCGGTGGAGGACACTGGCTTTACCGTAGAAGGTTAATGGGCACCCTTTCTCTCTTCTCTTCAAAAGGGAAGGGAGAAAGGATATTTTTCGACGAAATCTACTCTGGGTAATAGGAGGGTTGCCGATGAAAACGGCTTCTGTGAAAATCGGCGGGATGCACTGCGCCGCCTGCGCCACCGGCCTGGAACGAGCCTTTAAGAAAATACCGGCGGTTTCCTCCGCCGTGGTCAATTATGCGGCGGAACGGGCTACTGTGACCTATGACGAAAAGGAATTTTCCGATCAGGATATACGGAAAGTTGTCGAAAGTACCGGATTTTCCGTGATTGAGGAGGAGCGCGACCGGCCGGAGGAGAACCAGGCGCGCAAGCACAGGGAGGTTGTGATCTTCCGCACGAAACTGATTGTCTCTGCAGTCTTCACCCTTCCTCTTCTGTACATCGCCATGGCGCCTATGATCGGCCTTCCCCATTTTCTCGACCCGATGGAAGACGCCCGGGTGTTCGGCGTGGTGCAGCTTCTGCTCTGCCTGCCGGTCATCGTCGCAGGGTACCAGTTTTACACGGTGGGGTTTTCTTCCCTCTTCCGCGGCCGGCCCAACATGGATTCCCTCATTGCCATCGGCACCACCGCGTCCTTTCTCTACAGCCTCTATTCCATCTATTTGATCTTTCAGGGGGACCATATGTCCGCCCACAATCTGTACTTTGAATCCACCGCCACCATCATCACGTTGGTGCTACTGGGCAAGTTTCTGGAAATGCGCTCGAAGGGTAAAACCGGGGACGCTATCCAGAAGCTCATGGGCCTCGCGCCCAAAACCGGCCTGGTACTGCGGGACGGGCAGGAGCTGCAGATTCCCATTGAAGAGATTGTGGTGGGAGACGTGGTGCTGGTCAAGCCCGGCGAAAAAATCCCGGTAGACGGTCAGATTGTGGAGGGCTCCACCAGCATCGACGAATCCATGCTCACCGGCGAAAGCCTGCCGGTGGAAAAGGGGCCGGGGGACTCGGTGGTAGGAGCCAGCATCAACAAAAATGGGTTTATCAAGTTCAAAGCCACCAAGGTAGGAAAGGACATGGCCCTTTCCCAGATCATCAAGCTGGTGGAGGACGCCCAGGGCTCCAAAGCGCCTATTGCAAAGCTGGCGGACGTGATTTCCGGTTACTTTGTCCCGGTGGTGCTGGGCATCGGCCTGCTGGCCGGAATTGCCTGGTGGATCGGGGGCGAAGGCTTCGTCTTCGGGCTGACGGTGTTCGTGTCGGTGCTGGTCATCGCCTGCCCCTGCGCCCTGGGTCTGGCGACACCCACCGCCATCATGGTAGGGACCGGCAAGGGCGCGGAAAACGGGGTTCTCTTTAAAAACGCCGAAGCGCTGGAGATTACCCATAAGGTCAACACTGTGGTCTTTGACAAGACCGGCACCATTACTGAGGGAAAACCGGATGTGACCGATGTTGTAACCGCCGAAGGCGTAGATCAAAACCGGGTGCTGCAGCTGGCGGCTTCGGCCGAGCAGGGGTCGGAGCACCCTTTGGGCGAGGCGATCATCCGCGCGGCCCAGGAAAGCAAACTCTCTCTGCTGGAAACCACTAATTTTCAGGCAGTGACCGGTTTGGGCATCCAGGTCACGGTGGAAAACCAGGCGGTCATTCTCGGAAATCTCGCCCTCATGCAAAAGCACGGGGTGGATACCGCTGCCTACGACGACAAGGCCGCCGCCCTTGCAAACGAGGGAAAGACCCCTATGTATCTGGCGGCAAACGGACGGTTTTTGGGCCTGGTGGCGGTGGCAGATGTCATCAAACCAGGCAGCAAAAAGACCATCGAACAGCTTCACAAGGCGGGGATCAAAACGGTGATGATTACCGGCGACAACCGGCGCACCGCCGCCGCCATTGCAGGTCAGGTGGGGATCGACCAGGTGCTCTCCGAAGTCATGCCCCAGGATAAGGCGAAAACGGTCAAGGAAATCATGGACCAGGGCCAAACGGTGGCCATGGTAGGTGACGGCATCAACGACGCACCTGCACTGGCACAGGCGGATGTGGGCATTGCCATCGGCTCGGGCACGGACGTTGCCATCGAGTCGGCGGACGTGGTGCTGGTCAAGAGCGACATTCACGACGTATTAACCGCCATCCTCCTCAGCCGCGCCACCATCCGCAACATCCGGCAGAACCTGTTCTGGGCCTTCTGCTACAACACGGTTGGCATCCCCATCGCGGCGGGGCTCCTTTATCTGTTCGGCGGACCTCTGTTAAATCCCATGTTCGCTGCCGCGGCCATGTCGTTAAGCTCGGTGTCGGTGGTACTAAATGCATTGCGGCTGAATACCTTTAAGGTGAAAGAATAAGAAAATCTTGTCCCAATTAGGCTGGTTCGGGAAATTCCCGAACCAGCCTTTGTCGTAAAACGTCAACGCGGTGCTTTCTTCCCTTGCTCCCACTTACCATGAGGACGGTGCTTTGGAAACACTGCTGCTGAAATAAGGCTGTTTTGCAGCATATCCTCTTTTTCAAGACTCAGCGCATTTATCGCTAAATTCAATAAATAAAATTCGATTTCATTGAATCATTTCCGATTTTCTGGTAAACTCATGTATAATGAAACTGGTTTTTTTCATAAAAAACAAATTAGCACTAGCAGACATACGCACCACCTCCCAAAGGCTTGCCAAAGCAAAAAAGCCGTCCTCTCATAAAAGGGCGGCTTTTTTCTATGCAAACGCAGTACTTCGTTCGTTTATTCTTCGCTCTTGGCCATATTCTTGACCGCATCGAATTCCTTAAGCATCTCCGCAGAGGGCTTCTTGGTCAGGAAGCTGAAGAGAACGATGCACACAAGCGACAGGGCAAATCCAGGCACCAGCGAATAAAGTCCGGTGGCGGTGGAGAGAGTGGCGACACCCGACGCCATGGGGATCATCGGAATGTATTCCCACAAAATCACAGTCAAGCCGCCGGCGATGATTCCGGCCGCTGCGCCGCCGCGGGTGGTGCGCCGCCAGAACAAAGACAGCAGCACCAGCGGGCCGAAGGCTGCGCCGAATCCGGCCCAGGCGTTGGACACCAGGTTCATGACACTGGATTCCGGGTCGCGGGCTATGAAGTAGGCCACGACCGCGACCACTACGACCGCTACCCGGCTGAATTTGACCAGAAAATCATCGCTGGCCTTTTTGTTGATGAGGCCTTTGTAAATATCGTCCGAAATGGAGGAGGCCGTCACCAGCAGCTGGGAATCCGCCGTAGACATAATGGCCGCCAAAATGCCGCACAGGAACAGCCCGCCGATAAAGGCCACCGGTACAATCGCCTGTTCTCCGCCCAAGCCCATGAAGATCTTTTGGATCATCTGAATGAAAACCGTCTCGCCGTCGCCAGGCACGTCCGGGACAAATACCTTGCCCACAATACCCACGATCGCCGCAAAGGCCAGAGAGATAACCACCCAGACCATGGCGATGACGCGAGAGCGCTTGATTTCTTTGTTGGAGCGGATGGCCATGAAGCGCACCAGAATGTGAGGCATACCGAAGTAGCCAAGGCCCCAGGCAAGCTGGGAGATGATGGAGATGGCGGAAACATCCGCCCCGTTCTCCCGGAAAGGGTTGAGGAAGTCGGCCGGCAGCGCGCCGGTTACCGACTCGATGCCTCCTATGGCGGCCAGCGCAATGATCGGAACCGCCAGGATGGCCACAAGCATCATAATGCCCTGGATCAAATCGGTCCAACATACCGCATGGAAACCGCCCAGGAAGGTGTACACCAGGATAACCATCACGCTGATGAACAAAGCGATCTGATAGTCCACCCCGAACACCTGGGCAAAGAGCTTGCCGCCCGCCACAAAGGCGGAAGCAGTATACACGGCGAAAAAAACGATGATAAAGATGGCCGACGCCGTGCGCAAAATCCGGCTGGAATCCCGGAACCGGTTTTCAAAATATTCCGGCAGCGTCAGGGAATTGCCCGACTTGATGGTATACCGGCGCAGACGGCTGGCGACGAAAATCCAGTTGAGCAGCGTGCCCAGGCACAGGCCTACCGCAATCCAGACCTGGCCGGTGCCCATCAGGTAGATGGCGCCGGGAAGGCCCATCAGCAGCCAACCGGACATATCGGATGCCTGGGCGGACAGGGCGCCGACCCAAGCATTGAGCCCACGGCCTCCCAGAAAATAGTCGGACAGGTTGCTGGATTTCTTGTAGAAAACCCCTCCGATGGCGATCATCACACCCGTGTAAATCACAAAGGCAATGATGGTCCAAGTTGTGTTTGACATGTACACCCTTCCTTTCAATCTTCTCTTTTCCTTCTTCCTTTCCCCAAGCAGAAGGAACCCGCATTATTGCAGTAATGCGGTAAAAGATAGGAGTATTATACCGTATTTCTCCTCTTTGCACAAGCAATTTCGCCAATCTTCCACAAAAACGTCTCCCATTCTGTGTGTTGTGCAATTTTCCAAATCCCTTTTTAGTAATTATGAACGAATTATGACACATTCACAAGCTGGTATTAAAATTATTTATGCAACAGAAACGGTTTGTTACAATATTTTTCACATTTATCTCATATACTTTAATCGTGCTCTTAAAGAACGCCGTCACCCACCCAACACATTACATAAAGGAGCGAATCGACGTGAGCAAGCTGCAACAAAAAGCCGGCATCCTCGTATGCGTGACCGATCAGCCCTCCTGCGAGCGGTTAATCAAAGCCGGACGTCAGCTCGCAGATTTGATGGGATTGCCTTTGCAGGTCTTAAGCGTCCTGCCGGACCGAACAAGCGTGCAAGAAAGAGGAGAGGTACTCGAATTCCTATATAATGCGGCCGCCGAAAACGGCGCATCTATGACCATCTATTTCCATGATGACTCCGCGCTGATGACGGCCGGACATGTGCGCAAATACGGTGTGCGCCACCTGGTCACCGGAATGCCGCAGGACACTGGCTCCGGATTCGTCGGCGTGCTGCACAATCTGTGCCCCGACATTCCCATTACCATGGTATCCACGGACGGACGGTTGTTTACCCTGGCTCCTTCCTTCGAGTTTGCCCCTCATGTGAGCATGTCGAGCAAATGAAGGGAAAGAGCCACAATTGAAAAAGACTGCAATGCGGAAAATCCCCTGACGTAAATAAGGGAAGCGGGGGGGGGGGGGGGGGGGGGGGGGGGGGGGGG
>NZ_JBBMFD010000042.1:0-8973 GCF_040096205.1 Solibaculum intestinale | reverse complement strand
GGACGTTTCGAGTCCGGCGCGGCTTTTTGCATGCGATCACGGTCCGCCACAATAGGCAGGCCCTCTGTAAACGGCGGGCGCTCGTTTTGGAGAGCTGGAAGCGGCCGGGCTCTCTATTACACGAGGGCCCAGGCGTTTCCAATGTCCAATTGTGTCTTCCGATTGGCTCCCTTCCCGTTCGGAAAGCGCTGCAAGCAGCCCCTCCTCCAGCCAATGGGAAAATAGGCAAAACAAGAGGCCGGATGTAGAACTTACATCCGGCCTCTTGTCTGTTTCTTTGTTATGCACAGACCAGTTCCCTGGCTTTTTCCGCGGCGGTGGCCGCGTCCGGCGTATAGGCGTCCGCGCCGATCTGCCTGGCGAAGGAATCGGTCACCGGAGCGCCGCCTACCATTACCTTTACCTGCTCGCGCAGGCCTTCCGCCTTGAGGGCTTCGATCACATCGCCCTGATGGCCCATGGTGGTGGTCAAAAGCGCGGACATGGCCACGATGTTGGGCTTATGCTCCCTGACGGCGGCGACGAATTTCTCCGCAGACACGTCCACCCCCAGGTCCACGACCTCCAGGCCCGCGCCCACCATCATCATGGACACCAGGTTTTTGCCGATGTCGTGCAGGTCCCCCTGCACCGTCCCAATGACCACCTTGCCCACCGGCTTGGTCCCGGCCTCCACCAGCCGGGGCTTGAGTACCTCAAGGCCCTTGTTGAGAGCCCTCGCGGCAATCAGCACCTCGGGAACGTACACCTGGTTATTCTTGAATTTCACGCCGACCTCGCCCATTCCCTTGAGCAGGCCTTCATTCAAAATGTCCGCCGGGGAGATGCCCTCCTCCAGCGCCTGGGTAACCAAAGCCACCACGTTCTTAACTTTTCCTTTTTGGAGCAGCTCGCTCAGATCGTCCAAAATGGCCATATCGAATTCCTCCTGCCTATCAAGCTATCCGCTTTTCTTGTCCAACATACTACCGGTTTTTTCCCGCTTCGTCAAGCACCGCGCACAAAAGAGAAAAAGCGCCGCAAGGAAAGACAAGTCGACGCACTTTTCTATGGGGCCGATTGGCCCGCAGCATAAGGACGCTGCGGTGCCTCTCCCGCCCGTCGAAACCGATGGTTTTTAAGGAATCGTTCCTTTTTCGAAACGTCCAGAAGCCCCTGCGCGGATGTTCGGCAAAACATACCCTAAGCAGTGCAAAAAAACATTTCTCAGGTGTGTTCCAGCGGCAAGTCCGTTTCCTGCACGGGAATTCCCGCGTCAATAATGCCGCCGCCCAGCACCGTGCCGCCCTCATAGAACACCACCGACTGCCCCGGCGTCACCGCCCGCTGAGGTGTCTGAAAGGTGACCCTTGCCCGGTCCTCCCCGGTGAGCTCCACCCGGCAAGGCGCCGGCTTCGCCTGGTAACGGATCATGGCCTGCGCCTCAAAGGCAGCCGGAAAACGGTCGAACGCGACGGCGTTGAGACGGGCCGCCGTCAGGCCGGAAAAATACTCCCGGCCGGATTCCACCAGGCAAACCGTGTTCGTTTCCGGGTCGATCCGGGACACGTACATATGCCGCCCGAAGCTTTGCCCGAGCCCCTTGCGCTGGCCGATGGTATAGTGGAGAATCCCCTTGTGCCGGCCGATGACCCGGCCTTCCTCGTCCACAAAATCGCCCGGCGGAGTGTCCTTCCCGGTAAAGGCGGTAACAAACGACGGGTAATCTTGATTCTTGACAAAACAAATTTCCTGGCTCTCTCCCTTCTGGGCCACGGGAAGCGCATACCGGACGGCGATGGCGCGAATTTCGTCTTTTGTGTAAGACGCCAGAGGGAGCAGCACCCGGGAAAGCTGGCGCTGGCTCAGGTGATAAAGCACGTAGCTTTGGTCCTTGCGCGTATCGGCCCGCTTGAGAAGCCAGCGGCCCAGGCTCTGGTCAAACTCGATCCTGGCATAATGCCCGGTGGCAACCAAATCACAGCAAAGCCGGTCGGCCGCCTTGACCATCTCTCCGAACTTGATGGACCGGTTGCAGAAAATGCATGGATTCGGCGTCCGCCCGGCCAAATACTCGCCGCAAAAGGGGGTTATGACCTCCTTCTCAAATTCCTTCTGGAAGGGGAGGACATGGTGCTCGATCCCCAAAGCCGCCGCCACCCGCTTCGCGTCCGCAAGATCGGGGGACGGCCCGTCCGGCAGCAGGTCCATCGTGGCACCCACCACCTCATAGCCCTGCTCCAAAAGCAAAGCGGCGGCGGCGGAACTGTCCACCCCGCCGCTCATTCCTACCAGCACTCTTTTCTTTGGCAACCGTCATTCTCTCCTTTTTCGCAGCAATACGTCGTTGACCGCGCCGCAGTGGGGACATTTGGGATAGTCCCAGTCGTACTCTTTGCGGCAGTGGACACAGACGACCTCGGTGATGGCGTCCAATGGCTCCTTTTCTCCGTCGAAGCCGGCGTTTTCAAAGAATTGTTCCAGCAACAGACGTGTAGAAGATGTTGCGGGTGCATTTTCATCCAGAGAAATCTGCGGGCGCTCCGTTTGAGGCGGGACGTAACAAGACCGGAGCGATTCCCGCTTTTGCACGGGGAACCGCTGCATCAGGCCAAAGGCCACGCATCCCGCGAAAAGCAAAGCAAGCCCGCCATATAAAAAGACATCCACCCATTCCCGCGGATAAAGAAAAACCTGATGCACGGTTCGATAAGGGTCATACCCGTAAAAGTCCCGAAAGTCCATCCAAAATGCCGCAGCAGCGCCCAAGGACATGAGCCCTGCAAAAAAGAACTCGATTCCCGTCCACCGCCATGCGGTACGCCAGCGCTTGCTTCCTTTTTTCGTCATCCCCGGCGCCTCCTTGCCGTTTCCTCCAGTTTCATATGGCTTTCCCCGCACGGAAGGGAATGTGAGCCGCCTTTTGAGGCAGCCGTCGCACAAGGTGTATGCTCCGCGTTTTTCTTCTCCAGTATACCAGATTTGGCCCCCGCCCGCAAGAAACGGTCGAAATGGAAAGGGGTTTCGTACAAATCGCGGGCCTTTTGCCCTAAATTTCTGCACGAATGCATGAAAATTCGGCCCGCCCTTGCATTGCATCAAATTTTGGGATAAAATATCCTCTAGAATTTGTCTCGTTTTTCACAAACCGAATTTAATATGGAAAGGGTGTTCTTTTCTATGGCAGCTCTCAACAAAAAGACCATCGAAGATATCGATGTCGCCGGCAAGCGGGTTCTGGTCCGGTGCGACTTTAACGTCCCGTTCGACGGCGAGGGCAACATTGCCGATCCCAAGCGCATCACCGAAGCCCTCCCCACCATCAAGTACCTTCTCTCCCACAACGCGAAGGTGATCCTCTGCTCCCATTTGGGCCGTCCGAAGGGCGAGTTCAACATGCAGTATTCTCTGGCGCCGGTAGCCAAGTACCTTTCCAAGGTGCTCGGCCAGGAAGTCAAGATTGCGTCCGACGTGGTGGGCGAGTCCGCCAAAAAGCTCGCAAGCGAGCTTAAGGACGGCGAGGCTATGCTCATCGAGAACGTCCGCTTCCATAAAGAAGAAACCAAGAACGATCCCGCTTTCGCTAAGGAACTGGCATCCCTGGCGGATATCTATGTAAACGACGCGTTTGGCACCGCTCACCGGGCCCACGCTTCCACGGCCGGCGTCGCCGACTATCTGCCGGCGGTCTGCGGCTATCTGATCCAGAAGGAAATCAGCGTCATGGGCGGAGCGCTGGAGAACCCGAAGCGCCCGTTTGTGGCCATTTTAGGCGGCGCGAAGGTGTCCGACAAGATCGGCGTCATCAATAATCTTCTCGAAAAGGTGGATACCCTGATCGTGGGCGGCGGTATGGCTTATACCTTCTTCAAGGCCCAGGGTCACAGCATCGGCACCTCCATCTGCGAAGAAGATAAACTGGAGCTTGCTAAGGAAACCCTGCAGAAGGCCAAGGATAAGGGCGTCAATTTCCTGCTTCCCGTTGACAACCGGGTAGCGGACAAGTATGCCGAGGACGCCCAGTTTAAGACGGTGGATTCCGACGACATTCCGGACGGCTGGATGGGCCTTGACATCGGCCCGAAGACCGAGAAGCTCTTCTCCGACGCCATCAAGGGTGCGGGCACCGTGGTGTGGAACGGCCCGATGGGCGTATCCGAGTGGAAGAATTTTGCTTCGGGCACCATCGCAGTGGCTACGGCGGTAGCTCAAAGCGGCGCCGTGTCCATCATCGGCGGCGGCGATTCTGCGGCGGCGATTGAGAAGCTGGGCTTTGCCGACAAGATGACCCACATTTCCACCGGCGGGGGCGCCTCTCTGGAATTCCTGGAAGGCAAGGAGCTGCCGGGCATCGCGGCCCTCAACGACAAGGACTAATTTTTGCAGAAAAGACAGGCGGGAGAGGCATCTTTCCCGCCTGTTTCACCCGTTGCAACGCCGTGTGTCTTTCGATGCGGCAAAGGAGGAAGCGTCGTGCTCTATTGCAAAGACTGTCAGCTCCTGTGCGAGCAGGAATGCCCCCAATGCGGCAGCCGCAGTTTGCGTAAGCCGCAGGCAAACGACCCGGTTTTGCTGGGCGTTTTTGAACCGGCGATCGCTTTCGGCGTGGAATCCATATTAAAAGACAACCACATTCCTTATGAAAAGTTCGGTAATCTGGGCGCCGCCGTCACTCTGTATGTGGGGACGGCCATGGAAACCTACCGGTTCTTCGTCCCTTACGGCGAATACCGCAAAAGCGTATCGCTGGTGGAGGAGTTGACCGGTCCTGCCGAGCCTTCCCAGGAACACGAATAACTTTTGGCAAAGGAGCAAATATCATGAACAAGACCCTTCGCAAGGCGGTCATCGCCGGCAACTGGAAAATGAACAAAACCCCCGCCGAGACCACGGCGCTGATCAACGAAATGAAGCCGTTGGTGGCAAACGCGGACTGCGGCGTGATTGTGTGCGTCCCGTTTGTGGACCTGTGCGCGGCGCTGGAGGCGGCCAAGGGAAGCAACATTTCCGTGGGCGCGCAGAACTGCCACTGGGAAAAGTCTGGCGCCTTCACCGGTGAAATCTCTGCCTTTACTCTCAAAGAAATGGGCGTCGAATACGTCATCATCGGCCACAGCGAACGCCGCACCTATTTCGGCGACACTGACGTAACCGTCAACAAGCGGGTACGCGCGGCGCTGGATGCGGGCCTTACCGTTATTTTGTGCGTAGGCGAGTACCTGGAGCAGCGCGAGCAGGGCATTACAGCGGAGCTGGTCGCCATGCAGACGAAGATTGCGCTGGGCGGCGTATCTAAGGACGAGCTTTCCCGGATCATCATCGCCTATGAACCGGTCTGGGCCATCGGCACCGGCCGCACTGCCACTGCCGACCAGGCAAACGAGGTCTGCGCCTCCATCCGTGCCACAGTGGCGGCTCTTTACGGCGCCGACGCGGCAAACGCCCTGACCATCCAGTACGGCGGCTCTATGAACGCGGGCAACGCGGCCGAGCTTCTGGCGAAGCCGGACGTGGACGGCGGCCTCATCGGCGGCGCGTCCTTGAAGGCGCCGGACTTTGCAAAAATCGTGGAAGCGGCAAGCAAATAAACGTCGTCGTGCAGTTACGAAATGGAAGGAGCGTACTATGAAAAAACCTCTGGTTCTTTGCATTATGGACGGCTTCGGCCTTAACCCTTCTGAATACGGCAACGCCGTCAAGGCGGCCAACACGCCCAATCTGGATAGAATTTTTTCGGAAAATCCCACCACCGCCATCGGTGCAGCCGGCATGGACGTGGGCTTGCCAAACGGGCAGATGGGCAATTCCGAGGTGGGCCATACCAACATGGGCGCCGGCCGGGTGGTTTATCAGGAGCTGACCCGGATTACCAAGTCCATCGAGGACGGGGATTTCTTTGAAAACCAGGCGCTCACCGGCGCCATTGACCATTGCCTGCAAAAGGGCACGGCCCTTCACCTGATCGGCCTGCTGTCCGACGGCGGGGTGCACAGCCACAATTCCCATCTTTATGCCATCCTGGAGCTTTGTAAACGCAAGGGACTCGACCGGGTGTATGTCCACTGCCTGCTGGATGGGCGCGACGTGCCCCCCACCTCGGGCAAAGACTTTGTGGCGGAGCTTTCCAATAAGTGCCGGGAATTGGGTGTAGGCAAAATCTCCACGGTCCTCGGACGGTACTACGGGATGGACCGGGACAATCGCTGGGAGCGGGTAGAGAAGGCTTATGCTGCCATCGTCTACGGCGAGGGCGAGGAAGCTGCCGATCCGGTGAAGGCGGTGACGGATTCCTATGAAAAGGAAGTTACCGACGAATTCGTGGTGCCCACGGTCATCGCCGGCGGCAAGCAGGTGGAAACGGACGACGCGGTAATCTTCTTTAACTTCCGTCCCGACCGTGCCCGGGAACTGACCCGGACCTTCGTGGATCCGGAGTTTAACGGCTTTGCCCGCAAAAAGGGCTTTTTCCCGCTTTACTATGTCTGCTTTACCCAGTACGACGCCACCATGCCCAACGTAAAGGTGGCCTTTGCACCTCAAAAGCTTACGAACACGCTGGGCGAATACCTTTCCAAGCACGGCAAAACCCAGCTTCGCATTGCGGAGACGGAGAAATACGCCCACGTTACCTTCTTCTTCAACGGCGGCGTGGAAAAGCAGTATGAGGGAGAGGACCGGGTCCTCATCCCCTCTCCGAAGGTTGCTACCTACGACTTAAAGCCGGAGATGAGCGCCTATGAGGTGTGCGACGCGGTGTGCGAGCGTATCCGCTCAGGCAAATACGACGTGGTTATCCTCAACTACGCCAACTGCGATATGGTTGGCCACACCGGGTTTATGGACGCGGCCATCAAAGCCGTGGAAGCGGTGGATACCTGCGTAGGCCGCACCGCCCGGGCCATCGAAGAGATGGACGGCGTTTTGGTTCTGACCGCCGACCACGGCAACGCCGACCAGATGAAGGAGCCCGACGGTTCTCCCTTCACCGCCCATACCACCTGGCCGGTCCCGCTGACCGTCAAGGGCTATCCCTGCAAGCTCAGGGAAGGCGGCCGGCTGGCGGACATTGCGCCTACCATGCTGCAAATCATGGGCCTGCCCCAGCCTCCTGAAATGGACGGCAAAAGCCTGATCGCCGAATAAGCGGGAAGCATCCCGTTCCAAAGCCTGCCGGAATGACAAGGTTCCGGCAGGCTTTTTTGTGAATTTCACACGAAGATTCACAAAAACCTTTACAATATGTTTGCAAAATCAGCAAAATGTATGATATAATGGGAAACGGCTCCGCGACAGCAAGACGGAAGGAAGGGTTCGTTCCCGAAAGCGAGCGTCATGCCGGCGGGATCATGAAAATCGGAAGGACGGATACGACATGAGCGGTTCAAGAGAAAAACAGCTCCGAAAGCTGGAACGGGAGCAGAATCCCGAAGCCTACAAGAAGAAGAAAAAAAGCCAAGGCCTGTCAAGAGGCAAGAAGGTTGCCATTACGGTAATTTCCTGCGTCATCTGCGTGCTGCTTATCGGAGGCATTATTGCCGCAGTGTTTATGCAAAGCGGCGGCTTTACACGGATGGTCACCGCCGTAAAGGTAGGGGACTATTCCTTGTCCGCTGCGGATTATAATTATTACTATTATGGAAGCTACAACAGTTTTGTCAATCAATACGGCCAGTCGCTCTCCACGTTCGGCCTAGACACTTCCAAGCCCCTCAAGGATCAGACCTGCGCGTTGCTGGAAAGCGGCACCTGGGAGGATTATTTCCGCCAGTCTGCGGAAACCACCATCCGCACCACCTATGCTTTGGCGGACACCGCCGCCAAGGAAGGCTATCAGCTGACCGAGGACGACAAGTCCTATATTGAAACGAATCTGAAGTCCATCGAGGATTCCGCCGCCGAACAGAAGGTGACTGCGGAACAGATTGTGGAAAACTACTACGGTCCCGGCGTCAACATGGAAGTGTTCCGCGCCCAGATGGACCGGGAAACTCTGGCAAGCAGCTATAAGCAGTACCTGGTGGACAACTATAACTTCTCCGACGATGAAATCGACGCCTCTTATATCTCCAACAAGGCTTCCATCGACCAGGTTACCTATCATTCCCTGCTGATATCCACCGAAAGCAAATATCCCGAGTCGGTGACTTCTTCCACCGCAACGGATGAACAGAAGACAGCGGCCAAGGAAGCGGCCAAGGCGGCGGCGGACGAAATGCTCGGCAAGATCGCCGAAGACGGCAGCAATTTTAACGAGCTGTGCATCGAGTACGCGCCAGAAGCCAGCAAAGCGGATTACCAGGACAGCCCCGATCACTCCCTGACCCGTGACCAGAGCAAAGCCAACGTGACCGATTCCACCCTGAGTGCATGGCTGTTCGACAATACGCGTGCGGCTGGGAACAAGACGGTTCTCGAATCCACCTCCGGCTATCGGGTGATCTATCTGGTAAGCAAGGGAAGGAACACCACCAATGTGGTCGACGTACGTCATATCCTGCTTGCCCCCAGCACCACGGTCGATCAGTCAACCGGCCTGACTGCCGAGCAAACGGTAGAGGTCGGCGAGGCGGCTTCCGCCCTGCTCAACACCTGGAAGAGCGGCGAGGCAACCGAAGCCTCCTTTGCCCAATTGGCGAAAGAAAACTCCACCGATACCGGTTCGGCCTATATGGGCGGCCTGTATAAGGGCGTGTATCCCGGCCAGATGGTGACAAGCTTTAACGACTGGTGCTTTGATCCTGCCCGTAAGCCTGGTGACACCGGTATTGTTTACAGCAGCTACGGCGCGCATATTATGTACTTTGTGGGCACGGGCGATCCTTACTGGAAGGTGCAGGCGCGCAGCTATCTGGCAAACGACAAGTATTCTTCGTACATTGAAGGTCTTCTGGGCAGCTATACCCTCACCCAGGACGGTTTCGGCTTCGGCTATACCGCCGACCTGTAAGACCCTTTTTTAAAAAAACACAACCCCCGGGGGGGGGGGGGGGGGGG
>NZ_JBBMFD010000041.1:0-9336 GCF_040096205.1 Solibaculum intestinale | reverse complement strand
CCCCCCCCCCCCCCCCCCCTTCTTTGCGCAAAGACCGGCAAACAGGATGGCCGGCGCCGTATTTCAATCCGCGCCCCTCTCGCGAGGAGCGACTCCGTCCACGCTTTTCAAACTGGGTGATCCCCTTTATTTCAATCCACGCCTCATGTGGGGCGACGTTGGAGCGAATGCACAATCCGCCCGATACTGGTTTTAACCCACGCTTCCCATAGGGAAAGCGGTTCGCCGTAATCAAACCGTCGCCGGTCAGCGCCTTGTTTCAACCCGCGCGCCCGGTATCCGGGCGCGGCAGAACCTCCGGCCTTACGCTTGGGTTTATAGACTGTCTTGCCCCGGGACCGCCAGCCTGTGAAATATTATCACGCGCTGGCAACCCCTTTCGTCCAGTAAAGGGGGCTGAGCCCCGTGCGGCGGGGAAAAGCAGCCCGATCGCGTCCGTGACCAACGCCTTCTTACCAACCCATATGTAAGACAAACGTAACACATACAAAGACGGCAATCCTGATTACAATTGTATCATAACTGAACAACAGGGTGATACCATGAAACGCTTCCAAATTCCTTCTATACCAGCCACCACCAGCAAAAGCATCCGCTTCCCCAACGACCTGGTCGAGCAGGTGGAGCAGGCCATCCAGGGGAAGGACTGCACCTTTTCCGCTTTCGTGGTGGAAGCCGTCCGCGCCGCCCTCCAGGTGGAGGAAGTCCGCCGGGAGGAAAGCCATGCCCTATAAAACCTGCTGTTTCACCGGCCACCGCCGCCTGCCGCCCGAAGAAATCCCCGCCCTGCGCAAGCGGCTCGAGGAAGAAATCCGCCGCCTTTACCGCGAGGATTTTCATTACTTTGCCGCCGGCGGCGCCCTGGGCTTCGATACTCTGGCCGCCCTCACTGTCCTTTCCCTGCGGAAAGAGCTGCCCGGCCTTCGCCTGATCCTCGTCCTCCCCTGTATCGACCAGACCCGCGGCTGGCCCCCGCAGGACGTGGACCTCTACGACTTCATCAAACGCCGGGCCGACAAGGTGGTCTATACCGGCCAAGGATATACCCCCGGCTGTATGCACCGGCGCAACCGCACCCTGGTGGAAGGGAGCGATTGCTGCCTGAGTTACCTTACCCGCCGCTCCGGCGGCACCTTTTATACCGTCGAATACTGCCGCAAACAGGGTGTTCCCGTCATCCATTTGGGAGCGGGGCTATGAACTTGATTCATAGCCCCGCTTCTTTCTGCAAAAAAGCCGTTGTAAATGGTGAAAAACACGACATAGTAACCAAAAAGCGTTTACAAATAGCAATATTGTGAGTATAATTCACCTATCGGAAATTACACCACATACCACACCCGATTTCCCGGGAAATACCGGCGCAGGAGCGAAACGATTGTCCTGCCCGCTTCCTCCCGCACCGTAGTTTGATAGGCGTATTTTCCCTTGCCCCGCCCGGTCATGAGACTTGGGTCAAATAAGTCCGGGGCCTTTGGGAAGGCTTCCTGGTTGATGGCCCGGTGGACGTAGCTGTAAGTCATGAAGATGACCTCAAAAAAGGCGGTTTTCTTCACTTCTTCGCTTAAGGTGTCCGCTAGTTGTTCGAACATTTCCAGGTACAGGGCTTCCCAGCCCTCCACCAGCATCACCGGCGCCACCAGAATCCCCACCGGGTATCCCGCCGCCTTGAGCTTGTTTAAGGCCGCCGCCCGGCCTGGGAGGGGAGAGGTTCCCAGCTCCACCCGGCGGATGAGGGCGGGAGGGTTCACGCTCATGCGAACCGTCACCCGTCCCCCGTGGTTGAGGCCCAGAATGCCGTCAACCATGTCGAACTTAGTCGGAAAGGTCAGAAACCCCTGCTTGGCCCTTTGAAACCCTTCGATGGTAAAGGGCAGGTTGCCGGTTATGGTGTTTTCCAAAATGAGGTCGGAATTGCTGCCGATTTCGAAGGTCAGAGGCCGGTCGGCCCGGTCGGCGGTGTTGATAAGCCGGTCGAGCATCTGCTCGCGGTTGACAAATACTCGCAAATAAGCGCATTTATTGTAATGGCACACCAGATAGCAGTACAAACACATGGCCGTGCACCCCGACGAGGTGTAGGGCACCAGATAATCGGAAGTCTTGTGGTTTTCCACATACCGGTGGGTTTTGCGGATGCCGAGAATGAGGGCCCGCTTCATCTTTGGAAAAGCGGCGTTGGGCTGCCGGCGCATTTCGGGGATGTTATTGTGGTTCTTGATAGGAATGCATGGCACGCCCGCAGCTTGGTAACGGTCGTAAAGCTCCCGGCCCAGCGGGTAGGAAAGGGCTGCTTCTTCGTAATAGACGGCATTGGGAGAAAACAAATCAGTCTTCCCCCTTGTCCGCGGCGGGCAGAGGTTTGCCTTTAGCCTGCTGCAAGCCGATGCCGGCCGCCAGGGCCAGCGCCACTGCCAGCCACCCGCCGATGATCAGATATTGATAATCAAAGCCCATATAGGGCGTTACAATATTGGAAATGACAAAGGAAATCCCGATGAGGATGAAGATGGCCGGGCAGAAATAGCGGATCATCACGTCCCACCACCGGCCGAATTTTGGTTTCGCGTAAAGGTTCAGGTGCTCGCGGATGGGCGCCGTACCGAACATCCATCCCACCGCGATGCACTCGGCGATGCCGATGAGCAGAAGCAGAAAGTTGTTGATGTGGTGGTCGATGATGTCCAGCCAGTAAAGGCCCGCCCCGCTTGTGAAGAACAGGGAGATCACGCCTCCGGCCAGGCACACGCCGATCAGGGTGCGCTTAGGGCTGAGGCCGAACTTGTCCGTCAGCGAATGGGTCACCGTTTCCACCATGCTGAAGGCCGAGTCAATGCCCAGGGTCAGCAGCATCAGGAAAAAGCACAGCGAGAAAAGAATCGTCACCACCTGCCCGCCTGGAAACGCGGCGATGGCTTGGGGATAGGTCACAAAGACCAGCATGATTCCCTGGTATTCCATGTCCCCGATGGGCGTGCCGGTGATGGTGGAAAGATAGCCCAGGGTGGTAAAGATGACAAAGCCGGAAAAAAAGCTGATGGCCGCGTCGCCGCCGCCGATGATGAGCGCGTCGCCGATGAGGTTGCTTTTCTTCCCTAGAAAGCTTCCGTATACGATCATGACCGACATGAGGATGCTCATGCTCACGAAGACCTGTCCGTAGGCGGCCGCCCAAAGGTTTACATCCCAAAGCTTGTTCCAGTCGGGGGTAATGTAGTAGCGGATGCCGTCCATGGCACCCGGCAGGGTCAGGCCGTGGATAAGAAGGGCAGCCAGCAGAGCGAGGGGCGTAATGACCGTGATTTTCGCGATCAGCCCCACCGTCTTGATCCCCTTGCGCAGGCAGAACCAAACGATTACCCACAGCACCGCCACCAGCAGGCAGAGCAGAGGGTTAAAGGACCCCAGCTCGCCGGGAGAGGCGGTCTGCTGTAACACGTTGTTTTTGAAATAATCCACGTCTCCCAGCCACTTCAGGGAGAAGGAATGGACGAAAAAGTCGGATGCCCAGCCTAAAATGACCATATAGTAGGTCACCACGATAAAGCTTGCGATTACGCCCAGCCAGCCGATCCATTCGAAGCGCTTGTTCATGCGGCCCATGGCCGAGGGCGCCGCCGCCTGGAACTTGCGGCCGATGGCCAGTTCCAAAGTCAGAAGAGGGACGCCCGCCGTCAGGATGGCCACCAGATAGGCCACCAGAAAGGTGCCGCCGCCGTTTTGAAACGCCTGGCCGGGAAAGCGCCAAAGATTGCCCAGCCCCACCGCTGAACCAATGGCGGCAAAAATAAAGGAACTGCGTGAGTTCCAGTGTTCTCGATGGTTGTTTTTCATGCCGTTTTCCCCGCCTCTTTCAAATGGTATCGATGATAAGAATTCCCCGAACGAGGCGTTTTATCCGAAGTAGAGCGGCACAGCCGCCTCGAACGAAAAGAGCAGAGCGGCCCAGATGGAAGGGCAAATTCTCCCAATCAGAGCCGCACCCTTCTGACAAAGGGATCAAGCCGGTTATACTGGCGTTTTCTGTCGCACTTCCGCAGCGTTGGGCGTGTGTTGCCCCGTTTGCCAATGCCAGGAGAGAGGTGCTGTTCTATGATTAGCTATCAGCCTTTTTACCAAACGCTCAAAGAAAAGAACCTGACGGAGTATTATCTGATTTTCAAGCAAGGCTTTTCCTCCAACACGTTATACCGGATGAAGCATGGCGGAACCATCACCACGAAAACGCTGGATACGCTGTGCTTTATCTTGGACTGCGACGTAGACGCCATCATCTCTTACGAACGTGACTCAGGATAAAGACCGCCCGATGCAAAAGGAAACTGCGGAGAAAGTGGCATGAAAAAAGACCGGCCGAGGATTTGGAAAAATCCCCGCCGGTCTTTTGCGTATACGTTTACTTGATCTTTACCGCCGTGCCGTACGCCATGACCTCCGCCGCTCCCTGCATGATCGCAGAGGACGCGTAGCGGATATTGAGCACTGCGTCGGCGCCCAGGGACTGGGCTTCCTCCGCCATGCGCTGGGTGGCGATGGACCGAGCTTCGTTCATCATTTCCGAATAAGCCTTGATCTCGCCGCCTACGATGGTCTTGAATCCGCTGAGCATATCCCGTCCGATGTTCTTCGATTGGACGATGCTTCCCTTTACCATGCCCAGCACCTCGAATTCCTTGCCCGGCAGGTAATCAATATTTAGTAATATCATCCTCTTGCCCCCTCTTTAATTCAATAAATCGTTCAATCAGCACCGCCACCAGCGCAGCGCTGGCACCGGTGGGCAGCAGGATCCCCGCTACCCGTACCCAGAAAGGCAGCACCGGATCAGGTGAAAAAAGGAACCAGCCGCCGATAGTAAGCAGATAGGCTAATAAAAGAACCACAATCACCACCGGTGCGATCAGCTTTTTCCACATGTCCATGCCCCCCTTTTCCATTGGTATGCTACCAGCATAGCACCAGATGCCTGCAAAAGCAATTTTCCGCTGCAAAACTTTATACTTTCTTTAAACTGGCAGGTTATTGAGCCGGCGTGCTGGCGGTGTCGTCCCCGGGCAGAGTGAAGAGAAAATCACCGCCGCCGTAGTAAGTGGGCATTTTACCGTCCCACTTCTGAATATACTCTAAATAGATCAGGTCCCTGGTGACTTCCTTGCTCTTTAACCGCAGGGCTTCCGCCTCCGCCTGCGCCTGGGTAATCTGCTGCTCCGCCTCGGTCTTGATGCGCTCTAAGTCGTACTTGGCCTTCAAGGCGTTTTGCTCGGCAATCTGCTTTTCTTCGATGGCTTTGTTAAACTGATCGGAGAAACCGAAGTCGATGATATTAAAACTGTCCACCAGGATGTATTTGTCCTTAAGCTTGGTGGCCAGATCGTCCTTCATCTGGGCGGAAACCGCGGTGCGTTTGGTGATGAGTTCCTCTGCGGTATACTGGGAGGTGACCGCCTTGACGCACTCGGCAATGGCGGGGCTGATGATGGTGCTTTCGTAGGCAGTTCCCACATTTTTAATCAGCTGGTCGGCCGCCCCCGCGTCAATGCGGTAGTTGACCGCGATGGTGCTGGAAATTTCCTGTAAGTCCTTGCTGGCGGAACTGGCGTCAGTCTCCATCTTGCGCACCCGTACGTCCACATTCTGCACGTTCTGCACAAAGGGAATCTTAAAATTTACCCCTTCCTGCAAGGTGCCCGTCTGGATGGCGCCGAAGGTGGTCAGAACACCGCGATGTCCCACCGGCACCACCGTAAAGCTGGACAGGATGACAAGAAGAACCAGCAGTGCGGCGACGATAATCAGCACGATTTTGGCGATCTTCTTTCCGGATAAGGTTGCGTTCATGGTATGTACCCCTTTCCTTGTACCGCTGCACACACGGTACGGACAGTATGGCCGGGCGGCCGTTTCTGTGCATGAATTTCGACGACCTCTTTTGTCCCGGTTTTCGATGAAATCAGCGGCCGCTGTCTTCTGCTTTGGGGCGGATTTGGCCCGGTCGAATACAGCGGAAAGGAAATTAAATTTACCTTCATGTTTAATATTATATACATTGCTGTGGAAATGTCAACGGATTCGCCGCATATTTCGAATTTTTGTATCTTTTTTCTGAATGATCCACTAGAAAACCGGCGATTTCACAATTTTTTTGTCTTTTTGAAAAATTTAATTGTAAAAATCTACTCACAATGTTATAATCAAAATACTATCCCTTGTTTCAAAATCTGCAGATTGTGGGAAGATTGGACAGCTCCCGCCGTTTCTGCGGGGAAACAAATACTTGCTCAGAAAGGCATGTGAATCGTATGCATTCCTTACAGGAAACCTACAAAGCGCAAATCGAAGAACTGGTGCGCGCCAGCAACCGGCTGGCCCAGATTGGGTTTGTCACCAGCCAGGGCGGCAACCTTTCTTACCGGGTGGCCGAGGACGTGATCCTCATCACTCCCACCAAGGTGGCCAAGGGTTCCATTCAGTTTGACGATATCTGCGCGGTCAACCTCAAGGGTGAGGTCCTTTATGCGTCCGAGGGGCGCCGCCCCACCGGCGAGTGGCCGTTCCACACCCGCATTTTTGCCCACCGTCCCGACATCAAGGGCATTGTACACGCCCATCCGCCCATCCTGACCGGCTTTGCCATTGCCGGGGGAGACTGGATGGCGAAGCCCTTCCTGCCCGAGCCCGCCATTGAGGTAGGCCCGATGATTATGGTTCCCTACGCCGAACCTCTCAGCGAGGAGCTGGCCCAGAAGTTCGACGCGGTCATTGAAAAGTCCAACGGTTTCTTAATGGAGAACCACGGCGCGCTGATGTGCAGCTGTGAAGGCGTGTATCGGGCGCTGGAGTTCTTGGAGATGATGGAAGCTATGGGCAAGTCCATCCTGGTGGCGAAAGTTCTTGGAAATCCCAAAGTCATTCCCATGGCGGACGTGATGAACCTAGAGCGGGTCATCAAAATCCGCGAAATGCCCATGCCGGGCCTTAAAGGCGTGGTCAATTCCCTGTCTGACTGCTTTGTGACCGAGGAATAAGCCGGGCTTACCTGCATAAAAATGCCAGGCGCAAGTTGCACTTGACCATTCATTCGTTTGCGGCGGCCGGTTCGGCCCGGCTGCCGCAACGGATATGGAACATAACCTCTGGATTCCATCATTCAGAGGCATTCTTTCTGTAAAAGGGGTTGCAAATGTTATGGATCTCATGTTCCTGACGCCTGTGGGAGCGGTGCTGGCGATCCTGTTTGCTGTCATGATGGCGGCACGGGTGCTCAAGTTCTCCGAAGGCTCGGACAAAATGGCGGGCATTGCGATGAACATTCGCAAGGGCGCCAACGCGTACCTGAAGCGGCAGTATATGATCGTCGGTATCTTTTTTGCCGCTATGTTCCTGATTCTCCTGGTTCTCGGCTTCTCTACCGACTTTATCACACCGTTCGTACCCTTCGCCTTTATCACCGGCGGCTTCTTCTCCGGCCTTTCCGGCTTTATCGGTATGAAGATCGCCACTGCGGCCAACGCCCGTACCGCCAACGCGGCCAAGGAAGGCCTCAACCGCGGCCTGCGGGTTGCGTTCTCGGCCGGTTCGGTCATGGGCTTCATCGTGGTTGGCCTGGGCCTTCTCGACCTGTCCATCTGGTACTATCTGCTTAAGTACGGCTTCTCGCTTCCCATTGAGCAGGTGACCTCCGCCATGCTGACCTTCGGTATGGGCGCTTCCAGCATGGCCCTCTTCGCCCGTGTGGGCGGCGGTATCTTTACGAAGGCCGCCGACGTGGGCGCGGACCTGGTCGGCAAAGTAGAAGCGGGCATCCCGGAGGATGACCCGAGAAACCCCGCCGTCATCGCCGACAACGTGGGCGACAACGTGGGCGACGTGGCCGGCATGGGAGCCGACCTGTACGAGTCCTACGTGGGCTCCATCATTTCCGCGTCTGCTCTGGGCGTCTCTGCCTTCTCGCACATTGAGGCGGTTTCCGGTGACCAGGCAGTCACCATTCCCATGGCTATGGCAGCCATCGGCGTCATCGCCTCTATCATTGGCTCCTTCTTTGTAAAAACCAAGGAAAACGCCAGTCAGAAATCTCTCCTGTCGGCGCTGCGCCGGGGCACCAACCTGGCGGCCATCCTGATCGCCATCATCGCCTTCCCGCTGGTGTGGTTCATGCTCGGGCAGGATTACATCGGCATCTACGGCGCGGTGGTTTCCGGCCTCCTCGCGGGTGTTGGCATCGGCTTCTTTACCGAGTACTTTACCTCCGACAGCTATAAGCCTACCAAGGACCTGGCGGAAACCTCCAAGACCGGTTCGGCCACCATCATCATCGGCGGCCTGTCTCTGGGCATGAAGTCCACCTTTGTCCCGGTCGTCATCGTGGGCGCATCGGTTCTGGTTTCTTACTTCATTTCCGGCGGCGCCAGCGACCCGGGCCTGGGCCTCTACGGCATCGCGATTTCCGCCGTGGGTATGCTTTCCACTTTGGGCATTACCCTGGCTACCGACGCTTACGGCCCGGTTGCGGACAATGCGGGCGGCATCGCGGAAATGGCCGGTCTGGATCCGGAGGTCCGCCGCCGTACGGATGCCCTCGATTCTCTTGGAAACACCACCGCGGCTACCGGCAAGGGCTTTGCCATTGGCTCCGCGGCGCTGACGGCGCTGGCCCTCATCGTGGCCTACACCGATCATATCGAGGAAATCAATCCCAACTTTGTTTTTGACCTGAGCATCAAAAACCCGGCTGTACTCATCGGCCTGTTCATCGGCGGTATGCTTCCTTTCCTGTTTGCCGCCCTCACCATGAAGTCGGTGGGCCGTGCGGCCCAGTCCATCGTCATGGAGGTCCGTCGTCAGTTTAAGGAGATCAAGGGGCTGATGGAAGGCAAGGCGGATGCCGATTACGCCGCCTGCGTCGACCTGTGCACCAAGTCCTCTCTGCGTGAGATGATCGCCCCGGCCCTCATCGCCATCATCGCCCCCATTGTGGTGGGCCTGATTTTGGGCGTCAACGGCGTGGTTGGTATGCTGGCGGGCGCCACCGTCTGCGGCTTCCTGCTGGCCATCATGATGGCAAACTCCGGCGGCGCGTGGGACAACGCGAAGAAGTACATCGAAAGCGGCAAGCTGGGCGGCAAAGGCTCCGACTGCCACAAAGCGGCGGTCGTGGGCGATACTGTGGGTGATCCCTTCAAGGATACCTCCGGCCCATCCATCAACATTCTGATTAAGCTTCTTTCCATGGTGTCTATCGTTTTCGCGGGCGTCGTGGTAACCTTCTCGATTCTGTAATTGATCCTGAAAAGAAACCCGGTGCGGCAATTTGCCGCCCCGGGTTTGTTGTTTTTT
>NZ_JBBMFD010000040.1:0-9707 GCF_040096205.1 Solibaculum intestinale | reverse complement strand
AAATAACAGTTTGTAGGGGAGTTCTGATACTCCCCTATAAAAATGGCTATTTATCAACTGTTTGTTGTGACATAGCCTTTTGTAAAAGGACATAGGAACCGGATCCCCTACGAAAAAGCCGGGCGGGCCGGGAACAAATAAGGGTTGCATTTACCGGCAAACTATACTATACTGGTATAGGTACGAGCGGCCGGGCGCCGCTTTCCCACAGAAGAATAACCGGATGCGCGAGGAAGCGGGAAGAGTAACCGAGGAAACCGCCCAGAGAGAAACGGCCGCCGGCTGCAAGCCGTTTCGCGGGAAAATCGGCGAAGGTGCGCCCGTCAGCGCCGGGGGTAACGCCCCGCGTACCGCCTACGTTACAAGGCAGAGTGAAGAGTGAAAAAGCAGAGTGGAACCGCGGGAACCGACCGCCTCTGTCCTCCTGACCGCAGGGGGACAGGGGCGTTTTCTTTTGGTTTTTACGGTATAACAGATTGGTTGGAGGTCATAGTATGTTTGGCAGGGCAAAAGCGGACGTTGCCGCAATCCGGGAGCGGGACCCTGCGGCGAGAAGCAACTTTGAAGTAAGGGTCCTTTATCAGGGGATCAAGGCGGTGCGGTCCCACCGCCGGGCCAATTGGCTTTTTAGGCATAACTTCTTGTTTTTAGCGCGGCTTGTCTCCCAGAGAAGCCGCAAAAAGACCGGCATTGAAATCCATCCGGGGGCCACCATCGGCACGGGGCTGATGATCGACCACGGGATGGGGGTCGTCATCGGGGAGACCGCCGAGGTGGGGAACAACTGCACCATCTACCAGGGCGTCACCCTGGGCGGCACCGGCAAGGATACCGGCAAGCGCCATCCCACCATCGGGGACAACTGCATGATCGGCGCGGGCGCCAAAATTTTAGGCCCCATCAAGGTGGGGAACAACTGCAAGGTGGCAGCCAACGCCGTGGTACTCACCGACCTGCCCGACGATTCCACCGCCGTGGGCGTGCCCGCCCGGGTGGTGCGGCGAAACGGGCAGAAGGTGGACCCCCTCGACCAGGTGCACATCCCCGACCCCGTCAGCCAGACCCTCTGCCGCCTGGAGGCGGAGATCGAACGGCTGCGGGATGCGGTGCAGGTGCTCAGTCAGACCCGTTCGGAATAAAAAGAGCCCCGGCCGGTCCAAAGGCCGGGGCCGTACATATAGAAACACTCAAGCCAAGAAATCAATTGCATGACGGAGGAACCAGGACATGAAAATTTACAACACCCTTACCCGCCGGAAGGAAGAGTTCGTCCCCTTACAGGAGGGCGAGGCCAAAATCTACGCCTGCGGCCCCACGGTCTATAACTTCATCCACATTGGGAACGCCCGGCCCCTGTGCGTTTTCGACGTGCTGCGCCGGTACCTGGAATACCGGGGCTACAAAGTGACCTTCGCCCAGAACTTCACCGACATTGACGACAAGCTCATCCGCAAGGCAAACGAGGAGGGCATCACCGTCAAGGAGGTGGCCGCCCGGTACATCGACGAGTTCTGGACCGACGCGAAGGGCCTGGGCGTGAGGGAAGCCACCGTCCATCCCCGGGCCACTGAGAACATCGACGAGATTCTCTCCATCATCGGGGCGCTGGTGGACAAGGGCTTTGCTTACCCCAGCGGAGGGGACGTGTATTTCCGCACCCGCAGGGACCCCGGCTACGGGAAGCTCTCCCACCAGCCCATCGAGGACCTGGAATCGGGGGCCCGCATCGAGGTGGGGGATGTCAAGGAGGACCCGCTGGATTTCGCCCTCTGGAAAGGCGCAAAGCCGGGCGAACCGGCGTGGGATTCCCCCTGGGGCCCCGGACGGCCGGGATGGCACATTGAGTGCTCCGCCATGGCCCGGCGGTACCTGGGGGAAACCATCGACATCCACTGCGGCGGGGAGGACCTGGTGTTCCCCCATCATGAAAACGAGATCGCTCAGAGCGAGTGCGCAAACGGCGTGCCCTTCGCCCGCTACTGGATGCACAACGGCTTTATCAACGTGGACCGGCGGAAAATGTCCAAGTCCCTTGGAAACTTCTTTACCGTGCGGGAGGTGGCCGAGAAGTTCGGGTATGAGCCCATCCGGTATCTGATGGTGGCGTCTCACTACCGCACCCCTATCAACTATAGCGTGGAGATCATCGAGCAGTGCAAGGCCGCGCTGGACCGGCTCTATAACTGCCGGGAGCGGCTCGGGCAGGTGGCCGCGTCCGGCGAAGGGGAGGCGGACGGGGAATTCCTCGCCGTCCTCGACGAGTACCGCGCCCGGTTTGTCACCGCCATGGACGACGACCTGAACACCGCCGACGCCATCGGCGTCATCTTTGAGCTGGTGCGGGAGTTAAACACCGCCATGGACGGGGAAAACCCGTCGCCGGCGGCAGCCAAGGCCGGCCTTAGCGCCTTGGAGGAACTTACCGGCGTGCTGGGCCTTCTCTATGCGCGAAAGGAAGAGAAGTCTCCGGACGGCCAGGTGGAAGCGCTAATTGCGGCGCGAAACGAGGCCCGGGCCAATAAGAACTGGGCCGAGGCCGACCGCATCCGCGACCAGCTCAAAAGTATGGGTATCGCGCTCAAGGATACTCCCCAGGGCGTCACCTGGAGCCGGGTATAATCGCAAACGGGCTCCCCTGTTTCACGACAGGGGAGCCCATTTGAAATGGGAGCTTTTGAAAGGACCAAAAAATCAGGTGCATGAGGCCAGATGACCCCGCAATTCTCTTTGTAATCGGTTACCATTGTCACAAAGGGGGTGACGGTATGGCACGGCTGCGAATCCAAGAGCTTCTACAGGAACAAGGCAAATCCAGGTACTGGCTGTTTCAGCAGCTGAACATGAGCTACCAAAGCTACCGCCGTATGCTGGAAAACGAGACGAAATCCATCCGCAAGGAGAACATTGAGGCTCTCTGCCAGATTTTTGGGTGTTCGCCCAACGACTTGTTTTCTCTGGACGGGGAAGCGGGAAATGACGGATAAATTGAATACCATAAGGAGAAAATATATATGTCTATCCAATCAGTAAAAAATTATCTCAAGCAGTTCGGACGGGACGGGGACGTGCGGGAGTTCCCCGTGTCCAGCGCCACCGTGGCCCTGGCTGCCCAGGCCCTGGGCGTAGCGCCCGCCCGCATCGCCAAAACTCTCTCCTTTGCGGACGGGGACGGGGCCATCCTTCTGGTGGCAGCAGGGGACGCCAAGGTGGACAACGCCCGCTTCAAGGCCCAGTTTCAGAAAAAGGCGAAGATGCTCACCCCCGATGAGGCGCTGGCCTTCACCGGCCACGCGGTGGGCGGAATCTGCCCCTTCGCCATTGAGAACCCGCAGGTGCGGGTGTTCCTGGACGTGTCTTTGAAACGATTTGAGACGGTGTTTCCCGCCTGCGGCTCGTCCAACTCCGCCATTGAGCTCACCTGCGGCGAGCTGGAAGCCTATTCGAAGGCACTCGAATGGGTGGACGTGTGCAAGGGCTGGCGGGAAGAAGAGCGGGAAAACGGTTAAGCGCCCAATTGCCGGGGCTTTACGTACTTGGTGAGCAGCAGCATAACCGCCGTGGTGATGAGAAGCTCGGGCACCATATAGGTGGCGTTATAGATCACCGAGTAAAGCCACACCGGCTGGTCCGGCGGCGCGTAGCTGTCCCAGATGAGGATGCCGGAGGCCACATGGCAGGCGTAGCGCAGCAAAAGAACCAGGACGGTACCCGCCGCCGCGGCTCCGTACCGGTTGCGGATGGGCCTTGCAATTGTCCCGGCAAGGCCCAGCACGCCGAAGGCCAGCAGATAGTCCAGCCCGATGACCAGCGCAAAGGAAAGAACGTCCTGCACCGGCGGCACGTGAAAATCCGTGAGCATCTGGATGCCCGCAAAGGCCACCGCCGCCAGCAGCGACCATTTGAGCGGGTAGCGGAAGGACAAAAACAGGATGGGCGCCATGCTCGCCAGCGTCACCGACCCGCCATTGGGCACCAGGCGCAGGGTGAAAAAGGACAAAGCGGTGGCCAGCGCGATCATCAGGGCGCACTCGGTCAGAGTTCGGATGCGGCTTTGCATGAAACGGGTTCCTCCTTTGGTGGATCGGTTCGGTATCGGTAGCCTGCCCGGGAGCGGACGGCTTTATCCGTCTGCCCGGCACAGGTCAAAGGGCCCGGCCGGATTTTCCCGCGCCCCCGAATAAAAAGCAGCGCCCGGGAACGGATACGACTCCGTTCCCGGGCGCTTTTATGACCGTCTTAGCCTAATTATACCGCAGCATCCGCCTTGGCGTCAAACTGGAACTTCTCCTCCCGGTAGTCGCACACCACCGTCTGTCCCGCCTTGAACTTGCCTTCCAGAATGTGTTCGGAAAGCGGGTCCTCGATGCGGCTGACAATGGCCCGGCGCAGAGGACGCGCGCCGTAGACCGGGTCGAAGCCTTCCTTGGAGATTTCATCCACCGCCGCGTCGGTGAATTCAATGGAAATATCCATCCCCTTGACGCGGGCCTGCAGGTTTTTGAGCATCCGTTTGGCGATCTCTTGGATGTCGTCGTTCGTCAGCTGGTTGAAGACGATGATGTCGTCCACCCGGTTTAAGAACTCCGGCTTAAAGGCCTTTTTGAGCTCCGCCATCACGTCCTCGCGGATGCGCTCGGCGTTTTGGGCTGCTTCGGCGGTCCCGTCGGAGAAGCCCAAGGCGCGCTGCTTGTCGGTGATCTTGCGGGCGCCCACGTTGGAGGTCATGATGATCACGCAGTTTTTAAAATCCACCCGCCGCCCCTGAGCGTCGGTGAGGATGCCGTCCTCCAGGATTTGCAGCAGCATGTTGAACACGTCCGGATGGGCCTTCTCGATCTCATCGAAGAGGACCACACTGTACGGGTGGCGGCGGACCTTTTCGGTCAACTGGCCGCCCTCGTCGTAGCCCACGTAGCCGGGAGGGGACCCCACCAGGCGGGAAACCGTGTGCTTCTCCATATACTCGGACATGTCCAGACGGATCATGTTGTTCTCGTCGCCGAACATGGCCTGGGCCAGCGCCTTGCAAAGCTCCGTCTTGCCCACGCCCGTGGGGCCTAAGAAGATGAAGGAGCCGATGGGACGGCGGGGATCTTTTAATCCCACACGGCCCCGGCGGATGGCCCTGGCAATGGAGGAAACCGCTTCGTCCTGGCCCACGATCCGCTCATGCAGGATCTGTTCCATGTTCAGAAGCCGCTGGCTTTCCTCCTCAGTCAGCTGGGCAACCGGCACGCCGGTCCAGGAGGACACGATCTCGGCAATCTCCTTTTCGGTCACCTGGCCGTCGATGTGTGCGTTCTTCTCGCTCCAATGCTGCTTTTCTTCTTCGAGCTTCGTAGAGAGCTCCTTTTCCTCGTCCCGCAGATGGGCGGCCCGTTCAAAATCCTGGGAGTTGACCGCCGCCTGCTTTTCCTCGCCCAGCTCCTTGAGCCGGTTCTCCAGTTCCTTGAGGTCCGGGGGCGCGGTAAAAGCGCGCAGGCGCACCTTGGACGCCGCCTCGTCGATTAAGTCGATGGCCTTGTCGGGCAGGTACCGGTCGGGGATATAGCGCACCGACAGCTTGACGGCGGCTTCGATGGCCTCGTCGGTGATCTTCACCTTGTGATGGGCCTCGTACTTGTCCCGCAGCCCCGTAAGAATCTGAACGGCCTCTTCCTGGGTGGGTTCGCCCACCATCACCGGCTGGAACCGGCGCTCCAAAGCCGCGTCCTTCTCAATGTGCTTGCGGTATTCCTCCAGGGTGGTGGCGCCGATAACCTGCAGCTCGCCTCTTGCCAGGGAAGGCTTTAGGATGTTGGCCGCGTCCACCGCGCCCTCCGCGGCGCCTGCGCCGATGAGGGTGTGCAGTTCGTCGATGAACAAAATCACGTCGCCCGACTTGATGACCTCGTCGATGGCGTTCTTGATGCGCTCTTCAAAGTCCCCGCGGTACTTGGTGCCCGCCACCATGCCGGTCAGGTCGAGAGCGACCACCCGCTTGCCGGTCAAGGTTTCGGGAACCTCGCCGGCGGCAATCTTCTGGGCCAGGCCTTCGGCTACCGCCGTCTTGCCCACGCCCGGCTCGCCGATGAGGACCGGGTTATTCTTGGTGCGCCGCGACAGAATCTGAATGACCCGCTCGATTTCCTTTGCGCGGCCGATGATGGGATCCATCCCGCCGTCCTTGGCGATCTTGGTCAAATCCCGGCCGAACTGATCGAGGGTGGGCGTCTTGCTGTTTTTATTGCCGCTGCCCGGACGGGCCGCTCCCGAACCACGGGGCGCTCTGGTGGCCGGTTCGGGCGGCTCTGCGCCCACTGCGCGGGCGGTATCGTTGAAAATAGCCTGCGGGTCGGCGCCCAGGTCGGACAAGAACCGCACCGCGTAGCTGTCCCCCTCCTGGATGATGGCCATCAGGATGTGCTCGGTGCCCACGTAATTGTGGCCCATGCTCCGAGCGGCCGCAATGGCCATTTCCAGAATCCGCTTGCAGCGGGGGGTAAAGTCGTTGGGGGAAAGAGAGGTGGGCTGGCCTTGGCCGATGACGGCCTGCAGCCGCTCCACCACCTGCTCAGCGGTGATGCCCTTTTCGTTGAGCACGGAGGCGGCTACGCCGGTGCCTTCCTCCAAAATGCCTAAGAGCAGATGCTCGCTGCCGATATAGGTGTGCCCCAGCTGCTGGGCCGAGGCTACCGCCAGGTTGAGCACCTTGTTGGCTTTTTCCGTAAATCCATTGAATTTGAACATAGAAAACCCTCCTTTGTGGTTGGGATGAAGGTATCGTTTTTACTTTCTTTTATCAGGGCCGGTTTGCCCCCAGCGCTTCCCGCACAAGGCGGGCCCGCTCCAGATCGGCCTTGGCCGCGTCCAGCTCCTGTTTGCTTTGGCTGATCATCGTGCCGGGCATGGCGTCAATGAGCAGCCGGCTGATCACGTCCATAGGAATGTTCAGAATCCCAGTGGCCGCACCCAGGCGAACGTTGGAAATCAGCCCGGTAAACTCCTTGACGGTCAGCGTCCTTGCCGTGGTCAAAATTCCGTAGGAGCGCCAGATCCGGTCCTGTACCCGTACGTCCGCGCATAGCTGTTTGCGGGCGTTTCGTTCCTGGGCGATGACCTGCTGGGCAATGGAACGCAGGTTTTCAATGGCCGCCTGTTCGGAGATGCCTAAGGTCACCTGGTTGGAAAGCTGGTAGACGGCGCCCTTGGCGTCGCTGCCCTCTCCATAGGTGCCTCGGATGGTAAGCCCTAGCTTTGCCACGGTGTTCGCAAGCTGGTTCATGCTCCCCAGCTCCTGCAAAGCCGGTAGATGGAGCATCACCGAAGCCCGCATGCCGGTGCCCAGGTTTGTGGGACACTGGGTGAGGTACCCCAGCCGGTCGTGAAAAGCGAAGTTGAGCTTTTCGTCGAGCAGGGTGTCGATCTTATCCGCCGTGTCGTAGGCTTCGTTTAAGTCAAGCCCCGGACGCATCACCTGAATGCGCAGATGGTCTTCTTCGTTGACCATGATGGAAACCGACTCGTCCTCCAAAAGCAGCAGCGCCGTGCCCGCCGCCCCTTGGGAAAACTCGGGGCTGATCAGGTGCCGTTCGGCTAAGGATACCGCCTGCACGTGAGGGCAATGCTCCATATCTATGTAATGGAAATTGCCTGCCAGCGCCCAATTTCCGTTTAAAACCGCGTCGCGCACCCGTTCCTCCACTTGGGCCTTCTGGGCGTCGGTCATGCGTCCCACAAAGGGAATGTCGGAGAAATTGCGTGCCAGCCGGATGCGGGTGGAAAGAACCACATCTCCGTCCGGACCCGACTGGGTGTACCATTTATTCGAATCTGTCATCTGTTATCCCACCTTTTTCACCGCATGGCGTTATTGCTTGAGCTCCTGCTCAAGGGCCTTGATCTCATCGCGAAGGGCGGCCGCTTTCTCGAATTCCTGCTTTTCAATGGCCAGCGACAAGGACTTTCGCAGCTCGTCGAGCTGCCGGCGCTGCTTTGCCTCTATCCCGGCGGAAGCCGGAAGCTTGCCTGCGTGGCGCGTTTTGCCGTGCAGGCGCTGCAGGCTGGGAAGCAGCTGGTCGTAGAAGGTGTCGTAGCATTTCGCGCAGCCCGCCCGCCCGGTAGCGGCAATGTCCTGGAAGGTGGAGCCGCAGCCGGAACACCGAACCTGGTCGCCGCCTGTAGGGATAGCCTGCGGATGAGCGGCCTCGCCGAACACGCTGCCCAGCAGATCGTTTAACCCCAGAGAGAAGGGGGAATGGATGGAGCCGAACCCCGCCTTGGCCGCGCAGTCGGCGCATAAGTACACTTCGGACGCCTGTCCGTTGATCACCCGTTTGATGTGGGTGGTGGCTTCGTTTTTATGGCATTTTTCACAGAGCATATCCTTCACTCCCATCGGTAGTTTTCAGTAAAAACCTGGATGCTAATCAAACATGGCCGCCTGCAGCAGCATGCTTTTGAGCACCGCCCCGCGCACCGCGTCCCGGTTTTCCGGCGGTACGCTGCGGTAGCAGTTGTCGGACACGGCCGCCCTCATCAGCTTGGCGGCCTTGGGGGTCAGCTGCCGGTTGTGCGTCAGGTTTTCCAGAATAATGCGGGCGGTGGAGGCGTCCAGCGTGTCGCCGATGCTGTTGACCACATGCATGATCGCCGCGCCCCGTCCGGAGTTGATGCGGGTGATGCGGATGTATCCGCCGCCGCCCCGCCGGCTCTCCACCAGATACCCCTGCTCCGGGGTGAAGCGGGAGGTCAGCACGTAATTGATCTGGCTGGGCACACATCCGATGGAACCCGCCAGCTCGTTTCTCTGAATTTCCGCGACCCCCTGCGCCGCTTCCAGCATGGAAAGAATCTGCTGGGCAATCTGGTCGCTCAATCGCATGGTATCACCTCCACATTCAACAATTTGTCTTTTTCTGACCTTTCAAGCGGACCCATCCGCTTTTGTTCTTTATTATACCCAATGGTCAGGAAAGATCAAGGTCAGTTAAAGTCAAAAAATATGAACTATTTCAAATTACCAGGGATTCTCTTCACTTTTCTCCTGATTTCTCACTTTATTGACTTTTCCTGATCTATCTGTACCCGAACCGGTTCGTCTTGTATGGGGCGCGGAATGGGGCAGAGGCTCTTCGGAAAAGGGATCGGGCGTCAGATCATCCGCCAGCTCAAAATCCGCGTGGTAACTGGGTCTCCCGCCATAGCTTGTACGCGACACAAATAGCCCTCCTCATTTGCTGATATGGATAGTGTATGCAAAAAATGGGACGCTTATACGAAGACGGCCTTAAAAGCGAAATCCCGCCTGCAAAAATCCGTCCTCCACCCGGCTAAAGGCGAAAAGAAGAAAATCGGGGGGAATTTTGTAACCAACTTCCTGCCGCCGCCATAGTATGGGTTGAAAGCCAACACGGAACGGCGAAGGCGATGAATCGAAGCTTTGAGCCATCCTCGTGGCGGGCTTATCACCGGCGCGGTGCGCCGACATTACGCAGGCATAGCCTGCTCAAGGAGGAAATTTGTATGTGTTGTGGTAATGGTTTTGGTGGCGGCTGCTCTTGGATCATCATTCTGATCATCCTCTTCCTCGTCTGTGGCAATGGTTGGGGCGGTTACGGCAACGGCTGCGGCTGCAACGATGGCTGCGGCTGCAACAACGGCTGCGGTTGCTAGTTTGACACATAGCACGTAAGTCGTGCGGGGGGGGGGCAGGGCGTCTCCTGCGC
>NZ_JBBMFD010000039.1:0-10405 GCF_040096205.1 Solibaculum intestinale | reverse complement strand
CACGCGAAGACGTATGTTTTTAATGCCTCCGCCACCAACGCCGCTACCGTGGAGCTTACCGGCGGGGGCACGATCAACTGGGTCAAGCTGGAGCTCGGGGAAAGCGCGACCCCCTGCGTGCCCAGACCGCTCACCCAGGAAAAGCAATCGGCCCTGCGGTATTACCAAGTGATCTATACTCCGCTGCGGCCGCATGCACATACCAGTTCATCCGGGGACAGCTATTATACCTATATCTATCCCATTGAAATGCAGCGTAAGCCTGACATTTCAGGAGAGTTTCGTATTTATGAAGCATCCAGCAATCGGCAGGATATTGAGGCGATCGGTGTGACGCTGGCGTCGTCGGATGAGTTTGGCTGTACATTTACATATCGATATCAGTTTGACTCCTATCTTTTGCCAATTAATTGCATCAAACTGGATGCCCGCAATACACCAAAACAAGCACAGGAGGTGATTTGATGCGCATGATTACACTGACCATCAAAAACGACATCTTGGTCCCGTCGGATACCCTTGCAGGCCAGACCGGAGAGCACCGTGATACGCAGCTGAAGGTCGTATTGCCGTCAGGCTGGAAAGGACACGGCGCATACTCGCTGTGGTTTCGCAATGCGGGCGGCATGTATCAAACCGAGACGCTGACCGAACCGGTCAGCTACCTGCTGCCCAGCGGCCTGCTGCGTCCTGGCAAGCTGGAGGTTTGGCTGGAGGCAAAGACGGGAGAAGACATCCACCGCACTGGAAAGGCTGAGCTGCATGTGGTGCCTTCTCCGGACTGGGAACGGGACCCTGCCCCGATCCCGGAGGAGTATGATGGGCTGGTAGCAATCCCCCGCGCCGAGTTTGAGGCCGCGATGACCCAGGTGGACGAAGTGTATGACGCATACGCCTCCGGGGCGCTGACGGGGAAGCAGGGGCCGCCCGGTGAAACGGGCCCGCAAGGTCCTCAGGGCCCCCAGGGACCAAAAGGAGATGACGGCGAGGGACTCGCAATTCTTGGTTCCTATGATACCCTCGATGAACTCCAACACAACCATCCCACCGGAGATCCTGGCGACGGCTATTTGATAGCGGGTAACCTATACGTATGGGATACAACTGCAGGCGCGTGGAAAAACGTGGGCAACATCCAGGGTCCTAAAGGGGACCCCGGCCCGCAAGGCCCCGCCGGCACAACCGGCCCCAGAGGCCCCCAGGGACAACCGGGTGAACCGGGGGAGCAGGGCATCCAGGGACCGCCTGGTGAGACAGGCCCACAGGGCCCAAAAGGAGACAAGGGCGATCCGGGAGAGCAGGGGCCGAAAGGCGATCGGGGAGCGGTCGGTCCCCAAGGCCCCGAAGGAGAAAAGGGAGACCCTGGCCCCCAGGGTGAACCGGGTGCGCAAGGTCCCCAAGGGCCGAAAGGCGAGACAGGCCCCAAAGGAGATACCGGCCCCGCCGGCCCACAGGGCGCCAAAGGCGAAAAGGGCGACAGTATTGAGGTAGTCGTACTGGCCAATAAGGCGGCATACGATGCTTTGCCCGCCTCCAGCAAGCAGGATGCCACAAAAATTTACGCCTGGGGGTATTGATGTGCCTACGATGATACAGAACAAGGAAATCGCGGGAATGGCGTATTTGGGCAAGGAAATCTGCGGATTGGCCGCCGGCGGAAACGTTGGATTTACAGCTGCTCCCGTCCTATACAGCGCACAGATTGCGGAGAAATCCGTCCCCGTCAATACGCCGTTCCACATCACGGCCAAACTCAACCGGATTTCCTCCCGCATGGTGGCGTTTAACGCGGGGGGCGGATCTGGTATTGCACAAAACCATGCATCCATTACGGAACTGGAGGACGGCACAAAGGAATATCGTTCCGATATCGTCTTTGGAACCGCGGGCCTGCGGTCGATTGATTTTTATGCCCGGGATGCCAACAACAACCAGTCCGTAAATTATATCACCAGGACCATTACCATCACCACTGCGGCCGCCGACAGCGATGTGCAGGCGGATCCGGACACATCCGATAAGAGGTGACAATATGCGCATAATCGACTTGACTGTCGAGGGAGATACCCTCGTCCCGTCCAATCTTCTTGCCGGCCAAACGGGAGAACACCAGGACACGGCGCTGACCCTAACCCTGCCGGAAGAATGGGCGGATTTTACCTGCACCTTCCGGTTTTACATTCCCAGTCAGAATAAGCATTACCAGTCCATGCCGCTGACCGAGCCGGTTTCGTTCCCGCTGCCCCAGGCACTTATGGTGGCTGGAAAGCTGCTCGTTTACCTGGACGCCCGCAAGGGCCATGTGGTTCATCGAACCGGCGCGGCTACCCTCTGGGTAGAAGAATCCCCCGATTGGCGCGGTACGATGGAATTGACCGCCGATTCTTATGAAGGGCTGGTGGAGGCGTCCCGTTAGGGATTGGCCGCCGTCAGTATGGGAACTTTGACAGGCGCCATAGGATGCGCCATGATCCACATCCATGCAACGAGTTGGTAAGTCCGGTCTTTCCTGTTTGCACAAGACCGGTCCCGCATTGCGGCCGGCTCCCATGCAAACGAAGAAGAACTTCGGAGAAGGCCAAGCGCTTTTTGCGCTTGGCCTTCTTCCCATCTCTTGTAAAAGTCCAGCGGGACACAGGCAGAAAATGGCGAGAAATTCGGCCCTATGTTCTCAGGTAAGAAGAGCAAATAGGGGAAGAGTTTCCCATCCCTCTTGATTTTGCTCCGCTTTACGGGACAGACGAAGCCTAAGTTATTTTTAAGGTTCGCCTGCTATACTGGAAAAAGCAGCTGTCAAAGCAAAAAAACGTTACAAGGGAAAGGAAAATCTGTGCTATGTATGTGGTGAAAAATGCGCTCAAATGCATTGGGCGCTCCAAAGGGAGAAATATTCTGATCGGCATCATTGTGCTGGTCATTTCCGTTTCCGCCTGTATCGGCCTGTCCATCCGGCAGGCGGCGGAAAGCGCCAAAGAGGAAAGCCTGAGCGGCATGCGCGTGACCGCTGCCATTTCGGTAGACCGCCAGTCCATAATGCAGGGAATGCGGGAAGGCGGAGACTTTGACCCATCCAGCTTCCAGGCGGGCATGAGTGAACTGAGTGAGCTTTCCGTAGAGGAAATGCAGGTGTACGCGCAGGCCGAGTCCGTAAGCGGATTTACCTATACGCTCACCGCCACCCTCAACGGCAGCGGCGATCTTCAGGCGGTCACCACCTCCGATTCCGCCCAAGAGGAACAGACCGGCACGGCCGGGGCGCCCGGAGGACCCGGCCAGGAGTTCGGTGGGATGGGCGGCGCAAAGACAGGCGGAGGACCCATGGGTATCCAGGGAGACTTCACCATAGTCGGGTACAGCGGCGAGAACGCTATGACTGACTTTTTAAACGGCACCTGCACCCTGACCGAAGGAGATATGTTTGAAGAGGGCACAGAAACCGCCGACTGTATCATTTCCGACGAGCTTGCCATCTATAACGGTCTGGCGGTAGGGGATGCCATTGTCGTCGAAAACCCCAACCTGGAAGGGGAGACCTACACTCTGACAGTGGCGGGCATTTACGAAAACAGCGCCTCTACCGCCGCCAGCGGCGGGTTTATGCGGGGCTTTTCCACCTCCAGCGACCCGGCCAACGCCATCTATATGAGTTATCCGGCCCTCAAGAGCATAGTGGATACGTCCGCCGCCAACGCGCAGGCCCAAACGGATGAGACTACCGGGATAGAAAGCTCCACAGCTGTGCGCGCGTCGGCGGCGGGCACCTATTTCTTTGCGAATGTGGAAGCCTACGAGCGGTTTGAAGAGGAAGCGCGGGCTATGGGCCTGTCCGATTCCTACACCATTACCTCCTCCGACCTGACCGCCTTTGAGGACAGCCTGGTTCCGCTGGAAAACCTGAGCACCATGGCCGGGTATTTCCTCTTAGTGGTGCTGGCCATTGGAGCGGTGATCCTGATGGTGCTCAATATCTTCAATGTGCGGGAGCGCAAGTATGAGGTAGGCGTCCTCACTGCCATCGGCATGAAGAAAAGCAAGGTGGCCATGCAGTTTTTGTGCGAAATCTTTGTGGTCACTCTTGCGGCGGTGGTGGTCGGCGCGGGAATCGGCGCGGTAAGCTCGGTTCCGGTCACCAATTCCCTGCTGCAAAACCAGATTCAGTCCCAGCAGAGCACGAATCAGCAGAAAGAAATGAACTTCGGCCGGGGCGGCGGCTTTGGCATGGAAAACGAGGGGACGCCGCCCGCCATGGACGGGATGGACCGGTCTTCGGCTGACCCGGGCGGCATGGGACAGATGCAGAATTATGTCAGTGAGATCAGCTCCGCCATGAACTTCACAGTGCTTTTCCAATTGCTGGCCATCGGCGTGCTGCTTACACTGCTGGCAAGCGTGGTGTCCATGATCTTCATCATGCGGTACGAACCACTGAAAATACTCGCCAATCGAGACTAAAGGAGGAAATGGCTGTGTCTATTTTAAAGCTGGAAAACGTCTGCTTCTCCTATGGGACGAAAACCGTCCTGGAAGGGGTTTCTTATGAATTTGAGAAGGGCAAAATGTACGCGGTGGTGGGAAAATCCGGCGCTGGAAAAACCACCCTTCTCTCGCTCCTGTCAGGCCTCGCGTCTCCCGGCAGCGGGACCATTGCCTATAACAGCGAGGACATCCGCAAGCTGGACAAATACCGCTTTCGCAGCAAATACATCGGCGTAATCTTCCAGAGCTTCAATCTGCTGACAAAGTTTACCGCCCTTGAGAACGTGGAGCTGTCCATGGACATTGCAGGCGTCAAGGGCAAGACCAAGGACAAGAGGGAGCAGGCCATTGCCCTTCTGTCCAGCGTGGGGCTGGACGAGGACGAGGCCAACCGCCGGATTCTGAAATTATCCGGTGGTCAGCAGCAGCGGGTGGCCATTGCCCGGGCCTTGTCCTATAACCCGGACGTCATCCTGGCCGACGAGCCTACCGGGAACCTGGACGGGGAAACGCAAAAGGAAATCATGGAGATTTTCCGGGAACTGGCCGAGCAGGGAAAGTGCGTCATCCTGGTCAGCCATTCGCCGGAGGTGGCGAGAGCCTGTGACGAAATCTATGAATTGAAACGGACGAAAAACGAAAGACCCAGAAAGGCGATCGTATCACCATAAGAAAGAAGCGCGCGCAACTAGTTGCGCGCGCTTCTTTCTTAGCTCATCAGCAGGTCCCCAAAGGAGCCGCCGATCAAGTCCGTTAAATCCGTTGGTTTTAGCTCCACCTGAAACCCGATTTTTCCGGCGCTGACCAAAAACCGGTCCAAGGGTTCGGCGGATGCGTCGATCACCGTGGGATACTGCTTTTTCATTCCCACCGGGCTGCAGCCGCCCCGAATGTAGCCGGTAACCTTGTTGATGTCCTTGACGTGGATCATCTCCACCGCCTTTTCTCCCACCGCCTTGGCCGCCTTCTTTAAGTCCAGCTCTTCGGCCACCGGGATGACGAACACAAAGTAGCCCCCGGATTTCCCCTTGGTCACCAGAGTTTTGTACACAAGCTCCACCGGCCATCCGGTCTTTGCCGCTACCGTGACCCCGTCCACCGCGTCTCCCGGCGGATAGCTGTGCATCACATAGGGCACCTTGTTTTTCTCCAGAATACGCATGGCGTTGGTTTTGCATTCCGCCATGAGTCTCCCACCTTTCGTATTTGCTTATGGAATCCGGCCAAATTGCTTTTCCAGCTGCTTTTTTGTCAACCGTACCGCCACCGGCCGTCCATGGGGACAATGGCGCACGTCCTCTTCCAGTGTGCGCTTGGCAAGGTCGTACAGCTCCTGTGGGTTCGAGTGGTCCCCAGCCTTGACAGCCGCCCGGCAGGCCACCGAATGGTACACCCATTCCAACCGCTCCGGGGTTAAGTCCCTGACGTTTTTGGTGAGCTTCCCGGCAATCTCCGTCACCAGGTCCCCCGCGTCCTGCCCGTCCATCTGCAGCGGGGCGGAGCGCACCAAAACGGCACCCGCACCGAAATCCTCGGTTTCAAATCCCAAAGAGGAAAGGGTATCCAGGTTTTCGAGTACCGCTGCATAGCTTTCCCGGTCCAGCGTCACCGTAACCGGGGTAAGCAGCAGCTGGGGGGTCAGCTGCGCCTGGGACTTGATGTGTTCATAAAGAAGGCGCTCGTGGGCGGCATGCTTGTCGATCAGGAGAAGCTCGTCCCCGCTCTCAAGCAGGATGTAGGTGGAAAAGGCCTCTCCGATCAGGCGGGCTTCCCGGGCAGAAGGCGACCCAGTGGTCGGCGCGGGCTCCTTGCTGGGCGCGAAAGGCGGCTTTGCTGGCGGCTTTGGGGCAGGCGGCGTCTGGGGTTCCTTTTGCGTCTCTTCTTCCACCACAATGTCCCAGCCCGGATTCCTGGGCGCCGGCGGCGCCGCGGGGGCTTTGGGGATGGACGGGATGGAAACGACAGGCGAAGGGGCATAGGAAATATCCGCCGGCGCCTGGAGAACCGCCCGGTCAACGCCGCGTTTGGGCAAAGGCGCTTGGGGCGCAGCGGAGGAAGGGGAAAGGGTCAATTGCTGGGCGGTTTCTGCTGCGGGAGCCCGCACCAGCTTTGCCACCTTACTCAAATCAATTTCCTGAGCGGGCGCGTCGGCCCCCAGCGCGTTTTTGCAGGCGTGATAAACTGCGTCGAAAATCGGGCGTTCATTGACAAAGCGGACTTCAATTTTTGCAGGGTGGACGTTGACATCCACAAGGGCGAGATTAAGCGTAAGGTTGAGCACGCAGGCGGGGAACTTTCCCACCATAACGCTCCCCTTGCAGGCTTCCTCCAGGGCCACCGCCGCCGTGCGGGTGCGCACATACCGGCCGTTGATGAAAAAGCTCTGCATGCTGCGGTTGGGGCGGGAGGCGGAGGGCTTGCTGATGTAGCCGGACACCTTTACCCCGCCTAAGGTATAATCCACCGGCAGAAGGCCCTGGGCGAACTGCCGCCCGAACACTGCGTGGATGGTGGAAAGAAGCTTGCCGTCTCCGGGCGTCATTCGTTCCTGCTTGCCGTCCCGGATGAACTTCACCGACACCTCCGGATGGGACAGGGCGATCCGGTCCACCGCCGAGGCCACGGCGTTCGCTTCCGACACGTCCTTTTTGAGAAACTTCATGCGGGCCGGCGTGTTATAAAACAAATCCCGCACCAAAATGGTGGTACCCTTGGGGCAGCCCGCGTCCTCCAGCAGGGTTTCCTCCCCGCCGTCGATGCAGTAGCGGGTACCCATGGGTTCCTCCGAAGTGCGGGTGATCAGCTCCACGTGGGCCACCGCCGCCACCGAGGCCAGAGCTTCCCCGCGAAAGCCCAGGGTGGAGATGGCGTCCAGATCGTCTTCCGTCTGCACTTTGCTGGTGGCGTGGCGCAGAAAGGCCGTGGGCACGTCCTCCCGGGCGATGCCGCAGCCGTTGTCGGTCACGCGGATGTAGCGCACGCCGCCGTTCTTAATTTCCACCGTTACGGCGGTGGCCCCTGCGTCAATGCAGTTTTCCACCAGCTCCTTGACCACCGAACAGGGCCGTTCCACCACCTCGCCCGCGGCAATGAGCTCGGCGACCTTTTTCTCCAATAAATGAATGCGTTTTGCCAATCGGGTACCTCCTTATGATCGCCGGGCCAGCCGCGCCATCCCGTCCAAAACCCCTTCCACGAAGGCGTCTACGTCTAGAGTGTCGTTCTCCCGGCTAAAACTAATCCGCAGCGCACCGTCTACCCGGTCGTCCGCGAGACGTTGGGCCGCAAGAACCCGGCTGTGTTTCCCCTTCGAGCAGGCCGAGCCGCTGGACACGGAAATGCCCCTGGCGGCCAGGTGGTGGAGCATGGTTTCCGAGCGAATGCCCTCCACCGACAGGTTGACGATATACGGAACCGCGTCGGCAGGGGAATTGAAGGAAATGCCGGGAATGCTACGAAGCTTTTCATACAGACGGTCTTTGAGCTGCGCCGTATGCTCCAAAAATGCGCTGCCGGTGCCCAGAGCCTCCACCGCTGCGCCAAACCCCGCAATCAGGGCGGATGCCTCGGTTCCCGGGCGAAGGCCCTGCTCCTGGGAGCCGCCAAAGGTACGAGGCTCGATGCGCACACCCCTGCGGATGTATAGGGCGCCGGTTCCCTTGGGACCGTGGATTTTGTGGGCCGAAAGAGTCATCAGGTCCGCCCCCAGGGAGGCCGGCTTGCAGGGAAGCTTTCCGAAGGCCTGGACCGCGTCGCAGTGGAGCAGGGCGGGGGCCCCGGCCCGCTTGATGGCCTTGGCCGCCGTCTCTACCGGCAGGCGCACGCCGGTTTCGTTGTTGACGAGCATCATGCTCACGAGAACGGTGTCCGGTGTGATCGCTTCGAACACCGCTTGGACGGGGATGTTTCCCGTTTCGTCCGGCTCTAAGAACACCACCTCGAAGCCTTGCTTCTCCAGCTGCAGGGCCGGCTCGTACACCGACGGGTGCTCGATGCGGGTGGTGACGATCCGGTTGCCAAGCCGCTTTCGTGCCGCCGCCGCGCCGAACAGGGCCAGGTTGTTCGCTTCCGTCCCGCCGGAGGTGAAGAATACCTCCCTCTGGTTGCACCCCAACACCTTGGCGACCGTCTGCCGGGCGTGGCTGAGCTCCCGTTCGGCGGCGGCTCCCATGGCATGGAGGGAAGAGGGGTTTGCATAGGTTTCACACAAAAGCCGCCGCACCGCCTCGGCCGCCTGGGGGCAGACCTTTGTGGTGGCGCTGTTGTCCAGATAAATGTCCTTCAAGCAAGATCCCTCCGTCAAACGTCGAATTTCATCTATTATACTCCAATTTCCCCGTTTTCGCAACGAAGGGAACAGCCACGCAAACACATGAGCACATATGCTTTGAGGAGGCCGTCCAGCCGCATGTTTCCCTGCAAGCGGACGAAATCCGGCGCAATTTCTCCGGCCCCGGTTGACGGGACGAGCGATTCATTATAAAATGAAACCATTCCCTTGAGCGCTGCGCTTCCTGCGGCCGCAGCGCGACCCGGACAAATCTGCCGCAAGGAGAAATGGATGGAAACGATGGCGCAAATTAAGGCATTTCGCGGGCTGCGGTTCGATACCGCCAAAGCGGGAGATATAGGGTCCCTTACCTGCCCGCCCTATGACATCATCAGCGAAGAGCAGCGCAAGGCCTATCTGGAGGCAAACCCTCATAACGTCATCCGACTGGAGCTGCCCCGGGAGGGGGAGGACCCCTATGAAGAGGCCGGCCGGGTGTTGGGCGAATGGAAGAAAGAGGGCATCCTCAAGCGCGACGAGAAGGAGAGCCTCTATATCTATGAAGAGGAATTCACCGTCAAAGGGGTGACCCGCAAGGTCAAAGGGGTCATCTGCTTGGTCAAGCTCACCCCCTTCTCCGAGGGCGTGGTGCTGCCCCATGAATTCACCCTGAGCAAGGCGAAGACCGACCGTTATAACCTGATGAAGTCCACCTTCTGCAATTTCAGCCAGATTTATTCGTTATATATGGACGACGGGAACACCCGCATTCTTCTGGATTCCCAGTCGGCCGGTGCCCCGGCCCAGGAGTTCACCGATAAAAGCGGCGTCACCCACCGGCTGTGGCTGGTGACCGACCCGGCGGTTTTGGCGGTGCTCAGCCGCCAGTTTGCCGACCGCAAGCTTTACATTGCCGACGGCCATCATCGGTATGAGACGGCCCTCAAGTTCCGGGATGACTGCCGGGAAAAGGGGCTTAGTAAGCCCGGTGACGGGACGGATTATGTGATGATGATGCTGGTGGACATGGCCCATCCGGGTCTTGTGGTGTTTCCCACCCACCGGCTGGTGCGGGACCTGCCCGACTTTGATCCTGCCGCGGCGCTTCAGAAATGCAAGGAATACTTTGAGGTTTCGCCCCGGCCCTCTCTCGCTACTTTGGACGAGGAACTTACTGCCCTCTACGACGCGGGCAAAAAAGCCTTCGGCTTTTACGACGGCGGGGAAGGCTGGACTCTGCTTACCTTAAAGGACACGTTGGTGATGGACAAGCTGCTCCCCGATGTAAGCCCCGCTTCCCGCACGCTGGATGTGACGGTGCTGCATACCCTGGTTCTCGAGCGGCTGTTCGGCATTGACAAGGAGAACATGCAAAACCAGAAGAACCTGACCTATGTCAAACTGGAAAAAGAGGCCGTGGACGCCGTGCGCAAGGGGGAAGCCCAGTGTGCCTTCCTGTTGAATCCCACCCGGGTGACCGAAATCCGGGACGTTGCGGCGGCCGGCGAGAAGATGCCGCAGAAATCCACCTATTTTTATCCGAAGCTCATTACCGGGTTGGTAATGAACGAGCTGCGATAAAGAAGAAACGGGTTTTCTGCCGTGTCCATCCGAGCGGCGAAGAACGCTTTCAAAAAGGCGGCGCGAATGTTCGCGCCG
>NZ_JBBMFD010000038.1:0-11105 GCF_040096205.1 Solibaculum intestinale | reverse complement strand
CCGATCTGCGGTATTTTCATACCGCCGCTGTTTCTATTTCCGGGCGCGGCTGCGGCAAAGGCGCTCTGTTTTACTTGGAACACATATCTTCCCGCGGGCATATAGTGGAACACGGGGCTAGTCCCGTAACAATAAGGGAGGATTCAGATATGTGCTGTAACAATTGGTCGGGAACTTCAGTCGCATCTTCCACATGCGCCAACGTGGCCGCTGCCGCGTGTCAGAACTCTTGTGCGAGATCTTGCGTGGTCGGGTATCTGCCGATCGTCGCTACCTATCAGATAGGTTCTCCGGTTTGGAATAGTGGCTCTGCCTTTGCCACCTCCTCCGGTTTCGCTGAGACCTCTGGTTACGATTCCTACAGCGGCAGCAGCTGTTGCTGCGGATATTAAGTTTCCGCGGCCGTCCCCTTAACCGGGGACGGCATACTTACGCGGCGTAAGAGTCCTTCCCTGACACCCCGCCCTCCATCAACATCTTCTCAACGGTGATGGAGGGCGGCTGTCGTAAACAGGCCTGACTGGAGAATCTATTTTGCGGAATCCGACTTCTTTACTGGGAACAAAATCCCTGTTTCCAGCTCTTCCGGGGTAAGCGCCTGGTTTTCGTCCTTGAGGTAGCGTTCCACACCCGGGCCGCACACCTGGTATTCCGGATGTGCGGTCAGATAGGCGTGGATGGCTTCATAAGCATACCGCACCGTCTCATAGGGGCCTACGTGGGTGGTGGCCACACACAGCTGCGCTGGGATTTCCCTGACCCCGGCGCCCTCCCCCATCACTTGCACCTGGGCTTCCACATCCATGTTTTCATAGGAAAATTCCTCTCCAAAAAATACAAGCTGGGTAACGCCGCTGCGGGTCAGCCCCTGCTCCTTCATCCGCTGATACAGCTCCTCAAACAGCTCATGCGTTTCGCTGACGGCGATGGTTTTGCGAACGCCGAACACCTTCTGGGCCGGCGTTGGCATGACGATGACCGAATATTTGTCCAGTTCCATAGGATGGTCCTCCATTCTGAAAATGTCGTCCTCCATGCGGCGAAGCAGTTTGCGAAGAGCATGCAGCTCCTCGTGGGCTTCCAGGCGGCGGACATGGATCTGACGGCTCAGCTGGTTGGGCGGCAAGGACAAAAGACCGGCAATCTGTGAAAGAGGAAAGCCGTAGCTTTTGAGCGTCTCAATCTGCTGCAAAACCGGCAGCTGGGAGGGATCGTAATACCGGTAGCCGTTTGCGGGGTCCACATGGGCCGGGCGGAGCAAGCCAATGGCGTCGTAATGGCGCAGCATCCGGGCAGATACCCGGCAGAGTTTGGAAAATTCGCCGATGGTGAACATGGGTTTGATTCCTTCTTTCTGTTGGGTGCTGTGAACCGGTTCCTTCTTATTGTAGCCCTTGACATGGTGATAAGGTCAAGGGCTTTAAAAGAATATCGAATTTTCCCTCTGCAAATCAAACGGCCTGTCCTACTGGTTGCAAAGAAAAAGCGGCGTGCCGGGGCACGCCGCTTTTTCTAGATACATTCGAGCATTTGCCGGAAGATGGAAAGATGAACCTCTTCGTCTTCGATGATTCGTTCCATCAGCGCTTGGATATGAACATCCTTGATAAGGGCAAGATGACGGCGGTAAGTAGCGACGGCTTCCTGTTCGGCCTTGATGTTGTACCGGATCATTTGAGGAAAAGACTTGCAGTAATGGACCATACTGCCGTTCCAGACGATGCAGCGGTTGTTTCGCACGGCGCTGAAGGTGGGGTCGCCGCCCAGCAGATTGATGACCTGGCTTAGCAAATCCAAGTGATGCATTTCCACAATGGCCAACTCCCGCATGATCTTTCCCGCTCCAGGGGAAACCGCGTCAAAAAGCCAACTTTGGTAAATGTACAGGGTGACTGCGGTAAACTCGCCCTGAGCGGACGCGGTATCCTGGTGCAAAATCTGGGCATAGCGGAGATTTTTTCCCTCCACCTTCACAGGCGGATAAGGCGACGGGGCATGAAAATTGTTTACCGCCGGCAAATCGGCCGGTATATTGCCGCAAAGCATAGCAAATTCCTCCTGTATGATTGGTTCCTTTATTCATATGCGCCGCTTCTGCCGATTATCCCGCGGCGGGCAAAGTATCAACGGGCTGAAGAAGGAATATACTGTAGTATTTCGGAGATGCGTGGTGATACAATGCAAACGGACAACGTCCGACCAGACGACAGCCTCCCGTCCGAGCTGCTCAAGCAGCTCGGTATCATCGACCAGTCCCAATGGTACATTTTGATCCTGGCGGCAGCTACGTTGCTGTCTTACTGCACCACCGATATGCAAAAGCAGCTTCTTCTTTGCAGCGCCCAGCCGGAGGAGAATGCCTGCGACTGTGTTGCTGATCCGTATCCGATTCAGCTGACTTCCAGCGCCATGATCATCGGTGCGCTGATTTATTTTTACCAGCTGGCCGCCGACGCGCTGTACACGCCCAAAGAAACGCCTCTGCAATGCGCGTCCAGCCTGCGCGGATACTTGGCAAACGGCCTTGTGCTCGCGGCGGCGATCATCCGTCTGTACGACCTAAAAGAAAATCACGATGCGGCGATGTTTGCGCAGAGCGCACCGATTCCCGATCTGGAGCCGCCGTTGTAACAACATATCCCTTTGTTCTGAGGAAAGGAGCGCTACCCCGATGTATCCATCCAACCTGTCCCGCCGGAAAATTGGTTTTTATGCCGTACCGCTTCCTGCCCCTGCAATCCTGGCAGTACGGGATTCGGCGCCGTTTCCGAGCCGACTGGAATGGTTCCCAACGATGCGGCCGCGTCCTTTCTCAATTACAGCGCACAGTTTCAAAATGCCGCTTTGATTCCCATGGGGGTAGGCGTGGCCGACCCCACCGGCAACATTATGCTGACCGACCCGCATTACCCCGGCGCCAGGCACCTATTTTATTTCCTATGAAGTATCGGCCCTGCTTACGGAGTCCGGATTCATGCAGGTGACGCCCTATTATAACAGTGCCGTTCACATTGAGTATGGCATTTACTTCATGACAGGAGCCGGGCGGTCCAGCGCCTTCGGCGCGGTGTCCTTTCTCATCGAGGTGCCGTCGCAGACGGTGTTCAATCTGACTTTTAACAGTTCTGTAACCACCACCGAAGGAACCCTCACCCTCGTTATCCATAAAATGAGAAGATGAGCGTCCTCAAAGGACACGGCGGGCTGCGCGCCGGCACAGCTATAACCGCAGTGCAAACGCACAGACGTCCGTGCCTTTATCCCGTTCCCTCCCGATAAAAAGCTGTCGGTTTTCATCCGGCGGCTTTTTGCATTCAAATGCAGCGTTTCCGAAACACCATGTAATTGCGGCAGCTTTCGTCGAAAAGCACCGCCGTTTTCCCGCTTTTTCTCCCGCTTCTTCTTTACAAGAAACACAAGACGTTGTATGATGAAAATAAAGAAAAGAGGTGGGAAAGATGCGCCGAACACAGCGGGGATTTACCCTGGTGGAACTTGTTATCGTCGTAGCGGTTTTGGCAATTGTGGCGGCCATCGCCATTCCCGCTGTTTCCTCCATCATCGGCGATGCGCGGCAGTCCACCTGTCTATCCAACCGCGCCGCTTTGCAGCGGGAGGCTTCCTACGAGGTCATGAAGCTGGACGCTTCGGCGGACCAGGTGATGGCTAAGTTTACCACGGAGATAATCCGCGAAAAAGGATACGTGTGCGTGGGTTCAAACGGGGAAATCCGCCTGTCCTACGACCCGGTGTCCCACAGCTTTTCCGCTTACTGCACACAGCACGGGGGCCTGGAAGTCCATTACGACTTTGCCGATACCATCGGAAGATATATGGAAGGCAGCTTAGGAGACAAAATCGTGGATCTGCTGGGTTCACGCCTGTCCATCAGCCAGATTGACTCTACCGCGCCGGAAGGCGGCAATTATGCCGGCCCCATCCGCAATTGTCTGGCGGAGCTGTCCAACCATTCCATCGGCGCGGGAATAACCGCCACCTGGTCCTTATGCAACATCGAGCGTTCCGGAAACGCCGTCAAGGAGACCTATCAGGTCTATTGGAGCAGCGCCGACATCACTGCAGCCCAGAGCGGCAACCAGATTCTGATGATGAAATACAACGCCAAAACCGGCGTGTACGAGGCCGGATGGGCAACGGTCAAGCAGACGAAGGATACCACCGTCGGCGGCGGCAAAGAATATAATGTCATTGTCCCGGGTTCTTTTCAGACGGTAACGGCAAGCAGCTCGAAAGACTTCATGACCGCTTACCGCTATTTCCAGGATGCGCTGCAGGAAAGCGGCAGCGGCATTAAAAACGAAAGCTGAAAGGACGTTTTTCTGCAAAAGCAGGAGGGCATGTGCCCGCTTACATGTTTACTTTTTTATAATACGCATTGGTCAAAAGCCGGCCGCGGCAATTTGCGGCCGGCTTTTTCTGAAATGCCTCCTTATGAAAGCGCCCGGGCAGCCTGTTTCGTTTTGCAGGCGGCAATTTGGCCCGTCTGCTTGACAAGGCTTTCAAAATCATGGATAATAATTGCATCCATTCCGGTTCTTTGGGGCCGGATATTAGCACCAAACAGATGATTACGGAAGGCCCTTTGCCGCCCGCAGGGAAATGTGCGTGTCCGGCAACGGTGTTTTTCCTTTGGGGAGGGCTTTGCGTTATGGTTACCGAATGCTGGGCGATTGTCATTGTGATTCTCGCCATGTGCTATATCTTCCTGCGCGCACGCAAACCGGAATATTCCATCGGCATTCTGCCACTGATTCTCGTTCCCCTTTCCCACCTGCTGGGTACCGGCATTCTCTACTGGTTCGGCGATCACATTACGCTCGACCACAGCCTTGTGGGCATCGGCATCGACGTGACCGGCCTTGTCATCACCTGCGTTTTGCTGGGCTTCGCCGTGCAGGCCATCAAGAGCAGAAAGCAGCGCAACGCCCTTTTGGTCTGCTGCACCGGGTTTACGCTGATCCTGGCTTGGGTGCTGCTTTTGAACGTAGGCAAATGACGGGCGGGCAAAACCGGGAACGCCGGGCTGGACTGGACATTGTGGTGGACATTCACGGAATGCGCGCCTTTGCCGCGAAAACCTATCTGCAGCATCTTCTTGCCCGTGCCTCCCTAGACCGGGACGCAAAGGAAGTCATCGTGGTTCACGGCTACCATTCGGGGACTGCGCTGCGGGACATGGTGCGCAAAGAATTGCGCAGCCCTTATATCAAGGAGCGGCATCCCGGCTTTTCGGACGGGCAGACGATTCTGGTGCTTAAAAAGCGGATACCTCCCCCCCGCTGAGGCGGCTTGTCAGAAATGTGCATGATTATGCCTATTTCGTGTATATTCTGCATAAGTATGCTATGTGCCCTTGATTTCGGCAAAGGGCTATGGTATAATGCCATCATTAATTGATACGGGAGGGTATCGAAATGAAAAAATTTATGAGAGTCCTGGCGCTGGCATTGGTACTGGTTTTGTCGGTTTCCATGCTTGCGGCGTGCGACAGCGGCAAATCGAACGTCCTGAAGATCGGCACCAACGCGGAATTCCCGCCCTTTGAGTACATTGGCGACGACGGCAATCCGGACGGCTTCGACATCGCACTGATGAAGGCAATCGGCGAACAGATGGGTGTGGAAATCCAGATTGAAAACATGGAATTCAAATCCCTGATCGGCGCCATTGAAAGCGGCAACATTCAGGGCATCATCGCCGCCATGACGGTGGACGACGAGCGCAAGAAGAGCGTGAATTTCTCCGACGGTTACTATGAGGCTCATCAGATGGTTCTGGTGCGCAAGGACAGCGATATCACCAAGGCGGAAGACTTAAACGGCAAAAAGATCGCCGTGCAGGAAGGCACCACCGGCGACTTTGTGGCTTCCGGCGATCCCGACTGGGAATACATCCTGGGCACTTCTCTGCAGAACACGGAAGTTTCCCGCATGAAGAAGGGTCTGGACGCGGTCATTGAGCTCAAAAACGGCAGAGTGGACGCGGTCATCATCGACTCGAATCCTGCACAGGTGTTCGCCAAGGAGAACGCCGACGACATTAAGATTGTCGAAGGCATTCAGTCCGAAACGGAGACCTACGCCATCGCCGTAACCAAGGAGGACGAGGATCTTCTCAACAAGATCAACGCGGCTCTCAAGACCCTTAAGGAAAACGGCAAGTACGACGAGATCCTCAAGCAGTATATCGAGCAGTAATCGGTAATAAGAACGCTTTTGTGAGGATAGTGCCTCTATTCGCACTATCCTCACTTTTCTATGAACGGGGGAGGTTCCTATGCCGGACGTTTCACTCATCACGATGAATATCTTTGATTCCATCGGCGCTTTTTTCCAGTCGCTGTACGATCAGTTCGTATTTGTCTTCATTGAGGGCAACCGTTACACGCTGATTGTGGACGGTTTGAAAAACACGCTGATTTTGTCGGTTTTTGCCGCACTCATCGGCATTCTGGTGGGCCTGATTGTAGCGGTCATCCGTCTGCCCAGCAACAGCCTAAAAACCCACAATAAATTCGTGGGGTTTCTACTGGCGATCCCTAACTGGCTGGCAAATGCTTACGTGAGCATCATCAGAGGCACGCCTTTCGTGGTGCAGCTGCTGATTATGTACCAGATCATTTTCGGCAAGTCCGGAATGGACAAGATGATGGTTGCCATCATCGCCTTTGGTCTCAATTCCGGCGCATACGTGGCGGAAATCTTCCGTGCCGGCATCCAGTCCATTGACAAGGGCCAGTCGGAAGCAGGCCGCTCCTTAGGCCTGACCAGCTTTATGACTATGCGCTACATCATTGTCCCCCAGGCGATTAAGAACGTGCTGCCGGCTCTGGGCAACGAGTTCATTGTGCTCATTAAGGAAACGGCGGTGGTGGGCTACATCGCCCTGATGGATCTGACCAAGGCGGCCGACTTCATCATCAGCCGTACCTATACCGCGTATATGCCCCTTATCGGCGTGGCCATCATCTACTTCATCATCATCAAGATCCTGACCAAGGGCCTGGGCGTTATGGAAAGGAGGCTGAGGGCAAGTGATAGTCGTTAAAGACCTGCACAAAGCCTTTGGAGACCATCGGGTGCTCTGCGGCATCAATGAGGAAATCAAGAAGGGCGAAAAGGTCGTTGTGGTGGGGCCGTCCGGCTCCGGCAAATCCACCTTTCTGCGGTGCCTCAATCTCCTGGAAACGCCTACCTCGGGCGAAATCTGGTTTGAGGATACTTTGATTACCGATCCCAAGTGCAATGTCAATCAGATGCGCCAGAAGATGGGAATGGTGTTTCAGCATTTTAACCTCTTCCCTCATCTGACGGTGATGCAGAACATTACGCTGGCTCCGGTCAAGCTCAAGCTGCAAAGCGAGGAGCAGGCGAAGGAAAATGCCCTGCGTCTTTTAAAGCGGGTGGGCCTGTCGGAAAAGGCGGACTCTTACCCCAGTCAGATTTCCGGCGGCCAGAAGCAGCGTATCGCTATTGTCCGTTCTCTGGCGATGAACCCGGATGTGATGCTTTTCGACGAACCCACCTCCGCGTTGGATCCGGAGATGGTGGGCGAGGTTCTTCAGGTCATGAAAGAGCTGGCGGAAGAAGGGATGACCATGGTCGTGGTCACCCACGAAATGAACTTTGCTCGGGAAGTGGCGACCCGCGTGCTTTTCATGGATGAAGGCTTGATTTTGGAAGAGTCCGAGCCCCAGGCGTTTTTCGGGAATCCCCAAAATCCCCGTTTGTGTGATTTCCTTTCCAAGGTTTTATAAGGATGGCAGGCATGCAGCCGGGCTGCATGCCTGTTTTTTTCGTGAAAGAAACGGAAAAAGGGTATCCTTAAATAGCAGTAGCCAATTTCTCTGAAATGTTGTGTTTTGCCAGTTGCAAAAACTATACTATTCTAGTATAATTAAATCAAAACAAAAGGAGGGAGCGCACCATGAACTTTAAAACCGGCACTTGGACCAACACCATCGACGTTCGCAATTTCATCAACAAGAACTACACTCCCTACGATGGGGACGATTCGTTCCTCACTCCTCCTACCGAACGCACCCGAAAGCTGTGGGATGAGGTTTCATCCCTGATGAAGAAGGAAACCGCGGCCGGCGGGGTACTTGATATCGACGCGTCCACCATTTCGGACATCGACGCTTATTCGCCCGGCTACATTGATAAAGACCTGGAAACCATCGTGGGCTTGCAGACCGACGCGCCCCTCAAGCGGGCCATTATGCCCTTCGGCGGCATCCGGATGGTACGCACGTCGCTGAAAAACTACGGCCGGGAGATGGACCCGGAGGTGGAGCGGGTTTTCAAATACCGCAAAACTCACAACGACGGCGTGTTCGACGTGTATACCGACGAGATGAAGCGCGCCCGGCACACCGGCATCATCACCGGCCTACCCGACGCCTACGGCCGGGGCCGCATCATCGGCGACTACCGCCGGGTAGCTTTGTACGGCGTGGACGCACTCATCGAGCAGAAGAAAAAAGCCTTACAGGACTACAGCTACGATATTATGGACGAGGCTTCCATCCGCCATCGGGAGGAAATCTCCGACCAAATTAAGGCGCTGCATGCGCTGAAAGTCATGGCCCAGTCTTACGGGTTTGACATTTCCGCCCCGGCCAGAGACACGAAGGAAGCCATCCAGTGGCTCTATTTCGGGTATCTGGCGGCGGTAAAGGAGCAAAACGGCGCGGCCATGTCCTTAGGCCGGGTGTCCACTTTCTTGGACATTTACGCACAGAAGGATTTGCAGGAAGGCCGGTACACGGAGGAAGAGATTCAGGAATTTGTGGACCACTTCATTATGAAGCTTCGGATGGTCCGTTTTCTGCGCACTCCCAGCTACGACGAGCTTTTTTCCGGTGACCCCACTTGGGTTACCGAGTCCATCGGCGGCATGTCCACTGACGGACGGCATATGGTCACGAAAATGTCCTACCGCTTTTTGCACACCCTGGTCAACCTAGGCCCCGCCCCGGAGCCCAACATGACGGTGCTGTGGAGCCGCCGCCTGCCCCAGAACTTTAAGAATTTCTGCGCCCGCCTTTCCATCGAGACCTCCTCCATCCAGTACGAGAGCGACAGTCTGATGCGGCGCAAGTTCGGCGACGATTATGCCATCGCCTGCTGCGTGTCCGCCATGCGGGTGGGCAAGCAGATGCAGTTTTTCGGCGCCCGGGCGAACCTGGCCAAGGCTCTGCTTTACGCCATCAACGGCGGCCGGGACGAGAAAACCGGGGACCAGGTAGGCCCTGAGCTTTTGGCGGTACGGGGCAAGTATCTGGACTACGACGACGTGATGAAGAAGTTCTCCGCCATTCTCGACTGGCTTTCCAAGCTTTATATGAACACCCTCAACGTCATTCACTACATGCACGACAAGTACTGCTATGAGCGCATCCAGATGGCGCTGCACGACGAGGAAATTGTGCGCACCGAGGCCTGCGGCATTGCGGGGCTATCGGTGGTGGCAGACAGCCTTTCCGCCATCAAGTACGCGAAGGTCCGCCCCATCCGGGACGACCGGGACCTGGTGGTGGATTTCGAGATCGAAGGGGATTATCCCAAGTTCGGCAACAACGACCCGCGGGTGGATGACATCGCGGTGGACGTGGTCAAGACCTTTATGCAGAAGCTGCGCAAGCAGCGCACCTACCGGGGCGCCATCGCCACCCAGTCGGTGCTGACCATTACTTCCAACGTAGTATACGGCAAGAAGACCGGTTCCACGCCGGACGGACGCAAGCTGGGCGAACCCTTCGCCCCGGGCGCCAATCCCATGCATGGGCGGGATGAGAACGGCTGCGTGGCCTCCATGATGTCGGTGGCAAAACTGCCGTACGACTACAGTGAGGACGGCATTTCCTACACCTTCTCCATTGTGCCGGGGGCTCTGGGCCGGGAAGAGGAGGACAAGGTCAAAAACCTGGCCTCTCTGCTGGACGGGTATTTTGCCGAGGGCGGCCATCACATCAACGTCAACGTTTTAAACCGGGATGTGCTCTTGGACGCCATGGATCATCCGGAGAAGTATCCCCAGCTGACCATCCGGGTTTCCGGCTACGCGGTCAACTTCATCAAGCTCACCAGAGAGCAGCAGATGGACGTGATCAACCGCACCTTCCATACCCGGTTCTAGTCAAATGCTGCCAGCGGCGCGGGGAATCCGCGCCGTCTTGTCTGAACAGGAGGTGTCCTCTATGTCCGCGATTACCGGCCGCATCCATTCGGTGGAAACCTTCGGCGCGCTGGACGGGCCCGGCATCCGATATGTGCTGTTTTTGCAGGGCTGCCCGCTGCAATGTTTATACTGCCACAACCCGGACTCCTGGAGCGTCAGGGACGGCCAGGTGCGCACGGTGGACGAGGTATTTGCCGACATTCTGCGTTACCGCAGCTTTCTAAGCGGCGGAGTCACTCTGTCGGGCGGGGAACCGCTTTTGCAGGCGGACTTCTGCGCCGCCCTTTTCTCCCTTTGCAGGGAACAAGGCATTCACACAGCGCTGGACACGGCGGGTTCCATCCCTCTTGCGGCCTGTCAGGAAGCGGTGGACCTGGCGGACCTGGTGCTTTTGGACCTGAAAGCCATGGACCCCGGAGACTGCAAACGCCTGACCGGGCGGGACAACCGGGGTGCCATTGCCCTGCTCGATTACCGAGAGGCGGGAAACGCGCCGGTATGGATTCGCCATGTCCTGGTCCCGGGCATCACCCTCAAGGAAGAGAAGCTGCGGGCGATGGCGGCGTTCCTCAAAGGCTATACCTGCATCGAGCGGATGGAGCTGCTGCCCTTTCATAAGATGGGCGAATACAAATGGGAGCAGCTTCATCGGCCTTACACGTTGGCGGATACGCCCGAGCCGACAGCCGACGAGGTCGCAAAGGCAAGATCCATTTTCCGGGAGGCCGGGCTGCCGGTGCCCTCTTAAACAGGGAATGGGTATTTGACTCTGCGGGGAACGCTTTTCCCCATTGAGGAAACCTCGCACATTTGCATAAGCGGAAGGCATCCAAGCGGCCGTTCATAGTTGCCGCTTATCACGCAGACGATGTGAGTGGCGCCCATCTCCCGGGTCTTTTGGA
>NZ_JBBMFD010000037.1:0-11324 GCF_040096205.1 Solibaculum intestinale | reverse complement strand
ATCGGCGAACAAACAGATTGATGAATTCAAGGGCATGGACATTGAAGGCATCCGCAAAGCGGCCGACGACTACAAATCAAAATTTGAGAAAGCGCAGAAGGATGCCGAAGAGAAGGCGCAGGCTATGCAGTTCGATTTTGCTTTGACCAATGCCCTGGCAGGCGCAAAGGCCAAAAATGCCAAGGCGGTCAAGGCGCTTCTGGATTTGGATTCGCTCAAGCTTAACGGCGAGGAGATTGTCGGCCTGAAAGAGCAGATCGAAAAGGTCAGAGCGGAAAACAGCTACCTGTTCGAGAGCGACAAGAAGGCGCCGGAGGTGGTTCGGCCCACTGGAGGCGTGGCGCCCACTCAAACGACCGAAGAGGCGTTTGGCAAAATGGGCTATATGGCTCGCCTGGCGCTGAAAAAAAGCAATCCGAATTTATACCAAGAATTAACCAAAAAGGAGCAATAATGTATGGCAGATGTGATTACGAAACTCGCAGAACTGATTAACCCCGAAGTTATGGCGGACATGATCTCCGCGAAAATTCCGAAGAAAATCCGGGTGGCGCCCTTTGCAAAGGTGGATAGCACCTTGCAGGGCGTTCCTGGTGACACCATTACCGTCCCGTCGTACAGCTACATTGGAGATGCGGCAGATGTGGCGGAGGGCGCCGAGGTTACCATCGAGAAAATGTCTACCGCGACTAAGCAGGCGACCATCAAGAAGGCTATGAAGGGCGTCGGCCTGACGGATGAGGCAGTGCTTTCCGGCTATGGCAACCCAGTCGGGGAGGCCAACAACCAGTTAGCTATGTCCATCGCGTCCAAGCTGGACAATGACGCTATGGATGCCTTGATGACCGCTACTCTTACCTATGACGGCTCCGCCGCCCAGATCGCCTATAACGGTATCGTGGACGCCATCGACCTATTTGAAGAGGAGGTAAACACCGAAAAGGTAATGTTTATCAATCCCAAGCAGGTTACCCAATTGCGAAAGGACGCCAACTTCCTGTCCGCTGACAAGTACACGTCCGGCGTGATGGTATCCGGTGAGATTGGCAAGATTGCGAACACCCGTATCGTCCCCTCCAAAAAGGTGACGCTGGACAGCGGCAGTGCGTACTACACCTGCCCGATTGTTAAGCTCGAGCAGGATGACGAGACCGAGGATGAGCTTCCCGCAATGACCATTTACCTCAAGCGTGACACCAATGTGGAGACGGAGCGCAAGCCGCGTAGCCGCACAACCGAGATTACGGCGGACAAATTTTATACTGTCGCGCTGACCAACGAGGCAAAAGTGGTTTTGGCAAAATTTAAAAAGTAAGGAAGGCTCATACATGTATACGTCCTACAGCTACTATTATGAGACCTTTCGCGGCAGCCAGCTGGCCCCAGATCAGTGGCCCGCTGCAGCGCGCGAGGCGGAGGCATACATCGACCTGCTAACCTGCCAGAGACTGCGGGAGGGGTCTCCGGTAACGGATGAGGTGCGTATGGCGGTGTGCGCAGTGGCGGAGGTAGTCGGGCGGTATCGTGCCGCCCGTGCCTCTCGGGCCGATGGACTCAAAAGCGTCAGTAACGACGGGTACAGCGAGAGCTATGCCGATGACGCAGCCACGAGCGCGCAGTTTTCGGCGGATAAACTGGCAGCAGCGGACCTGTACCTTCCCCGGTCCAGCCCGCTGCGGTATGCGGGGGTGTAAGGATGCTGGTTGCTGGCCAACCTATCACGCTCTATCACCGCAGCTACGATGAGACAAAGCGGGCGGACGTTTGGACGCGGGTGGTTTATACGGGCAGCTGGTACGGCTCCCAGGCCGTGACGGTGGCAGACAGCGGGTTGCTGACGGCAGACACGTATACCGTGCGTATCCCAACACAGGATGTTATAACAGCCGCTGCGGGTGATATCGTCATCAAGGGTGAGGCACAAGACGCTCCTACGGGGGCTACTGCTCTTACCCGCAAATACCAAGGGCGCTGCTTTGTGGTGACCCGCGTGCAGGATAACCGGCGCGGGGCTCCTGCCCTGCAGCACTGGCGGATCGAGGGAAGATAGATGGCCGGAATTAAGATTGAGACACCGCGCGGCGCGGTTTTTACCGACGGTAAATCCAGCGCGAAACTGGTCTGGAATCAAAACTTCGGCGCGCAGCGCAGCGAAGGGTTTTCCCGCGTGCAGAAGTTTGTGGACAGTGAAGTATTGCGGCTGGACGCGCCGTATATGCCCATAAAAACCGGCATGCTCATCAAGTCCGGCACCCTGGGAACCGTCATCGGTTCCGGCGAGGTCAATTACCTTGCGCCTTATGCCGCAAAGCAGTATTACCATACGTCCACCAGCCGCTCCTATGACGCGCAGCGAGGCGGGCAGTGGTTCGAGCGGATGAAAATTGACCACAAAGACGAGATTTTGAGGGGGGCGAAGAAGCTTGGAGGTTGCAAATAGCGCGCCGTATACCATTATCGAGGCGCTTTACAACTACTTTATCGACTGCCCGTTGATGGGCAACCGGAAGCTCAATGTAGATTACCTGCCCGAGCATGGGGTGGAATACTCCATCGACACCACACCGGCCACCGAGGTGGTGAAATGGTATGTAGGCGGAGGCACCATCCGGCAGTACCTGTTTGTGATCCGGTCGGTGGAGGATTATGCCCCCGATGTGCTGCAAAACCTAGCCAACAGCGGTTTCTACGAAAACCTGGCCGCCTGGATGGAGCAGCAGACGCGCGCGGGAAACTTGCCCATCCTTCCGGACGGCAAAGAGGCGCAGAAAATCGAGGCGCAGAGCACCGGATATCTCTTTACGACAGGGCCTGACGTTGGAAAGTACCAAATCCAATGCAGGCTACAATATTATCAGGAGGCATGATCATGGCAAATCAGACCATTATGCGCTACCAGGTAGCGGATTATCTTGGCGTTGTAGGCACGGGCGGCGACCCGACCTTTGAACTGCTGGGCGCAGGGGTAAACACCCTGGACGAAAACCCGGCGGCGCAGTTGGACACCAAAACCTATGTCAACGACAAGGCAGCGTCCAGTACCATCAAAGGCTATCAGCCCCAGTTTCCCTTCGACACGGACCTGATTAAGTCCGAAAAGGCGGTCATGGAGCTTTACAAGATCGGCCGGGACGAGCTGACCGGCGCTGATGCAGAGCGGGATTACATCCGTGTGGAACTCTTTGAACCAGCAGCCAGCAAGGAAAACACTTACAAGGCCCGCAAATTCAGAGTAGCGGTAGAGGTGGCTTCCTGCGCAGGCGCCGGCGGCGAAGCCATCAAGGTGACCGGGAACCTGAACAATGTGGGCACCTTTGTAGAGGGCGAGTTCAACACCCAGACCAAGACCTTCACCGAGGCTGGGGCAGAAGTGTAAGGGAGGAAATACGATGTTTACGGTAAACGGCAAGGAATTGGATTACGATATTTTTGATGTGGATAAAGCGGATGCATACGAGCGAGCTATGAATGTGGTCGTTGAGAAAATGGCGGCCCTCGAAAAGGAAAAAGACGGCATGTCCTTTGCAAAAGCAATCCGAGGCCAGTGCGAAACGGTGGCGGAATGCTTTGACACGCTGTTTGGCGAGGGCGCGGCGGCAGGTATCTTCGATGGAACGCTGAATCTGAAACTGGCCCTGCAATCCTTCCAGGAGCTAATTGAGGGCATCAATGAAAAGAAAAAGGAAATTGAGCAGATGGCAAAGACGGCAAAAGCCAAATACGGCGGCAACCGCGCCGCGCGCAGAGCAAAAAAATGAACCTGCTCACCAATCCGGCCCCGACAACCGTAAGCATCCAAGGCGCGGAGGTCCCGATCAACTGGGATTTCCGCGCCTCCATCCGCTTCGAAGAGATGATGGCCGGGAGTCTGCCGGACGAGGAAAAGATCGGCAAGGCGTTGGAGATTTACTATCCCCAGGTTCCTGCAGCAATCGACCAGGCGGTAGACCGGCTGCTGTGGTTTTACGCGGCCGGGAAGGATTCGGAGCCCGGGAAGGGCGGCTCCGGTAATGGCGGGCCTATCTACTCCTTTGCGCATGACGACGAATACATATACGCGGCGTTTTTGGACCAGTATGGTGTGGACTTGCAGGCTGTAGGCTCCCTGCACTGGTGGAAATTTAAAGCCATGTTCCAAGGGCTTAAATCCGACAACCGCATTGTCGAGATCATGGGCTATCGGTCCATGGAGATCACTCCGCAGATGTCAAAGGATCAAAAGCAATTCTACCGCCGCATGAAGAAGCAATTTGCCATCCCCCTCCCTCAATCCGAACGCGAGAAGCTGTCGGCCATCGAAGAAGCTCTGCTAAACGGCGGTGACGTCAGCGGTCTTTTGTGAATTTCCAAATTATCCATTGTATAACCAGGGATATTGTGGTAATATTTTGTTGAAATCAATCACTTTGAAGGAAGGGGTATAAAAATGAAAAAGCTGTTTGCGGTGTTTTTGGCAGCGGTTCTGGCGTGTAGCTGTTTGGCGGGCTGTTCAGGAATTGGCCCAGAAGGGATTAGTTTAGAAGAGTATGAGAAAATCGATACCGGAATGTCAATAAGTCAAGTGAAGAAAATTGTTGGCGGAAACGGAGAGCAAATAGGGGAAACAAAAGACGGTCAAGTATACACTTATACATATAAATATCAAGGAGAAAAGTCCGGATATGCAATTATAGTATATAAAGCCGATTATACTTATGACCATGGTTTTAATCACCTTGGAGACGGCGTTATATCAATGGAAAATCACGGATTAAAATAAAATTAACCACGCCCCCATTTTTGAGGCGTGGTTTTCTTTTGGGAAAATATTTTTTGTTTGCCTCTTGATATTTTTAAATATGTACGCTATAATGTACATGTACTAGAAAAGGAGGCGAGATTATGACCAACACCAACATCACAAATTTTCGCAAAAACATGTTTGAGTATGTTAATCAGGCGGTGGAATACAACGACATTATCAATGTCAGCACCAAAAACGGCAATGCGGTCATCATGAGCGAGGAGGAATACAACGGTCTGATGGAAACCCTCCATTTGTCCGCTGACTCGCGCGTGAAAAAAGAGATTTTGGACGGCCTCCAAGAGCCTTTGAAGAACTGCGTTTCCGAAGATGAGGTGGAATGGTAGTGTATAAGATCGTCTATACAAAAACGGCGGTCAAACAGATTCCGCTTTTAAAATCCGCAAAGTTGGACGAACGGGTCAAAAAACTTATTGATGTACTCAAGCAAAGCCCTTTCCAAAATCCGCCGCCCTATGAAAAACTGGTCGGGGATATGGCGGGCGCTTATTCCCGGCGGATTAACGTACAGCACCGACTTGTTTACCAGGTCTACGAACCGGAACAAACGGTTAAAATCATCAGCATGTGGTCGCACTACGAATATTAAGAAAGACAAAGCGTACTCCAAACGGGGTGCGCTTTTCTTATGCCCTTATTAAGGTGGTGATACTTTGGCATATGACGGCACTTTAAAATTTGATACCAGTGTTGTTACGGACGGTTTTAAATCTGGGGTATCTAAGCTTGGCAGCATTGCAAAAACCGGCCTCACGGCGGCTACAGCGGCAATTGGAGCAGTCAGCGCCGCACTGACAACAGCGGGCGGATTTGCCATAAAGGTTGGGTCGGACTTCGAAGCTGGTATGTCGCAGGTGGCTGCGATTTCCGGCGCAACGGGCGAGGAGCTGGATGCGCTTACCGAGAAAGCCAAGGAGATGGGCGCGAAAACCAAGTTCAGCGCCACGGAGAGCGCCGAGGCTTTTAATTATATGGCCATGGCTGGTTGGAAAACCGAGGATATGCTCAACGGCATCGAAGGAATCATGGACTTAGCCGCTGCGTCCGGCGAGGACCTGGCCATGGTGTCCGATATTGTAACCGATGCATTGACCGCCTTTGGTATGGAGGCCAAAGACAGCGGCCATTTCGCGGACGTATTGGCCGCGGCTGCCAGTAACTCAAACACCAACGTCGGCAAAATGGGCTACACCTTCAAATATGTCGCCCCGATTGCCGGAGCCATGAAATACAGTATCGAGGATACCGCCGTAGCTATTGGTCTTATGGCCAACGCAGGCATCAAGGGCGAACAGGCGGGCACCTCCCTGCGTGGTATGTTGACTCGACTTGTCAAGCCTACAGATGCAGTGGCCGGAGCCATGGAAGAGCTGGGCATCTGCATGACCAACGCAGACGGGTCCATGCGCCCCCTAGATGATGTCATCGGCGATCTCCGCACCAGCTTTTCTAAACTAAGTGACAGCGAAAAAACCTACTATGCCGCCACCATTGCAGGCCAGGAGGCCATGTCCGGCATGCTGGCTATTGTCAACGCCAGTGAGAGCGATTTTAACAAGCTGACTGCTGCGATCAATGGGGCAGACGGCGCCGCCAAAACTACGGCGGAAACTATGCAGGACAATCTCAAAGGCGCTATAGAGGAGTTGTCCGGCAGCGTGGAAACGCTGGGCCTGGAAATATACGAGGAACTACAAACCCCGCTGAAAGAAGCGGCCCTGAAAGGTGTAGAATACGTCAATCAAATCACCGAGGCTTTTCAAAGCGGTGGCCTTGAAGCGGCAGTCATGGAGGCTGGCAACATCTTCGGGGAGCTGGCGGTGAAAGCCGCCGAGCAGGCCCCCAAGATGATTGATGCAGCAGTAAACTTCGTCCAGTCGTTTATACAGGGCATTGCAGACAATAAGGATAAGCTATTGACGGCTGCGAAAAATATCGTTTCCGCTTTGGTGAACGGTCTAGTTAAGCTTTTGCCTAAAGAGATCCAGAAACCGGTTAAAGAAACGATAGACATTCTCAAAAAATCCTTCCAGGACGGCGGCTTGCGTTCAGCAATCAACACCGTCAGAACCACCCTGCAAAACCTGGGGAAGGTCGTCACGAATTTGGCAAAGGCTCTTCTTCCGCCGTTGGCAAAAGCGGTGGATTTCCTGGCGGATAATCTGGACATCCTCTTGCCTCTCGTTACGGGTATTGTGGCTGCCCTTAAAACAATGTCTATCGTCAAGAGTATTACTACCTGGGTGACCGGTTTAAAGACCGCTCTGGGGCTTGCTACTGTTGCAACGCAGGGCGCAACAACTGCACAACTGGCACTAAATGGCGCTATGAGTGCAAATCCGATCGGCATTGTTATTGGTTTAGTCGGAGGATTAGCCACTGCTTTAGGCACCTTGTGGGCAACAACAGATCAAGCTACCGAATCTACCGACCGATACAACGAAAGCTTTTCCGGGCTCTCCGACTCATTTTCGGACATCGGAGAGGGAATTGCTAATTTTCACAGCAGTTTATCCCAGGCCGGGGACTATTTGGATGCCTTTGACGATACCATGTTTACCACGGCCGAAGCCCAGCAAGCCTTGGCAGATAACATGCAAGCGGTCCAAGACGGCATTACGACTATTTGCAGAACGGCGGCCAAAGAGCGGCGCGGGTATACCGCCGAGGAAATCACACAACTGGGTGAATATTTTGACCAGCTAAATGAGCTTACGAAGCAGCAATTGGACGTCCAGCTTCGTAAGCTCGAAACCGTTCAGAATGTGTCTATTGAAGAAGCTAGGACTTTCGAGGGCACCAGCAGCGAGTACCTTGCGCAAGCAAAGAAGCAGATAAACACCGTCAAGCAGCAACGCGACGCTGTTATAGATCTGGCCGAGCAACAATACGTGGCGGAACTTGCGCTGCTCGAGCAAGCTTACAAGGATAGAGGTGCAATATCCGCTGCTGAATATGAGACACGAAAAAAACAGGCGGAAGAGGATAGAGACCGCGCCATTCAAACGGCAAAAGAACAGTGTGCCGCCGTCGTTACCCAGTGGCAGGAAGGCTACTTACAACGTGCGGATGAATTTAATGCGTGGCTTGAAAAGCAAAGGGAGCTGCAGGATCAAGAGGCGGCAGAAAACCAGAACCATTCTAATGAATTGCAGAGAATTGAGAATGAAAGAAATGCTAAACTGGAGGAAATAGACAATAACGCTTTTTTAACCAAAAGTCAGAAAATCGCAGCCAGCCAGACATGGAACGAGCACTATAATGGACTTATTGAGGAAGAAAATAACAGGCATCAAAAAGAGTTAGATGGAATTTATGACAAAATGGGCGAGGATATGACTGATCTCGCAAAGGAGCAAGCCAAGGCGTGGGGCGGTTTGGTGATTGAAACAGACGAAGCGGGAGGCAAGCTGTCGATAGAGGCCAACGAAGCATCCGATACCTTTTTAGGCGCATTCGACCACTTGCCCGAAGAAACCAAAAAAGATTTTGAAAATGCAATAAAAGGGGCTATCGAGGGAATAAGCGGAATGGCCGCGTCACTATTTAACGCCGGAACAAATTTGGTAAAAGATTTCTTGAAGCGTATCACCGGCGGCCTGGAAGAGCAATCACCATCCAAGGCTATGAAGCGTATATTCGGGCTTGCTATCGAGGGCGGCGAAATCGGCGTAAAGGATGAATCGCCCGAACTATATAAGCAGGCTGACAAGACCGCCGCCGGCTTTCTCAAACGCTTCTCTCCCAAGCTGGATGTATCTGCTATGGTAGCCAAAATGAAGGCAGCCGTTGCGGCCCAAAGATACAGCCTCTCCGCCAGCCTTGGAGGCGCGGCGGCAGGGGGCATGACCTTGGGAATGAATACAGCCGGGATTGAGAACGCCGTGCGGCAGGGCTTGAATGGCGCCCGCGTGGAAGCGGATGGGCGGCAGATCGGTAAGGTGGTTATGGCAAATTGGGATAGGACGGTGAGGACGTACGGAAGGTAAGAAGATACGGTGCTTTATCAACAAAATCGAGTACCCACTTTTGGCCCCGCTTACCATCACCGACCATGCCGCAGCCGCGGACACCTCTTCTGTCCATGTGGATATACACGGGCTACCGGAGCCCCAGGCGTTGGATACGCTGTATCTGTTTGATGATGAGGGGCAATTGCTATTCGGCGGCGTGATCGGATGCCCTCAATCCCCCGTGTACTCTCCTTACAGCAACATCGTAGACTATGCGCTGGAAGTCACCAACATGGCTGCGTTACTATCCCGCCGGTATGTCAACAAGGCGTGGGAAAACGCGAGTATCTATGATATTGTGATGGAAATTTACGACCGCATCCTCGCGGCTGAAAACATCTCTCTATCCACCGTTTCCCCCGCTCTATACAACCTCCCGAAAACAACTTACGTAGCACCAGATATGACGGTCACCGCCGTCTTGGACGAACTGGCCGGTTTGGTAGGAGCGGTATGGTCGGTAGACGCAAACCCGGCAAGCACCCTACGGGAATATTTGGGCGGCACGTCTGTCCCATTAGCATTTTACGCGGGCACGGATGGCGCAGTACCTGCCGTCACGCCTTACAAATTTTACGATACGCCGGTATTCAAGGCCTTTCGGTTTCGCTTTGTTTTACCGGAGGACTTTCCCGTGATGTCTCCACCACGCATGTGGGATTTGCAGAAGTCGGTGGAGTCGTACAACCTGCGCACGGTCCAAACCGTCACGGGGGCAACTGGCGTCACCGACCCGCAGACAGAAGCGTTGGTTTACCGGGCGGGGGATAGCAAAATCACCGTCAGTTGGCCCATCATCGAATTGCCTGCTATCGCCGTGGACGGGGTGCCCGCTCCTGTAGGTGTGGCCGGACTGAATAACGACGACAACAGTAAGCAGTGGCTGTTTAGCTACAATAGCGCGGATATCCAACTAAATTCCAATTACGAGCCGAAGTTGACGGGCGGCGAGGCGATAGAGGTCCAATACCGAGGTCGTTTCCAGCTGCGAATACGGCTAGCAAATCAGGGATTGATCGAAGAGATCAAGGCAAGAACAGGCACCTCCGGTATGATTGAGAGCATCGACCAGAATGACCGGATAGACAATGCGGCCGGGCTGATCGAATACGCTGTGACGCAGATGTACGCCAACGCCGCGCCGGAAGAACAAATCCAATGTTGCATAGATGACTGGAATCTAGCGCAGCCGCTTACGGTCTGGCGAATGAATTTCCCTGGCGCACATATCGTCGGGGACTATACCATCACAGAGCGCACAATAAACCTGGATGGGAGCACATGGACACAAGTCACTTTGAAAAACGCAGGACTGCTTACCAGCTACGGTAAGACGCTGGAAGACTACATCAGCGGGCCTACAGCGATCCGGGACACAGAGGTGGTGGTTTCGTCCGCTACGATTTCAGATGACATCTTTTTGTACGCATCCGGGCGAGTGTTCATCCCGTTCATCTGCTATGCAGACGACGGGCAGCCATGGACGTGGGGAGGTGATTATTATGCCGCAACTTAAATTGGCCGCAAGCGCGCGGATTGGCGACGAGACTTACACCGGTGTCGTCTCCAATGTAGCCCTGGATATACTACGGGGGTTATTTGTTGGGAAAGCAGCGATATCCCTAAAGCCAACGCATATTGCAATCGGGTCCGGTACCCAGCCGGCTCGGGCGTCTGACACTGCCTTGGAACAGGAAACTCGGCGCTGGCCGATTACCCAACTAACCCAAATAGGGGCAACTACAACCGCATTGCTGAACCTCACGGGCACGGCTGGCGGTTTAGCAGCGTCTGAAATGGGTGTTTTTGCGGGGGATACTTTGCTTTCCCGCGCGCTTGTTGACATAGAAAAAAGCACGAACGGCATTATCAACATTGTTTGGGTTTTAACCATCACACAAGGGGGCTAATATGGCATTAGATCAATGGATTACCAACACCAAGCGCGTGCAAGCGCACGACAAGCTCAGCGACACTACCTATGAATTCGAGAGCGTGTTTCCTGACGGGGACCCAGATGGCACGCCGTTTTCGGCGGCGGAAATGAACAAGATCATCGACGCCATCAACATCCTGCCGAACAACAACCTACTTCTGGACAGCCACTTCCGGCTGTGGGACGAGGGCACATCCTTTTCCGGGGCATATACCTCCGGCGGGTACACGGCTACCCTTTGGTGGGTCAAAAACCTGTCAGACGGCGATATTAGGGTATCCCGGGTAGAGGATGGGGGCATGGCCATCCAAGCGGCCGGAACCGTGCAGGTTTCCCAGCCCATTGAGGGCGCCAAGCTGCTCAACGGCAAGACCGTGACGCTGTCCTGGTCGGTGAACGGCGTGGAGCATGCAAAAACCTATGTATTCAGCGCCTCCGCCACCAACGCTGCCACGGTGGAGCTAACCGGGGGCGGCACGATCAACTGGGTCAAGCTGGAGCTCGGGGAAAGCGCGACGCCCTGCGTGCCCAGACCGCTCACCCAGGAAAAACAGCTGGCACTGCGGTATTT
>NZ_JBBMFD010000036.1:0-11356 GCF_040096205.1 Solibaculum intestinale | reverse complement strand
TTTGCCGTGCCGTAGTCAATGGAGATGTACCGCCTCCCGCGGCTTGGCAACGCGTCAGCAGGGACCGGATCAACATCAGGACGGAAGAAGGCATATACCAGCCCTTCCGCCACCGCCCATTTGCCGCGAATAAAGCGGTCGTAGTATACTGTACCGGAATACTCTGCTTTCAACGCCTCCACAAACTCAGGCTGCAGAAAAGGATTATCATCTATGTTAAAGGTCATCTGGTAGACATCAGCCTTCTCGCTGTCCAAAAATGCCTTGAACCAATGCTTGGGGTTATCCGGATTGCATGTGCCATCAAAGCAAGAGCCTGGCTTGTCGAGGCGGCTTTGCAACATCCGAAAGACATCCTCGTGCCAGGTAGTTACTTCATCACCATAGCAGTACGCCAGGCCTGCGCCCTGGAGCTTACTGACCTGATTGACCTTATCCGCACCAAGAGCATAGCATTCCCGGCCGAATAGCGTCACTCGATTGTCGCTGCCGATACTGCCGACCAAGCCTCCGGTCCATATTTTGCGCATGGGCTCAAGGATGTTTCGCTCAAGCGTGCCCTTTGTGTTTCCCAGCAGCAAAATCAGCCCGTCCGCTGGCGCGGACCGGATACGGTACGGGATTTTGTAGTAGTCGAGATAGGTTTTGCCGGACCGGGTGGCCCCCAGCGATATATTCCAACGATGCCTGGCGTTTACCGTATTGCGCCATACCTCTTTTTGTTTTGGGGAGAAATCAATCGCCATGCTGCATTACCTCGTTAAGTTGCTCAAGCACCTCGTCCAAGCGTTCCAGGGCATCGTTGTTTTGCTGGCTGTCCTCACCGATGATGCTGCGTAGCTCTTTCGCGGCCGGTACATATCCGGCCTGGGCTTCTAACATCAACGCAGCTACCACGGCAAGCTTGTTGTCGATGTCCTCGGCAGGTACGCCCATTTTAGCAAGCTTGTTCTTTTTTCTGACGTCATTGAGCGGGAGGGACAATAGGAGTTCCGCATACTCCCGCATGGTCTTTTTAGCCCGCTGCCTCTCTTTTTGCGCTGCCTGACCCATCTGTCGGATTTTCTTTGCCTCTTCTTTGCCACGCTTATTCAGCGGGATCAAATTTTGCTCGTTTGCCATTATCTCACCCGCTCTCGCGGCGCTTGCAGTCATCCATGATATCCTCCTGTATACAAAAAGCGCCCCGCAAAAGCAGGACGCCTAGAATAGTTGGTAGCCGTCATAACCCGGACGGCCAACGGGTGAGAAAGGAAGAAGGAGTGCACCGTACTGTCCAATTGGCCCGCCCGGTGCTGGCGAGAGGAAAGAGCTCTGGTTTTCACTCTTTCCAGGTTACACTATATCACAGGCAAAGTATAACATTCTATCACATTATTAGTTTGTCCAAGGCTTCGCCGTGTAGGCGGCAAACGTGCATATAGCTGTAGTGCATCTCCACAGCGATTTGCTCCCACGTTTTCCCGTTTATGTACCTGTGCCTAAGTAATGTACGGTGTTTGGAATCTGGCGCGTTGTCTATCGCCGCCTTAACCGCTGCTCTAATTTCGATCATCTGGTCGATTTCTGCATCCACCTCCCGTTCCAGGTCCACCAATTTGGCGATAATGGCCTCCATCTTGTTGCCCTGAGAGCACTGCACCTTATCCGGCGCCAGTGATTGCGTAACCTTTGTGGCCAGCGCTCGATACCGTCTAACCTCCTCCAGCTTGGCGTCGATTTCGCGGCTCAAATCCAGGTACTGCCGTAAAAACTCTTTTTTTGTCACTTGCCGTCCTCCCTAAATGCCTCAATTTCCCGCCGTGCCTGCTTTGCCCTGGCCTTCTTCCGGCGGACGGCTTCCCGGCGCTTGTCCGCCTCGATCTCCTCTAGTGTGCGGATCACCCGCATGTGCTCACAACATACCCGGCACATATAACCGTTGAGCCATTCGCAGCCGTTAACCATGCAAATTACCTTCACGGCCCGTCCCTCCCGGCCAGGTAGTCAAGGCTGACCCCGAAGTAATCCGCCAACCACGTGAAATAGGACAGGCTAGGCTCTGTTTTCCCGGCCGTGTATCTATACAAGACTGCAATACCGATCCCCGTCCCCTTAGCCATTTGGGAAAATGATACCCCTTTTGCCTCCTTGAGCTCCCTCAGTCTTTGCGCAAATGTCGTCATCCTGCCTTACCTCCCACAAACACAGCCATAATCAAGGTCCCGAAACATGCGCCTACAACTAGACCGGCGAAAAAGATCATGGCTGTGCCTCCATCAACTCATAATTCTCTCGATCCAACGGTACCCCCAGCTCGTCGATCACCCGGCGGTCTAGGTGCGTCCAAAAGACCGGATCATTTTCATGCTCTTGCAGAAGCATCGTCATGTCGTCAATTACCCGCAAGATGCGCCTTCCCCCGAATCCGTACATCCGGTTCAGCGATACGGCTAAAACCTTGAACATCCGGCGGGTCATGTTGCGGCTTTCGTTGCGGTTATACTCGTCCATCCGTCGTCGGATGTCACGGGGGATCGGTACTCGTGCTTTCATCCTGCCCGCCTCGCTTTCTCAATACGCGCTTTTAGCGCCTCCATCATAGCCTCCTGGGCGTCCTTTTTGCCGTCCAAGCTTGCCGCCATGTCTACGTCCACACCGTCCTGTACAAGCAGATGGTGGACAATAACGGGATGCTTTTGCCCTTGCCGGTGGAGACGTTTATTGGCCTGTTGGTACAGCTCCAGGTTCCAGTTCGGCAGGGTGTACCATACCGCATGATGGCCGCCCTTCTGCAGGTTCAGACCATATCCGCAGCTGGCGGGATGCGCCAAAAGTACGTCAATTCTACCGGTATTCCAGGCTTCTTCGTCGGCGGGCCCGAAATAAACCCTTACCCGTAGTTTAGATTTCTGTAGGACCTCAAGGATCCGATCCCTCTCGTGCTGAAACCAGTAAAACACTAATACGTGCTCCCCGTAAAGCTGCTCGATGACTTCTAAAAACGCGTCCAGCTTGCAGCGATGGATTTCGACAGCCGCGCTTTCCGTGTCATACACCGCGCCGCTGCACAGCTGCAGTAGCTTGCCGTTTAACACCGCCGCGGTTCCGGCGGTAATGGTCTGCTCGTCTACCTGCAACAGCAGCTCACGCTCCATCTGCCGGTAGGCCTTTGCTGCCTTATCGTCCAGCACCACCGGCACATCATCCGCAATGAACTCCGGCAGCTCTAAATAATCCTCCGCCTTCATGCTTATGCAGATGTCCGAAATAGCTTGCTGGATCCGGTCCAGCGCCCCATCCTGGGGGGAGTAGGTGCGGTATTGCTGCCCTGGGTGCGCCCAATCCTGTGTGCAGAAACTTTCCCGGAAGGAGGACAGAGTGCGGCCCAACCGGGCCCCGCCGTCCAGCAAATACATCTGGGCGAAAATATCTTCCAGGCCGTTTGGCATGGGCGTACCGGTCAGTTCCACCATCCGGTTGATCCGGGAAGAAACCAGCTTCAACGCCCGGAACCGTTTCGCCCGGGAATTTTTAAAGCTGGTGCTTTCGTCCAGCACCACCATATCGAAAGGCCAGTCGTTGCGGTAGTAGTCTACCAGCCAATCCACGTTATCTCGCCCCAGCATGTAAACGTCCGCTGGGGAAGCTAGGGCTCGTATCCGCTTTTGTGCCGATCCCATAACCCCGGAAAACCGCAGATGCGCCAGGTGGTCCCACCGCGCTGCTTCCTTCTGCCAGGTAGCCTCCGCCACCTTCTTGGGGGCAATTACCAACACCCGGAATACCTGCCACCGATGATATTTCAGTTCGTTGATAGCGGTCAGGGTGATAACTGTTTTTCCCAATCCCATGTCAAGGAACAAGCCTATTTTCGGGGTGTCCAGAATCCGCTCAATGCAATACCGCTGGTAATTATGCGGGTGAAACTCCATCCGGAAACACCTCCTTTACAAAAGCCTTCGCCGCGTCCATTCCTTTGACCACCCGGACATCCGCGCCGCGTTTTCGCATTTCGGCGATCTGCCACCGCTGGATGTTTGCAAGCCTCCCGATCTCGGTTTTCAGCTCTACGTATACCGTCCTACCGTCAGGGGTAATGACAATCCGGTCCGGCACCCCTGGGTTCCCCGGCGAAACGAACTTATAGCACAGCCCGCCCCGCTCCCGAACCATCCGAACCAATCGCGATTCAATCGTGCTTTCTTTCATGTTTGCCTCCCAAGGTAACTTGGTGACCTTCTCGCGCGTAATATACGCGTATGTGGGCGTACAGGCGGGTACATGTCCGCTCTACACTCTCTATTTCCTCTATTTCTATATTTATTGAGAAATAAAGGTTACCAGGTTACCTTTTGTCTCTAAGCCTTGCGCCAAGCGGGTTTCCGGGGTAACTTTCAAGGTTACCCCAAGGTTACCAGGTTACCCTCAAAGGTTACCTTTTTCGCAGAGGTTACCGTCGAAAGTTACCCCAAGGTTACCCTTGTAAACCCCTTCTGCGCTCCGCAGTATCCAAACTTCAACGCGCTCTTTTGGCGCTTCCACCCGGGCGCTAAAGCGATGATGGAATTAATCTCCTGGGTGTCGGAATACCGCATATCTTTCTTCTGGCCCTCGAATAATTCACACCAGATTTCAAGGGCGCAAACACGTTCTCTTGGGACAAGCCTAAGCTCGCCAGCCACAGTACCGTTCCAAAACATCCTCCGGCGGTCCAGCGGCCATTTGCTCCAATCCTCCGGCACCGGCCGGTCTAGAAATTCCAGGACCAGGCCCTCCCGGGCGTTGATCTCGCGGTGGTCTTCCTGCTCGGCTTTCGCGGCAGCTTCAATTTCGCCGCTCAAATACAGGGGCTCTCCCGCTTTCCACCGACCCACGGCCTCCGCCCAAAGCTGGTCAAGCTCGCCGTCAAGGTCCCGCCACACGCTTTTCTTTGCCGGCTGTTTCCCTACATCCACCGGCCAGAAACGCCGGTTGCCGGTGCGGTCCTGCAGATAGTCATTGCTGTTGGTCGTCCCGAAGAAGACGCAGCATCGGGGCATTTCTTTCACATGACGGCCGTAAGCCGCACGGAACCGGTCTGCGCGGAGGCTCAAAAACTGCTTGATGCGGGCCACGTCGGTGCGCCGGAACGCATCCAGCTCAGAGATTTCCACCAGCCACACGCCCTGCAGCAGCTCGCTTGCCTCTTTGCCCTCAAAGGTACGGATACTGTCGTTAAACCAGCCCTTGCTCATTCGGTCCAGCAGGGTGCTTTTGCCGATCCCCTGGGGCCCGGAAAGAATGGTCATGCAGTCAAACTTGGTTCCGGGCTCCATCGCCCGCGCTACCGCTGCGGTAAATGCCTTGCGGGTAACAGCCCGTATGTACGGCGAATCCTCCGCGCCCAGGTAGTCTGCCAGCAGGGTGTCCAGGCGCTCCGTACCATCCCAGCAGAGCCGGGAAAGGTAGTCCTTTACGTCGTTAAAAGCGTGTTTTTCGCTGTGCAAGGCCAGTGCCCCGTCGATTTTGGCACTACCGGTGATGCCGTAATACTTCTCCAGGTACCAGTACAATCCTTGGTTGTCGCTGTCCTGCCAGGGGCGGCGCCGGTCCTGATCGTTCCAGGGTACTGGACCCAGGATTTCACCGCGCCCCGCGAACTGGTTTAGGGCAAACCTGCCTTTGAGCACCGGATCGTTTTCGAGGATAATCCAAATGTTGTCAATGGTGCTTTGGGGCAGACCGGTTTTCGCGCTGACCTTTAGCTGGTTTCGCCAGGCCCCGTCATCCTCCCGCTCCTGCGCCGCAAAGTCTTCGGTAGCGTTTTCCCACCGCTCCTGCAGCAGCAGCCCAGACACCCGCTGATCTGATACAGCAAGCTCGGACATGGCCATGTACGACGGCAGGCGGTTGGTAGGCGTGCCTGGCTGGGCTTCGTCGTCCTGGTCTCCGAAGCGGTGCAGCCGTACTAGGTCAAATGCGTTCACCAGCCGGCCGCCGCAAGGGTCGGTGGCGTGGTGGGAATACAAAAACTTGCCGTTGTCGTATAGTACCGCGCCGCCGGTGGTAGAGCCGCCGGCGAAGGTATATCGGCCGGGCATGGTGTCCACCGGCAGGTATACCCCCGGCAGGTACGTGTCCATGGCGTCCTCGATGCCGTACACCCGGCAGAAAGCTCCCACTACGCCTTTCTTGGTGAGCGGATCGCCCTGCTTGGCCGCCAGCCGTGCGGGGCTTTGTGCGCCCGGTACCTGGGGCCAGGCCGTAGTATCTCGCCAGTCTGCGTATGTGCCCAGCAGTCCGTCGGCGGAAAGCATGGGCTTATCCTGCCATAGGTGGATATACTCGCTGTTTGCGCTGCAGCTGGGCCAGTACATCAACCGGGACGGTTCAAATGTGGTAGGGTCCGCCAGGGTAATTCCGATGTATTCGGCCATCCGCCGGGCGCAGGGCTCGTATTCATCGGCGGTCACCGTGCGGTCCAGCGGCAGCAATACCCGCAGCCGCGGCGCGGAAGGCATGTGCTTGCGGGTGGAGTACACGCAATACCCGCAGCCCAGGCCCTCCACCCGGCGAAGAACATCATTGGTGCCGCCGGCGGGGATGTTGTCCAAATCCAGGGTCAACACATCCCGGCCGGTAACTGCCCCAGCCTTGCGGCGCGGCCCGCTTAACGTACCTGCCACAAAGCCGCCTACGTCCTTCAGGTCATCTTGCTTTCCTTTGGGCAGGGACAGGTATTCGGTCAGGGTTTCGGTACCCCTGGCGGGCAGACGCAGTCGTTCGTAAAGCTCCGATACCCGCATAGTCTGCGGCTGCCAATTGGTCGTCCGACGGCTGGCGCCAACGGTTATGGTGATGGTGCGGTCATATTGCATGCCGGGCGTTCCTCCTCCTAATCCTTTTTAAAGAATGGGTTTATCCAGCCGTCTGCATTTAAGGGCAAATCTGGGGCCCAGGCTGGCGGCTGGGACATGATTCGCACCACGTCCTCCAGGCTTCCAAAGCCCTGTTCCGCCTCGATTACCACCTCGTCATGCACATGAAAAACCACTCGATACCCGGCCGCTTCCAGCCGCTCGATCGCCTCTGCCAAACAATCCCTTGCGATGGCCTGCACGCAGTTTTCCACCAGCTTGCCCCCGTAGGTCTCGGTTTCGTGCCAGCGTTTGGTGGTCTGATCCATGCCCCAGTAGGCAAGGGACGGGTTGCCGAAACGGTTGACGCCCATATGAGGCTTTGCATAATAGAGCTTGCGCCCGCTGGGCAGCCGTATGGTCAAAAAGTCTTGATTGTTGCCGGGATCGCATTCGCGGGCGAAGGTAAGGTTTCGGATGCTGACCGTCCGGCCGGTCTCTACCGCCTGCGTGGCGGCGTCGTCCACGGCGTACCACAGACGGACGATGCTTGGGTTTGCCCGGCGCCACCGGTCCCGGATTTCCGGCAATTCTTCCTCCGCCAATCCGTCCCGCAGGGCGCCCATAGCAATCAAGGCATTCACCCCACCCTGATATCCAAGGGCCAAGGTAGCCACCTTGCCCCGCTGCCGGTAGCTGTATTCGGGGTTTCCTTTTTTGATTTTTCCAATCGGGATTCCAAACATCTGGGCGGCGGTCGCTTCATAGATTTTGCCGTGGGACCGAAACACGTTCAGCACCCATTCTTCTCCCGCCAGCCAGGCAATGACCCTGGCCTCGATGGCGGAGAAATCCGCATCAATCAACGTACAGCCAGGCGCGGCTACGAAGGCCGTGCGGATCAGCTGGGATAAGGTATCCGGCACGCTCCCGTAAACTAGACGCAGAGCCGATAACTGTCGGCTTTTGATCAGTTCCCGTGCCAGCGGCAAGGGGCTCAGGTAGGTCCGGGGCAGGTTTTGAGGCTGCACGATGCGCCCCGCCCAGCGTCCGGTCCGGTTGGCTCCGTAGAATTGCAGGATGCCCCGCACTCGGCCGTCTTCACAAACGGCGGTTTCGATGGTGTTGTATTTCTTGGTACTGGTCTTGCCCAGCTCCTGACGGATTTCCAGCATCCTCGTGGCCGATTCGCTGGGCACGCCCCGTGCCAGCAGGTCTTTCACCGTGTCTTTACGCAAATCAGCCACTTCTTCGCCGGTTTCGGCTTCCAACCATGCGGATAGCTGGGCCACGCTGTTGGGATTTTGCAGCCCGGACAGCTGCGTGGCCTCCGCCATCAACGCGGTCCGGGTGATGTCGCCCAGCGCCAGGGCACCCGCGACTAGATCCGCGTCCACGGCCACGCCGCGGGCGTTGATGCGCTGGTCGGTCACCCACTGGGCCTGCACTTCATCCGGCACGGGGAAAGCGGACAACCGGCGTTCGATCTCCATTTCCGTCACCACGTCCTGGCCGCAGTAGGTTTGGAATAAATCCCATTTACCCGGGTCGTGGTGAGGCAGGTTCCTTGTACGCCCGCCGTTTGACTTGGTAGGCGTACAAGGAATGCAAAAGTACCGGATTAGGGCTTTGCCTGCCGCCATCTTTTGCTTGTCTTGGGGCAGCCCTATTGCCCGGCCAGTGGCGTCCAGTCCGGCGGTATACCCGCAGTAAAGACCGTGAAGCATGGTGCAGCGCCATTGAGATAACCAGGCATCCCGGGTAACCCCGTCTATGTGGAAATGGGTAGCCAAGCAATACCATTCAAAGGCAGCGTTGTATGCGTGCTTGATGGTATCCGCGTGAAACAGCCGTGCAAGGACCTCTTGGGGGAGGTACTGTTCTTGGGTCAAGTCCACAACCCGGACCGGAGCCCCGTCCAGCGAATAGGCGAACAAAAGGATTTGAAAGTCCGGGCTTTGCGCGTATTTGTAAAGCCCGGACTTGGTGATGTCCACCGAGGAATAGGTCTCGATGTCAATGCTTAAATGATGCTGGCCCATTGCTTACACGCCCCAGGGTGCTTGCGGGTTTGCAGCGCCGAAGCCGGGAACAGCGGGCTGGCCGAATCCCGGTGCCGCAGCCGGCTGCGAGGGTGCGCCGAAGGCTTCTTCAGGGCTTACCTGACTGCCCAGTGGTTCGCCGTCGCGAAGCTTCTGCACGCCGTTGAGGCCGCAGCCGATCCCCTTTTTCCCGCTATAGTTATAGGGGAAGAAGCTGACGTTGACTCGACCGTACATGCCGGAATACACCTCCGCCTGCTGGAGGATGGGCTGCACGTTTGCGTCCACCACAAACGGCGCGCGGTCCGCCTTGCTGGACGCCGTAAACACCCAGTGCCCCTTGCATTCCGCGCCGTAGGGCATGCCGTCGCTGGACCGGACACCGTCCCCGTCATGGACGCAGATGGAAGGCTGCGGCGGGCGTACCCCGTTCCAGCTTTTGTTGACGCCCTGTTCGATGGCGTAATTGACGGCAGCGTCGATGGCTGCCTTAGCTTGGGTGTTGCTCTTCGGGACTAGGATGGTGACGCTGTATTTCGGCTCCTGGTTGGGTTGATTGCTCCGGGGCTGGAACAGGTTGCAGTAGGATAAACGGACCTCGCCGATGGTAATGGTGTTGGGGGTAGTTGCCATGTATATTACTCCTTTACAAATTAGTTTGTGGTACCAAAAGCGGCTTGCGCCGGGTTATATGGGGGACGTTTGTCGGAGGCGGCTGCCAGGGCGGGCCTGCCGGCAGGCTTGACCACCTGGCTGCCCAGCAAATCCGCGAAGGTTTTCTTACCCAGCAGCTTTTCCAGCTGGCTTAAGGATTTCGGCACCTGGTCATAAATGATTTCCCGTGGATAGCCGTTGGTAATCAGGGTTTCATAAGCGGTATCCGGATCGGCAAAGGATCGAGTGCTTCGGCCCTCTACTGCCTTCCATCCGGGGATATCCTTCCCGGCAAGGCATGCCTGCAGCGCGTAGTCCTCCAACTGCTTAACCCAGGAGGCTAGGCCTTTGGCGCGGGTAAGCACGTCGCCGACCTCATCATCTGACAGGGTGGGCGTTGTAGCGGCCGGATCCCCCGCCGGCAGCGCCTTGCCGAAGGCTTCCAGAGCCAAATACTTCTCCGCCCGGGCACGGCAGGTGTTTTTTAATGGGCAGAAATGCGATTCGCACCAGCCGCCGGGATTGGGTTCGCACCCGCCGGTCCTTGCGCTTTCTGCTGCGGGTTTTACCACGTCCCGTGCCCACACTTCCAGCTCTTCGGGCGTGGTTTTCCAGTCTGCTACGCTGTTTAGGGCCGGCTGCACAATGGTCATCTTGACTGTCTTAATCACGTCCGCATAAAAAATGCTGTAGCTGTACAACGCGCCAAGAGCGTACAGCTTCATTTGGGGGTTATCTTCGGCGGAAACCGGGTGGCCGCTGCCGTTTTTGTAGTCGGTCACCCATAGGACGTTGCCCCCGATCTGGATGCAGTCGGCGGTACCTGTTGCCGCGCTCCCGTCCGGCTTTGTTTCGCCGGTAAATATTCCGATGGGTACGGGTACCTCCAGCGCAGTAAGAGGCTTGCTTTGGTAGGACATAGCGTGCTCGGTGAGAACGTCCAGATATGTATCGGTGTACCTGTCCATCTCCGGGGCGTAATTGGGATCGGATTTCAGCTTTTTCAGTCGGCTGTTAAATGTCCGGGCCCCCATGGGTTCCACGAACTTTTTGCGGGCTTTGAGCTCCGCGATGGCATGTGCCACTCGGCCGGCCTCGGCGTATTGGCTGGTGGCGGAGGGTATGTCCTTCGTCAGCCGCACCGATGCCGGGCAGTTGATCCAGCGCGCGGCGGAAGATGGGGACAGCAGAGCGTGGTACTCAGGTGTTGGCAATTTCATCACCCTCCATATTCGCTAAAAGCATAATCAATACACTGCTCTACGATATTACCAAGCGGCAACCCTGTTTTTGCTTTTAGCACAGACAGGGCTTGGTAGTACGCAGAGCTTAGGCGTACAATCGGCTGTTTGTTGGCGGCATCGTCCGGGTAAGGCAGCCGCAGCTTAAACTTCTCCATTTAAATGTTCGCCCCCAGTCCGCGCAGGGCGGTGGCAAATTCGCCGTACCGTTCCTTGGGCAGCTGTGTGACAGCGCTAATACCGAACTGCTGCAATAGGGCTTGGGCCGCCTGGCCTTTAGCTGGATCCCGGGTCAGCAGATCGGCTCCCGCTTGGGCCAGTTGCTCCAAGGAGTATGTAGGGGCGGTCGCAAGAGGCACCGCAGGAGGCGGGGCTTGTGTTTGAGCCTGTGTGGGCGCGGGTGGCGCTGCGGAGGCGGGGGGAGTCTGTGCGACAGTTGCCGCTGCTTGGCCTTTCAGGGCTGCAGCGAAAGCATTGGCTGCCTCCACCAGGTCGGGGCAGGATACGGTGACTTTGATTTCAAACATTTGACAAACCTCCTAATCTGGTTTACAATAACGGTAGCTTATTTCCCTTTGCGCTCGATTGCGGTTGCCGCCGC
>NZ_JBBMFD010000035.1:0-12872 GCF_040096205.1 Solibaculum intestinale | reverse complement strand
CCCCCCCCCCCCCCCCCCCCCCCCCCCCCCCCCCCCCCCCCCCCCGCCTTCCCTTATTTATTCGTGAGAAAAAGCGTGTGTACAAACGTATTCCAATCGGGTGCATCCACCGCTATTCCATCAAATCTTCCACCGTTACGAAGGTATATCCCTGTCCGGGCAGTTCCTCCAGGAGAAGCCTGACCGCTTCGGCGGTGGCAGGGAACTGGTCGTGCAGCTGAATGATACATCCGTCGTACACCGAAGCCAGAATCTCGTCCGCCAGAGACCGCCCGTCCTCCGCCCGCCAGTCAGCGGGCTGCAAATCGGGCAGGACTACCTGCATCCCGTCGAGGGTCTTGACCTTGGCGCCCACCGCTTCATAGGGTGGACAGATCAACGTGGGAGAAACCCCGGTGACGTTCGAGAGAGCGGCATTCGCTTTTTTGAGCTGGGTGGACACGTCCCCCGGCGACAGGGTTTCCAGCTTCTTATGGGAATTGGTGTGATTGCATACGGCATGCCCTTCCAGCGCCATGCGCCTGACCAGCTGAGGCTGATAGGGTACCCGGTTTCCTAGGGGACAGAAGGTGGCCCGGGCCCCATGGTTTTTCAACTGGTCGAGGATCTCGCCGGTAGTGTCTGCAAAAGGCCCGTCGCAGAACAGGAGGGCCACTTTCTTCTCGTCCGGCGAAACCGGCACGGTATCCCGCTCAGGGGCAAGCGGAGGATTGGGCGGGCCTTCTTTCTGAAAATCACTTGTATCGGGAAAAGCAAAGAGCGAGACGCTATGCAGCAGACGCAAAGGAATCCTTGCCTGCAGCGTCTCGCCGTCCTCCTGCGGAAAATACAGGCACAGCATCTCTCCGTCCAGAACAAAACAGTCGATCTTCTCCGGCCCGGCCAGCTGCTGCCATTGCTCCTGGGACCAGGAAGTTTTGGAGGGGTTTTCCTGCCGCAGGCGCTCGATGGCATAGTCGGACAGACGCTGCAAATAGTCGGACTCAGGAAGGAAAAAGTCTCGAAGCTCCAGGGAAGCACCGGTATTCAAATCATAGGTGCGGGTCAGAAGGCGGTGATCCTCCGGCCCATCGGAAACCGCCGAGAAACAAACGCTTACCAAGGACGGATTGAACCGGGTCAGCTCATAGGACAGGTTTAGCTCCCTGTAAGAAGGATCCTGCCCCTCCCCGGCCGCCTCGTACCTTTTTTTCTCCTCCTTTACCAGTGCGGCAAGCTCCTGGTCAACGGCTGCATTCCCGGTGACCGGATAGGAGACTGCCACCGCGTCCGGCCGGCCGTAGGAAATCTCCGTCTGGATGGAAAGTCCGGTTTGGGGATGAGCGGCCGCGGCAGGATCGTACAGAAAGGGCCTTTCTTTGGTATCCGGCCGCGCAAATACCGCTAGGAGCACGGCGGCCACAAGCAAAAGCACACCGCCTCCCAAGGCCAGTATTTTTCTTTCCCGTTTCACAAGCGTTTGTTTCATCCGTCTTCTCCTAGCCTTTGCATTCTTAGACAATTGTACTGTATGCCGCACTTCCAGTCAAATGGAATTCGTGCTTTTTTCTGTGTTTTTTGCGAATTGCCGTCCTGGTATTTCTTCGTCATTCTGCGTCCTTTTCAGACGAAATCCTGATTTTTTGCACATCCGCGTGAGATACTCTTACAATTTAATTGCGCAAATTGCTTTACAACAGGGCGAATTTCGTTATAATAAAAAATGTGTCGAATTTGTAACCATTCTAGAAATTATTCATTTCATATCCGCTCCAGAAATGTCTGAATTTTACGGTCATTTGCCGTTATCGGAGGTATCTTATGAAACGTTCCCTCTCTCTGCTCTTGTGTGTCCTGGTACTGCTGACCGGAATCTCCGGCCTGGTCTTCGCCGCCGACTCCGGTTCGGTCAACATCGCCGACCCGACCCTTGCCGCGGCGGTACGCCGGGAGCTGGGCCTTTCCCCCTCCGATTCACTGACCCTGACGGAGCTTAGGCGCTTGGAGGTGCTGGATGTAAGCGGTCAGAGCATTGTGAGCTTTGCGGGGTTGGAAAGCGCGGTCAACCTGCGCCGCCTGACCGCGGCTAACTGCCAGCTGCAGGACACCACCGCTCTGACCGGTATGACCGGCCTGGAGGCACTGGACCTGTCGGGCAACACGCTGACCGATTTAAGCTTTCTGACCGACGCCCACCAGCTTCAGCAGCTTTACCTAAAAGGCACCTCCCTGACCAGCGTAAGCGGCTTGGAAAAGGTGGCCTCCTCTCTGCTGGTGCTGGACGTTTCGCAAAACCAGGTGGCTGATCTTTCTCCCCTTGCCGGCCTTTCCAAGCTGACCATGCTGGACGTTTCCGATAACCCCGCAACTGACTTAAGCCCGATAACCGGCTTTGGGAAGCTGGGCGTGCTGTACGCCAACTCCCTGTCCCTCTCCTCTGTGTCCGGCATTTCCAGCCTTGCAGGGCTCAAATCCCTTCAGCTCAAAAACAATGCCATTGCCGACCTTTCTCCCCTGCTGTCCCTGGAAAGCCTCATGGACCTAGATGTGACGGCCAATCCCTTGGACTTTACGTCGGAGAATTCCTCTAAGGACGCCATTGCAGTCCTGGAAAGTAAAGGCGTGCTCGTCCAGTACGATCCTCCGGAGGAAGAGAAGCCGATTTTGTCCAACAAGCTCAAATCCTTGTCGGTCAAGGACGTGGCTCTGGACCGCCCCTTCGACCCCGACGGCGAAAGCGACACCTATTCCTGCACCGTGCCTTATGAAACCGCCTCACTTACCATTACCGCGGTGGCGCAGGACAGCGAAGCCACGGTCCGGATTTACAACAACGCCCTTGTTCCCGGGGAAACTACCGATGTAATCGTAGAGGTTTCCCGAGACGGAGTGGATCCCCGCAAATACACCATTGCCGCCACCCGGGAGAATAAGGCTCCCGATCCGGTGGCCCCGCCTTCCAACAAGCTGACGGCTCTGGCGGTGGACGGCGCCGAGTTGGATCCCCCCTTCGATCCCGAGAGCGAGAACCTGGAATATTCCTGCACCGTTCCCTATGAAACGACGACTCTTTCCGTGGTGGCCAAGGCCGAACATCCGGACGCGGTCATTATGGTGTACAACAATACCCTGCTGGCCGGAAAAACCACCGATGTGAAGGTGGCGGTATCCTTAGCCGGAGTGGGCACACGCAACTACGTCATCCACGCCACCCGTGAGGCAGCGCCGCCCACCCCCTCCGAGCCTTCCTCCTCCGAGCCGGAACCCTCCGTTCCCAGCTCTTCTCAGAGCCCCTCTTCTTCCGAGCAAAACCCCTCTCAGCCATCCTCCGTTCCCAGCTCTTCCTCCCAGCCGGGCTCCTCTTCCGCTCCGGGCAGTTCTTCCCAGGGGAGCGGCGGTTCTTCCACCGAAGCGTCTTCCAAGCCCTCCGGCTCTTCCCAAGGCGGCAACTCTTCGAACTCCGGTTCGTCATCTTCTCCCTCCGATTCGCACGCGCCCTCTCCCAGCGATCCGGGCGTTTCTTCCCAGTCGCCCAGTTTGAACACCAATCCGCCCTCCGGTTCTTCGGGCAGCCAGCCTACACAGGAGCCGGACCCAGTTAAAACTTATTCCACCAAGCTTTCTTCCCTGACGGTGCTGGGCGCTTCCGATTCCTCCTACCGGCAGGCTGTGCCGGTACAGGAAGACAGCATCCTGCTCACCTGCACGGTGCCCAGTTCCGTTTCACAAATTGATATCGACGCCGCCTGTATAGACGAGGAAGCGTCCATCTCGGTAATTGGGAGGGAACTGCCTCCCGGCAAAACGGTGCCGGTCTTCATCGGCGTCTCCCATCCCCAGCTTCGCACCCGGTTCTACATCCTGTTGGTGACGCGGGAAGCGGAAGAGACCACGGCCGCCGGGCTTTCTCTCCCTTCGGATGTGGCTTCCACCCGGTTAAAGGAACTGTCGGTGGCGGAGGCTTCCTTAAGTACGGCATACAGCATGTATAATCCCTTCGAAACCTATTCGTGCATCGTTCCGGCCGAAACGGACGCGCTGACCATTCAGGCGGCGCCGGCGGACGACAAGGCCACCGTCACCATTGAAAACAATGATCTCAAGCCCGGAGCCACCACCACGGTGCGCGTTACGGTTTCCCGGGAAGGGCTTCCCTCCCGGCATTATGAAATCAAGGTCACACGGCCCGCGCCGCCCGTGCAGACACCCAGCGCCCAACCGGAGGCCACGGCCTCCAACCGGCTCGCGGAGCTTGCGATTGCAGGCGTTACCCTCGATTACCCCTTCCGGGTGCAAAACCGCGGAGAAACCTATACCTGCACTGTTCCCTACGATATGAATGCCCTGGACATCAAAGCGGTTGCGGCCGACCCGGAAGCGACGGTGACCATTCTCAACAACGTCTTGGTCATCGGGCAGACCACCACCGTTTCCATCAAGGTGCAGCGGGCCGGGCTACCAACGCTGTATTATTCCATCCTGGCTACGCGTCCCGCCAGTCCTGGAGGGGGGACGGGTGGTACCTCTTCCACGCCTGCGGATTCCTCCGCCACCTCCAATAAGCTCAAGGAGCTGAGCGTGCGGGGAGTGGAGTTTGACTTTCCCTTCCGGGAGAATAACCCCGGCGAAACCTACGCCTGTATTGTTCCCGCTTCCATGTCGGCACTGGACATTACGGCCGTGCCGGTTGACCCGAACGCCAAGGTAAAAATCCTGTTTAATTCCTTGGAGCCCGGCAAAACCACCAATGTGGTGATCGCGGTCACGCCGGTAAGGGGAGATACCCTTTATTACACCATCAAGGCCACCCGGCCTGCAACCCGGGCGGTGCCCAGCGGAGCTCCGCCCACGATGACTCCCACTGCGCAAAAGGCGTTACCTGCACAGGTAACGCCTGTCACTCTTTCCGGGCATTCCAACAAACTCAAGTCTTTGGAGATTGAGGGCGCCACCTTCGTGGGGGTTCCCTTTCGCCCTACAAACTCAGGGGAAGACTATGAGATCATCGCCCCGGCAGGCGCTACAGAACTGAAAATCACCGCCGTTCCCATGGACAGCGAGGCCACCGTCAAGGTATATCGCAACCAACTGACCCCGGGCACCAGCTCTACCGTATCCATTGGGGTCTCTCACCCTGGGATGGATACCTTGTTTTACACCCTTAGAGTCACCGTGCCCGCCGGGGAAGCTTCTTCCTCCAAGGCCCCGGTGGTAAATACCGGTGTCAATGCCCTGAAGTCTCTATCGGTGGAGGAAGCGCAGATCAGCCCTGTTTACAGCACGGAGGACACCATGCGCATTTACTACTGCACCGTCCCCCATCATGTGGAGTCCCTCACCATTAACGCCGTTCCCTTCGAAGAGGACGCCAAGGTTACCATTACCGGGAACAACTTGGTGGCCGGTCAGGAAACCGCCGTCACCGTATCGGTAGCACGGCACGGGAAAACCACCCAGAATTACATCATCATGGCCACACGGGAGGAGGGATATGTTCCCCAGTCGCAGCAGGAGGCTTCTTCTTTGCCGGAGTCCTCCCTCCCGCCTTCCGAGCCTCTCCCGGAAAGCAGCACGCCTTCCCTGCCGGAGGAACCCTCCCAGGACAGCGCTTCATCCAGGCCGCCGGCCAATTCCAGCCGTTCGGCCTTGGGCATTTCCATTGCGATTCTGCTGATTTCCGCCGCCGTGGCGGTGACCGTGGTCTTTTTCAACCAGCGGCCCAAGCAGAAGAAAAAGTTCCCGAAGAATAAAGAATGATGCACCCGAAAAGGCCGCTCGGCTAAAAAATAGAGAACGACAAGGATGAAAATCCTCGCCGTTCTCTATTTTGCTTCATTGGTCTTATCCATGCAGGCCAACCGAATCCATTATTCTTTCGGCAGTGGAATCAGACAAAAAGGATGGCCGGCAGGATCTTTCATTGTAATCATCCCAGGTACAAACTGGGCACTCGCTTTTTGGCCCCAAGTTTTTCTGCAATGGCTACCGCCTCGTCGAGATTGCCCACCACAATGTCCAAATGTGCCATCTGTTGCTGTTTTCCGGCTTCTTCCGGCCAGGTGGGCGGTACATACCCCTCTGCATTTTGAAAGGTCAGACGAAGACGGCTAGGCAATTCAAGCTGTATATAATGTTCATTGCTTTCGATCATCTTCCCATCAAGAAGCTTTGCATAAAAATCGGCCAACGCATTCTTATCGGCAGAATCCAATACAACGGCGCCTACAAAAAATCCGTTCATAAACGGTGCTCTCTTTCTTTTTTATCAATTTTGTTATCCAGCCAAATGCTGTGGCTCCTTCATCGCCGGTATCATCCTTTCCATTCCGCTCGTTTCCCGTTTTCTACAGCCGCAATGTGCAAAAGAAAATCAAGGATTGGGAACGCCTCCCAATCTAAGTTTTCGTATGCGGCATCGTTACGGTCGAAACACAAAACACGTCATCAAATGTTCCCAGTATTTTTACCCGAAAGGAACTGTAATCTTTTGTGCAACGCCCGGTTTGGTTGGAGAACGGCAGCCGCAAACAGAGCCTTTCCCCATATCCCGCAACAAAACACAAACGGATCAAGCATCGCAGACCTTCAGGAGAAAAATGCTTGCAGCACAGCCGTGCTCTTTGCAGGCCATAGTGCTTGCGCCTAGCAAAACAGGAAGGCCGGATGCGAAACTGCATCCGGCCCTTTTGTCTCTTTTGTTATTCCGCTTCCACATCGATCTGCGTGGCGAGACCCACAAAGCAGATCCAGGACTTGCCGCAGTTAAGCTCCAGCGGCGTTCCGTCCTTGTTCATCAAGGTTAAGGGATTGTTTGCATCTCCCTTGCTCCACTTGATTTCCTCACAGCCGCCCATAGAAATGTACAGGCCTTCCCCGCCTTCCAGTTCAATGTTCATATGTCCCGCAGCATCATGGGAGTTCTCCACCTTGGTTTTGAGCACCAGAACGTTGGTGACCGCCACCTGCTTGTTGGTCCCATAATCCACCTGGGGCTCGCCGAACTGGGACTTTTTATAGACCTGGTTCTTCTCGTCGTAATCAAACACAGAGGTATAACTGGCCGAGAAGGGAACCGTCACTGAGGTGCACGCTTCCCCGGAGGGAACGCGGGTCTTGCCGTTTTCCAGGAAGGTAAAGGCGTTGGCGCCGGCCCGGATGTCGGTGCGGATGCCTTCCGTTGTGATCTTCTCCATCAGATGCTCGCCGTCGGTGACACAGCTGTGCACCGAGCCGAACTCCGCGATGCGCCCCTTGTCTCTCCAAATGGTTTTGGTATCGTAGTTTCCGTCCACATCGTCCACACCCATGGATTTGATCATAGCGGCCGCCTCGTCGCTGCCGCCCACGTGACAGTAAATCAGGTCATGGCCCTTTGCCAGCTCCACGTAACTGGGCCGGGCGCTGCGGATGGAACCGGTCTTGGGAAGGGACTGGATATCTGAATAGATGGCCAGAATTCGGGTGATCCCGCCCTCTACCAGCATTTCATAGCACAGGTCTGCGCCGGCGATGTTATTCTGGGGCACGGCGGAACGAATGTTGTTGATCATAATTCCCACCGGACGTTTGCCGATGCAGTTGGCAGGCAGATCGTCGAGCCCGGTCAGCGGATTAATCTTGGTATTGACGTTCTTCGGCTCCTCCTTGGAGGAAGTCGACTGGCCGGATGCGCCGCCGGAAGGGGCCTCGCTGGGCTCTGACGCCGGGGTGCATGCGCTTACCGACAGACAGACCGCCGCCGTCAGCAGAAAGGCCAGAAGTCGTTTTCCTTTTTTCATGTGCAGTTCTCCTTTTATTCAATCAAAATGGAAGATCATCCGACCAGAATCCGGCCCTCCGGCAGCACTTCGCTTTCGTGCTTTTGATCCCGTACCGTCAAAGCGAGCGCCAACGAAACCGGGCCCACGCGGCCGGCGAACATGGTGACAATTAAGATGAGCTTGGAGCCCAGCGTCATTTCCGGCGTGACCCCGGTGGAGAGACCCACCGTTCCAAATGCGGAAACCGCTTCAAAGAGTGCGTCAATGCTGGCGATGCCCTGCTCCTGCTGGCAATACATGATGACGAAAAACGCCACAAACACGATGAGACCTGAAATGGCCGCAATGGACAGAGCCCGGTACACCACCCGTTTGCTCACCTTGCGCCCCAGGACGATGGTGTCCTCCCGGCCGCGCACCACGCTGAGCACCGTCATCACCAGTACAATAAAGGTGGTGATCTTGATGCCGCCCCCGGTGGAACCGGAGGCCGCACCGATGAACATCAACGCGCACATAAGCATTTTGGACGGATCGTACATCGCGCCCACGTCCACGGAATTAAAGCCCGCCGTACGAGCGGAAACCGATTGGAAGAAAGACGCGAGGATCTTCTGGTCCATAGGCAGGTCCTTGATGGTGCCGGCATTGTTATATTCTATGAGGAAGAAGAGAAGCGCGCCGATTACAATCAGCACCGTGCTGAAAATCAGCACCACCCGCGTATGCAGCAGCAGGCTGTGCCCTCTGCGGTAGGACAGGATGTCGTTAAAAACAATAAAACCCAGTCCTCCAATGATAATGAGCGCGGAAATGGTCAGTAGGACCAGCGGGTCGTCATTATAATTGGTGAGACTGGAGAAAGGGCCCTCCCGCCCCAGGATATCAAACCCGGCGTTGCAGTAAGCGGAAACGGCGAGAAAAATTGAGATCCAGATCCCCGCGTCTCCATAAGCGGGAACAAAACGGAAGCTCAGAAGCAGCGCCCCCAGGCATTCTACCGTGAAGGATACTGCCACTACCAGACGCAAAAGCCTGGGGACGTCTTTGAGGCTGCCGTTGGAAATGTACTCGTTGGCAAGCTGCAAATCCCGGATTCCCAGCTTGCGGCGGATGGTCAGGGTAAAAAAGGTGGTAAAAGAGATCAGGCCCAGCCCGCCCAGCTGAATGAGCAGCAGGATGACCGCCTGACCAAAGCCGTTCCAATGAGCAAAGGTATCGAACAACACAAGGCCAGTCACACAGGTGGCGGAGGTGGCGGTAAACAGCGCGTCCTCCGGCGGGGTAAAGCTGCCGGAATTCGACGAGATGGGAAGCATCAGCAGAAAAGTCCCCACCACGACGATGGCGGCAAAGCTCAGCATAATCAGCCTTACATGAGGCATGCCACGCTTTTTTTGTTGCGCAATCCGCATTGTTCTCTCAACACCTTTTCTTTACTCAAAGAAGACCCGGCGCGAAACCACTCCGGCTATTATACCACCGACCATTTTCAGATTCAACCATAGAAATTCCCATGTTCCGCCCAGTTTGCTCCATTGGATGCAATTGACGCGCTGTTTTCACCCAAAACTCGTCTTACACGAAGGCATTCGGCAGGATACCGCGAATAAGTGAAAAGAATTTACTCTTGCCCTCTTTTCCCCGCCAGCCCGCTCAAGCCTTGGTATCGCTTGTATATGCCGCAGAAGTTTTTCTGAAACCAGAACAAAGGTGGAAGAATGTTGATTCTTCCACCTTTGTTGGAACATCTGTGGTGATTACTTGCTGGAAAGGGTCGAGCTGAGGTCTGGCATACTGGGAAGCATGGATTCCACCGGCGGGATGGAAGGCACGTCGGAGACCTCGGACGAAACGTTCTGCGAGGTGGTGTTGGACGCGGCGGAACCTGCGGAAGAAGCCTTCGAAGAGCTGTTCGAGTCCGCACCGTCCGAGCAGCCGGTGAAAACCGCTGCGGTCATCGCCGCGAGAACGGCGAAAAGCACGATGCCTTTGGTAGGTTTTTTCATGTTGGTTTCACTCCTTATTCCGTTCCCGGAAAGCCGGGAATTTTCTGCAAGAATACACAGCGTTTGGGGCCAAGCTGTCTTGACCGGTATTAGTGTGCACCGAAACCGGTATTTTATGACCGTTTTTTATAATGCGAGCACGCCGCCGTCCGATTTGAGCAAAATGAGAATCCGTTCTTCCGCGCCGGTCTTCACGTTGACATAGACTAAAATTTCCTCCTCATTCTGGCCGGTACAGCGGAATTCGTAGCACTGGGCCTCCGTTCCGCCGGACAGCGGAATCAGGGCCTGGGACACCTGGTTGACCGTAAGAAGCTCGCTAAGTTTTTCTCTGGCCTGGTCTTCGGAAACCGCCGGTGTTTCCAGGGCCCGGTCAGTGTGGTTCATAACAAAGCCGCGGGCATCGAAGAGGACGATGGAGCCGTCGTCCAGGGCGACGCCTACCTTAATCAGATCGGTATAGCAGGTCACGCCCGACTGGGTATAGGCAAAATTGATGGTACAGATGCCGTCGGAGGTGAAATAATAGGTTTCCTTCATATCGGGCATGCCGTGGTTTTGCAAAAATTGAGTCGCCTTTTCCACCGCTTCCTCCATGGAAAGCTTCTGCTCGCCCACATAGCGGGAGTCCAGGTAATAGGACACGAGACCGCCGGGCTTGGTTACATTGATATACACGTCGCCGCTGGTGAAGTTATAAGACGGGATGACGCCCGCTTCTTCTCCCGCATCGGCTACGCTCCCTGCATCCACCGACAAAAATTGGGCGGCTTTTGCACGGCACTCCTCCTTGGAGGCCTCGCTGCGGCCTTCCAGGTATTTGGCGCGCTGCTGAAGGATATGGTCGGAGAAAGGCCCGTCGTAGATGAGAGAGGGATATTCGGCGAAGCTGTCCTCAATTTCAAGAAAACCGTCGTCTATAGAGGGATCGGGCTGTTCATTCATCAGCTGCATGGTGGACTGCACGCCGCCGAGCTGGATGGTACCGGCGTAGATTTGCTCCATGAGGGCCTGGAGAGCGTCATTGAGCTGACGGGCGTAGTCGGCTAGCTTCTGCATGCTCTCCCGTTCCTGCTGGCTGATCTCCCCGCCGTTTTGCAGCTTTTTGGCCAGGGACTTGGTGAAGTCCCCCACCTGGGAGATGAACTTGGTGGTGTTGTCCAGGTGCAGGTCGGAAACAGGAAGCTGACTTAGGCAGCTCTTTGCGGAAGCCGCGTCGTTTGCGAGGACGCTGGCGATGCTGCCAAACTGGTTGGCGGTGCCCGCATACATACCCTTGCTCAGGGAGACGTTGATGTTGTCAATATACTGGGTCAGGTCGTCCAGCGCTCGCTGGTACGTGTATTCCACACTGCGCTGATACTGGTCGGCGCGGGAATAGCCGATGGCGGTGTAGATGGAGAGGGCGGTTATGATTGCCAGGGTGAAGGTAACCACGCGCACAATGGTGCGGCGTCTGAGTTTCAGGAGGAATTTCCCCATTGCGGATTCATCCTTTCGTTTCGCAGCGTATTCGTTTACCGGCGCGTTTGTTTATCACGCCCGCGTTTCGTCCTGCCTATTTTTCCCGGCCGCAGGCGGATTATACGTTGGTTTTTCCCTCCCGTCCGCCGGCCCGAAGACCGCGTTTTTCTTGACTTTTTCGATTGCAGGCTGTACTATGTTTTCATATGACTGAAAATCAAGCGGAGGGGACGCATCATGCTTTCAAACAGCGAAAAGACCATGGAAAAAATCGTAGCGCTCTGCAAGGGCAGAGGCTTCGTCTACCCGGGCTCGGAAATCTACGGGGGACTGAGCAACTCCTGGGACTACGGCCCTTTGGGTGTGGAGTTTAAGAACAACGTAAAGAGGGCCTGGTGGCGTAAATTTGTGCAGGAATCCCCCTATAACGTGGGGCTCGATTCCGCCATCCTGATGAACCCGCAGGTATGGGTGGCTTCCGGCCATGTGGGCGGCTTCTCCGACCCGCTGATGGACTGCCGGGACTGCAAGACCCGCCACAGGGCCGACAAGCTCATTGAGGATTCCGGCGTTCTTCCGGCGGGCTGGTCCGACCAGGAGATGCAGGATTATATTAAGGAGCATCACATCTGCTGCCCGGAATGCGGCGGCTGCAATTTTACGGAAATCCGCAAGTTCAACCTGATGTTCAAGACCTTCCAGGGCGTCACCGAGGACGCGAAGAGCGAAATTTACCTGCGTCCGGAAACCGCCCAGGGCATTTTTGTTAACTTCCAGAACGTCCAGCGCACCACCCGCAAGAAGATCCCCTTCGGCGTGGGCCAGGTGGGCAAGTCCTTCCGCAACGAGATCACCCCGGGCAACTTCATCTTCCGCATCCGGGAGTTTGAGCAGATGGAGCTGGAGTTCTTCTGCAAGCCCGGCACCGACTTGGAATGGTTCGCCTACTGGAAGGACTACTGCAAAAACTTCCTGCTGTCTCTGGGGCTAAAGGAAGAGAACATCAAGCTGCGCGACCATGAACAGAAGGAGCTGTCCCACTATTCCAACGCCACCACCGACATTGAGTTCCTCTTCCCCTTCGGCTGGGGCGAGCTGTGGGGCATTGCCGACCGCACCGACTTCGACCTGACCCAGCACCAGAACCATTCCGGCAAAAGCATGGAATACTTCGACCAGGAAGCCAACGAACGCTACATTCCCTATGTCATCGAGCCCTCTCTGGGCGCCGACCGGATGGCCCTTGCGTTCTTGTGCGACGCCTACGACGAGGAAGTGGTGGACGAGGCGAAGAACGACGTCCGCGTGGTCATGCGGCTGCATCCGGCGCTGGCTCCCTTTAAGGCGGCTGTCCTGCCCCTTTCGAAGAAGCTCTCCGAGCCGGCCCGGGAGGTTTACGCAACGCTCGCCAAGAAATTCATGGTGGATTACGACGACGCCGGTTCCATCGGCAAGCGGTACCGCCGCCAGGACGAAATCGGCACCCCCTACTGCATCACCTTTGACTTCGATTCGCTGGAAGACCAATCGGTTACCATCCGCGACCGGGACACCATGGACCAGGAGCGCGTCAAGATCGATGATCTGCCCGCTTGGATCGAGAGCAAGCTGGAATTTTGACGGTATGAAAAGCCGCGCCGGACGTTTCGAGTCCGAGATC
>NZ_JBBMFD010000034.1:0-13794 GCF_040096205.1 Solibaculum intestinale | reverse complement strand
CCCCCCCCCCCCCCCCCCCCCCCCCCCCCCCCGGCGCCAAAGATTTTTCCAAACTCATGCGCCTTAAGCGCTTTTGATCACGTACGGACAAGGAGGAAACGCTCATGTGTTGTGGTAACAATTTCGGCTTTGGTGGCTGTTCCTGGATCATCATTCTGATCATCATCCTGCTGTTCTTCGGCAACAACGGCACCTACGGCAATAATGACGGCTGCGGTTGCGGCTGCGGCTGCTAGTCTCATCGGCAAACAACAAAAGGAGCCGGGCGTGCGCTCCGGCTCCAAATCCACATGAGAGAAAAGGACGGCGTTTTTTAAAACGCCGTCCTTTCGTTTATCCGATTCCAATGGACTGGAGAAGTCCATAGCTGAGCAGAGTCATAATAAACCCGGCCACCAGGACCCCGGCCGCCACCACCGGCAGCGCGTTTTTCAAACGCATGTCCAGAATCGCCGCCACCAGCGACCCGGTCCAGGCGCCGGTCCCCGGCAGGGGGATGGCCACGAACAAAAACAGGCCCAGCATTTTGTACTTCTGCATGGATTTTGCCTGGCTTTTTTTCTTCGCTCGGTCTTCGAACTTATGCCCCAGCTTGTGAAACAATTTGGTCGATTTCATCCAATTGATGATTTTACGCCCGAAAACCAGGATGAAGGGAACAGGGATGATGTTTGCAAGAAAGCAGATCAAAAATGCGCTTTGCCAGGGAATTTGCAGCAAATAGGCAGCCAGCAGCCCGCCCCGCAGCTCCAAAATCGGCATCAGGGAGATGACGAACACCACAAGCTCCCTGGACAGATACTGGTCTAAAAATTGGATTAGGTTCTCTACGATACCATCCAAACACCGATCACCTCAATCGAAAAGAATACATCCTTGGCTATAAAGAAACCCGGACGAGCCCTCATGGCCGAAAGAATGAGAAAAATTAATTTTATCATACCGTATTTTCCTTTGTACCGCAAGTCGTTTTCCGTATAATTTTCAATTTAGATACAAGGAGTGTCTGTAAATAAGACGAGAGAAAAGTCGGAATTACGGCAAGACGGCGAGAATGCAAAAAAATTGGTTTTTTCCCTTTCCAAATTGGCAAAATCTATGCTAAGATAGAAAAAATGAAAATGTGCGCCGAGTTTTGAGAAACCCGGCTGGAATAGGGGAAATGAAACATGTTTGATTCCGTCGCGAATGTTTTGGCTATTGCCCTGCCGGTGCTGGTAGCCGTGGTCGCCCTTGCGGCCTTTATCCGGATTCTGACCCGCGCCTCCGCCGACAGCAGGGGAAGGCGCATCAACGATGTGCAGATGAACCCGCCGGTGCTCACCCACCACAGCGAACAGGACGATGTGGATTATATGGGCGTGGATACCTATGACAACAGCATTACCCTGTCCCAGGAGGAATATTCCTACCGGGTGCTCGACGAGGAGACGCAGCCGTCCGAGCCCCAGGGAACCGGCCCTTCCGTTTTTGCCGACCTGCTGGCGAACGTGGAGGATATCAAGGAGTTTTACGAGCAAAACCGCAAGCAGGCCAAGGACATCATGCTCATGGCCGCTATTTCCTGCTTCTGCGGGATCTGCTTTCTGGCCTTCGGGGTCATCTGGTCGGTGATTGGGCCCGACGGGCTGACCGTGGGGATCTGTTCGATGGCCTGCGGGCTGGTGATGGAGCTGGCGGCGGTGCTGTTTTACTGGATGCGGCTGAAAACCGCCCGGCAGGTCAACCGGTATTACCAGCAGGTGCTGGGAGACGCAAAGCTGATGAGCGCGGTAGAGTTGGTGGAGCGCATGAGTGAGAAGAAGCGGGACGACGCTTACGACGCCATTATTTCATCCCTGGTGGAAGCCTCCATAAAAGGGAAGGGAAGCCCCGTGTCCGACGAGCTGCTCAAGGCCGTCGCCGGCGGTAAACAGAAGCGACAGCCCCACGAAGCGCAATCTTAATATTGAAAGAGCCGGTGCCATAGCACCGGCTCTTTTTGCATCGGCGGCGTGTCCAGTAACACAAAGCCGGCCGAAAAGCAGGGGGAGATATCTATTCTGCTTGAAGAAGACGGAAAACCCTGCTATAATCTTAGGTATATTGCTAAAGATCGGACGCATCGTTGCGGATCGTCTTGAAGGAGGAAACAAACATGGCAGCAATTGCATTCAAAAAGCTGCAAAACGGCAGCGACATTCGCGGTGTCGCCCTGGAGGGGATCGAGGGCCAGCCGGTCAACCTGACCGAGGAAGCGGTTACCACCATTGCCAAGGCCTTCGGCGCCTGGCTTTCCAAGAAAACCGGCAAGGACGCCGGACAGTTAAAGGTGGCCATCGGCCGGGATTCCCGCATTTCCGGGCCCGCTCTGCTGGCGGCAGCGGCCAAGGGCCTGTGCACCGCCGGCGTTTCGGTGACTGACTGCGGCCTGGCGTCCACCCCCGCCATGTTTATGACACTGGTAACCGACGGCTTCTCCTTTGACGGGTCGATCATGATTACCGCCAGCCATCTGCCCTTTAACCGCAACGGTATGAAGTTCTTTGTCGCGTCCGGGGGGCTGGAAAAGTCGGACATTGCCGAAATCCTCGCGCTGGCCGAAGCCGGGGACTTTTTAACGCCTCAAACCCCCGGCAAAATGGACGCCTGCGACTTTATCTCCGTGTACGCGAAAGGCCTGGTGGAGAAAATCCGGGCGGCCTCCGGCAGCGAGAAGCCCCTGGAAGGCTTTCACATCGTTGTGGACGCCGGTAACGGCGGCGGCGGCTTTTTTGTGGACAAGGTGCTCGCTCCCCTGGGAGCCGACGCCTCCGGCAGCCAGTTTTTGGAGCCGGACGGCTCCTTCCCCAACCACATCCCAAACCCGGAAGACAAAACGGCCATGGAGTCCATCCGCGGGGCGGTTTTGGCCAATCACGCGGACCTGGGCATCATCTTCGATACCGACGTGGACCGGGCGGGCGCTGTGGACAAAAACGGCCGGGAAATCAACCGCAACCGCATCATCGCCCTGATTTCCGCCATCCTGCTCCATGAGCACCCGGGTACGGCCATTGTGACCGACTCGATTACCTCCAGCGGCCTGAAAACCTTCATTGAAGAGAAAGGCGGCATCCATCACCGGTTTAAGCGCGGCTATAAAAACGTCATCAACGAAGCCATCCGCTTGAACAGAGAGGGGACCGACTGTCAGGTGGCCATCGAGACCTCCGGCCACGGAGCGCTTAAGGAAAATTATTTTTTGGACGACGGGGCTTACTTAATCGCCAAAATCCTTGTGCAGATGGCCCGGCTCAAAAAGGAAGGCAAGACCATTGACGAGCTCATCGCCGACCTTCAGGAGCCTCTGGAAGCCAAGGAATACCGCATGAAAATCCTGGCGGAGGACTTTAAGGAATACGGCAACCGGCTGATTGAAGCGCTCAAGGAATATGCCGCAAAGCAGCCGGGCTGGCAAGTGGAACCGAACAACTACGAAGGCATCCGGGTGAAGTTCGCCCAGGGAGACGGGGACGGCTGGTTTTTGCTGCGCCTGTCCCTCCATGACCCCATTATCCCGCTGAACATCGAGTCCAACGCCCAGGGCGGGGTCAAACACATCGCCGGCAAGCTTTATCCGTTTGTGGCGCAGTATGAGGAAATCGACAGCGCCTGCCTCCAAGAAGAAGTACAGGGCTGACCGCTATGGAGCAGAAAACGCCGAAGGTCAGCATCGTTGTCCCCATGTACCGCTGTGAGGACACGCTGGAGCGCTGTGTGGACTCAGTCCTTGCCCAGACCTGCCCGGACTTTGAGCTGCTTCTTATCAACGACGGGTCGCCGGACCGGGTCCCTGAGATTGCCGCCGGGTATGTGCAAAGAGACCCGCGGGTGCGCCTGCTTTCCCAGGAGAACCGGGGGGTCAGTGCCGCGCGCAACGCAGGCATCGACGCGGCGAAGGGAAGGTACCTTCTCTTTGTGGACGCGGACGACCGGCTGTGCAAGGACGCGGTGGAAACTCTGCTGCTCGCCGCAAAGGGCGGCGCTCAGGTGATCCATTTTGCTTATATCCGGCAAAAGGGGGCGCTGTCTCAGGTAGTGCCTTCCCCGGTGAACGCCGAAGGGGTGCTTGCACGGGAGGAAATCCGCCAAACCGTGTTGCCCCTGCTTTTGTCCGGCTGGAGCCTCAACGCCTGCTGGAACAATTTTTATGAGACCCGGCTTTTGCAGGAAAACGGCATTCGGTTCCCGGAGGGAATGGCGCTCGATGAGGACTTCGCCTTTGTCTGCGATGTGTTCGCCGCCGCCTCCTCCGCCCAGTTTCTGCAAAAGCCCCTGTACCGGTATCTGCTCAATCCCAAAAGCGCGGTGCGGCGCATGGACGAGCGGCATGTCCGCGCGTCGATGGACATCCAGTTCGGCCTGTTTGACAAGCTGTACGACTGGGATGTGGATACGCCACAAAACCGGCAGCTGGTGTGGGATAAGCTGGTGCGCGCGGCGCTGATTCTGCTCGACGGGGTGGCGGTCAACGACCGCAACCCCAACCGCAAGGCCCTCTTTTGGGCGGTAGCGCTGGACGGCCGGGTGCAGGACGCTCTCGAGCACGCCGGACGGCTGCCCGGTACGGGGATTACCCGTAAACAGGCAAAATTGTTGCAAAAGGGGCGAATCGGCGCGGCTTACGCGCTGGTGCGCGGCGTGATCCGGGCAAAGGGAACAAGAGACCGGATTATCCAGAGAATTGGGAAAAAATCCGGTTATCGTTTATAGAATGTTAATAAATCAACCAGGTTTTATGACTTGTTTTGTTCACTTTGTCATGCTATAATGCCGTAGTAATCCCACCGGGGAGAATGAAAAAACGCGTTCAAGGAGGAAAAAATAACATGAAAAAAGTACTCACATTGCTGTGTGTCCTCGCGATGGCCACCGCAGTTTTGACGGCATGTAATACAGAATCGGGCGGCTCTGGAACGGATGGGTCCGGGGTTTTGAACAGCGCCACTTCCAATTCGTCGGGGACCGGGGACGGCACAGGTGACGGGACGGCTTCGGGCAACTCGGGCACGGGCGACGGGACGGCCTCGGGCGGACAGGATACCCCCAATAGCGGCGGCATTGCCGGCGGCGGAGAAATCTCCGGCGAAATCATCGTAGCCCCCGAGGACGAAGGCCAGCCCACCATCAATCCCACCATTGAGAAGGTGCTGCCGGTTTCCACCTTGTATGTGGCGGTGGATAACGATTATATCTATTACATCAGCGACAGCGACGAGCACATTTACCGGGTTAAGCACGACGGCTCCGGCGAAGAGAAGCTGACTGACGACAAGGTGAGCTGGATGCGGCTCAATGAAAGCGGCAAGCTGGATTATGCGACCAACATCGAGTCCGGCGGCAAATATTATACCATGAATACCGACGGTACCGGCAAGGTGGACAACAACCGCCAGCTGATCGACTACTATGTGGACGACGTTACCGGCCCGGACGGCATGGTGTATTACTTCATGACTGAGTTTGAACAGGGCGCCACCAAGTCGGGCATTTACAAGAGAAACGCGGGCGCCGAAGAGTCGACGGGCACCCTTGTTTACGAGGGCAACATCCATTCCTTCTGCATTATGGACAATTATATCATTGCTTCCCTTAACCGCAGCCAGTCTCAGGCGCTTTTCCGCATCAACCTGGACGGCTCCAATGCGAAGAAGATTACCGAGTATAACGGCGTTTCCCCGGTGGTGAACGGCGACTATGTTTACTTTGTCAACCAGAGCGACGGGTACACGGTTTACCGTATGAATAAGGCTGCCGTCGAGAAATAAAAAATCAAAACGAAGGCCCGTTGCATTAATGCAGCGGGCCTTTTTCTTGCCGGCGGGAGTGAAAACCGGAAAAGTTCCGGGTGTTAGGGAACGTTATAAGAAAAAGCAAGAAACCGCGTTCACGCCTGGATGGAGGCGGCATCACAGCCGGATAAGTGCCGTGTTTCGGCGAAATAGCGGCGGTTTGCAAGGCATGCGGCGGAATCGGGCTTGCAGGCGGCGGCCTTTTCGTTGTAGGCGCAGGCGGCTTGGTAGTTTCCCATCCGGTCCAGACAAACGCATAGCTGCAAGTAGGGGATGTAGTCGTAGCAGTCGGGTTGGACGAAGCCTCCCGACGTGTCGTTGCGGGTCCGGCTGGCGGCAAGGGTATACCAGAAAATGGCGGGCTGGTATCGTTCCCGGTCCAGAAAATGCTTGCCAATGTCGCAGCAAAGCTCCGCCCGCGGCTCGTCGTAGGCAAAGCTGCGAAGGAGGGCCTGCAGGGCTGCATCCGGCTGCCCTAAGGCGTAGTAACACAAGGAAAGCTGCTTGCAGCCTTCAATCTGGTTTTCTACCCAGCCCAGCCCTTCGTCGAGAAACCGGGTCAGCCGCGCCGCCGCCTCTTCGTACCGCTCATGGTAGAGAAGCTCCCGGGCAAAATAGAATTGCTGGCGTGGGTCCAGGGAGACTCCGTCCTTGACAAGCTTTTCGAATATCCGCAGGTTTCGATCCGGGTCGCTGGGCCGGGTCTTTCGGTGGGTAACGGCAATATCGGAATAGAGTAGGTTGCCGCTGGGCGGGATGACCTCGTGGACCGCCCCTTCCCACCGGTATCCGGCGTGGTTGCGCAGCAGCCGCTCCCGGTAATAAGAGAAGGTGGGTTTCCCCGCCTGGTCAAACCCGGTATGATACTTCATCATGACCAGGTCGGTCTGAGGGGGGAGGGTTTCCTTGAGCGTGAGAAAGGCGTCCCGGTCGGCGGGCAGCAGGATGTCGTCGGCGTCCAGCCACATGCAGTACTCCATGGTCGCCTTGGAAAAGGAAAAGTTGCGGGCGGCGGCAAAGTCGTCGATCCAGGGGAATTCGCACACGTTGTCGGTAAATTCCCGGGCGATTTCCCGGGTGCGGTCGGTGGAACCGGTGTCCACGATGATGATTTCATCCGCCACCGGCTTGGCGCTTTCCAGACAGCGCGCCAAAACGTCCTCTTCGTTTTTGACGATCATGCATAAGCTGACGGTAATCATCGGCAAGCCTCCCATTTGTCGCGGGGATGGATACCGGAGCGGGAAAGACGCCCGGCATGGTCCCTTTCAGGCTATGCCAAAGGAGAAAAAAGTGTGCCTGTTTTCACCGGGAAAAACAAAAAAGGACGGAAAGGCCTTTTGGCGCCATACCCCAAAGAACCTGCCGCAAGCCAAACCGGGGTCGCGCAGCGGACGACGCAGGCCCTGCGGACCAAAGCGATTCTTCACTGGGCAGGGAAAAGGCCGCGGCTTTCGTTTGCAATCGAAAGGACCGGGACGGTATCTTTCTAAACCGTCCCGGTCCTTTTTCCATGGTGTTATCCATTTTGCTCCGCCAGTTCCTGTGTTTTCGCCTCCACAGGGACTTCCTTCTTTTGTTCGAGCTCGATGCGCCGGCCCAGCTTCTTCATTTCCGGCACCACAAACAAAAACACGATGACCGCAGATCCAATGTCCGCCGCCGGCCCGGCGTAGAGCACCCCGTCTAGACCGAAGAACAAGGGTAGAATTAAGAGCAGCGGAATCAAGAGCAGCAGCTGGCGCAGCATGGAGAGAACCGACGCCTTGAACGGCTGCCCGGTTGCCTGAAAATAGTTGGTGGATACGATCTGGAATCCCGCGCAGAAAATTCCGCCCAGAAAGATCCGCATACAGCGTACGGCAAAGGCGTTGAAGGTATCGCTGCCGCCGCCGAAGAGCTGCAAAATCAGATTCGGGCAGGTCTGGCAGAAAACCCAGCCTGCCAGGATGGCAACGGTGGCCCAAACCACCGCCATCAAATAGGTCCTGCGAATGCGCACGTTGTGCTGCGCCCCGTAGTTGAAGCCCAGGATGGGCTGGGCTCCGACCCCGATGCCGATGCACACCGAGCCGAGAATCATGGCAATCTTCATGACGATCCCCATGGCGCTCAGTGCCACCTCGCCGCCTACCGCGCTTAAGTTCCCGTAATACACCAGGGAATTGTTCATAACCACCTGCATGATACAGGCCACCACCTGGGTAATGCCGGCGGAAGCGCCCAGCGTCACCGTTTTCCCTACCACCCGGCCCACCGGTTTCATCGCCTGGCGGTCAAAGCGCATATGACCCCGCTTCCAGAAATAGAGCAGTAGGATGACGGCAGAAAGAATCTGAGAGGTGATGGTGGCCAGCGCCGCTCCTTTTACCCCCCAGCCCAGGGTAAAGATATAGATGGGATCCAAGATGGTGTTGAGCACCGCGCCGATTAAAATGCCGTACATGGACAGCCGGGGACTGCCGTCGGTGCGGGCCATGTTGGAAAGAGAGACGCCCAGGATGCTGAATGGGACGCCCAGCAGAATAATGGAGGTATAGTCCTTCGCATAGGGCATTACCGCGCCGGTAGCGCCGAACAGGGAAAGGAGCGGCTCTAAAAAAACAAGCCCCAGAACCATAATCCCTGCTCCCACTATCACCGACAAGGTCAGCAGGTTATTCAAAGCGAGCTTTGCTTCGCCGTCCTGCTTCTCACCCAGCTTGATAGCGGCGTATGCACTGCCGCCCGAACCGATCAGGGTGGCAAAGGCCATGACGATGGTCATTACCGGGAAAGCCACGGTGGTCGCGGCGTTCCCCAGGTAACCAACCCCCTGGCCGATGAAAATCTGATCGACGATGTTGTAAATGGAGTTCACCAGACAGGATATGATGGACGGCACCGAAAAGGAAAGCAGCAGCTTTCCTACCGGCCGGTATCCCAACGGATTCCCTCCTTGCTGGACTGCAGGTTCATTCATGGGCGTTCTCCTCCTGACCATAGATATAGTTGTAGGCGTTCCCCGCCATTTTCCCCAGCAGCCGCTGGGCTTCGTCCGCCTCCTGCCCGGTCATGCCGGCAGTCAAGATCCGATTCCATTTTTGCCGGGTCTCGTAAAGGTTCTCCACAATCGGCTGGGCCGCCGGCGTGGTGTACAAATGCCGGATGCGCCGGTCGGCTTCGTCCACCTGGCAGCGGATGAGGGAGAGCTCCTCCAGCTTCTGGATCGCCCGGGTTACCGTCCCCTTGTCGTAATACCCGGTCTTGGCCAGATCGTACATGCTGATGCCTTCGTTTTCATAAATGCGCAGCAAAAAAAACTGCTGGCCGCACCCGATCTGGTAGCGGGCCAGCTCCCGGTCGTAATACCGGTTGCCCAGGCGGTAAATGATGGACGTAAACTTGGTGAAAAAATAAGTGGACGAAGGCATGCAGAGTTCCTCCAATCAATTGAGCGATCAACTATTTAGAGTATAGCGCTAGATAGTTGAGTTGTCAACTATTGTGAAAAAAGTAACAGCCCCGCGTGGCCAAACGCCGCCGCGGAGCTGTTGGAGCATCATTCTTATGCGTTTTCGAGCAGCTGCAAAATCGCGCTTTTGGGACGAACTCCTACACTGGAAGCCACCGTTTCGCCGTTTTTGAGCACCACCAGAGTGGGAATGCTCATGACGCCGAATCGGTCCGCCAGTGCCGGCTGCTCGTCGATGTTGACCTTGCAGACCTTCAGCCCCGGCCGCCCTTCCCCGGCGATTTCGTCCACCGTGGGAGAGAGCATCTGGCAGGGGACGCACCAGGCCGCCCAGAAGTCAATGAGAACCGTTTCCTTGGCCTCTAAGGCCTCTTTGTCGAAATTTGCCGTCGTCAGTTCCAAAACTGCCATACAAAAAACCTCCTAAATTCTATGTTATGTGGTCGAATGGATAAGGCACTGCCGCTCCAACCGGACAAAATGCCGTTTGGACGGCCGCCGTCGGACCGTAATGGGGGATGCAGCATGTGACGTTTGCAAAAAGGCCGGCAGGGTCATCGCACGGGCCGCTTTCCCATTGAAGGAGGGTCCTCCCGGTGAAAAATGCGCCGGTCAATGTCGCCGATGGTGATTTCCTCTAGCGTTTCCCTGCACTGCGCATCCAGCCTTGCGAAAATGTCGTCCATAATTCCTCCCATCCCCGAGGCCACCAAGCATTCCCTGTCGGCATCCCCGCTGCGCCAGGAAGCGCTGACAAAGGAGAGGTCCAGCGCGTCGGCCACCTGCCGCAGGGTAACGTCGCCCGGGGAAAGGGGAAACTGATAGCCTCCGTCCACTCCTTCTTTGGTGTGTACCAGCCCTGCCTTTTTTAGCCGGGCCATCACCCGCCTTACCCGGGCGGGATGGGTGCAGATGTTTTGCGCCAGGGTCTCGCTGGACAGGGTGGAAGCCTTGTGATTGAGAAAGACCAGAGCATGGACCGCCACGCAGAAATCGCTGTTCACAACAGGACCTCCTTGGAGTTCGATTTACCGGTTTTCCGATCGAAACAGAAAAAAGCCATACTGTAATTTTTATTGTTTCAGTTTCTATCTGTAATTATATATATAACAGATAGATTTGTCAACAGAAAATTTCCATGGATTTGCATAGGTAGAAATTGGAATTATATTGTAAAAAGCTTTACGAAGAAAGGGTAAATAGAGTATAATACATTTATCTATACAAAACCGGCACCGCGATTGGAAGGACACACAGGGGCCGGCTGCATGAAACCGGAAAGACAGAAACGGAGGACAGATCAGATGGGTATTATCAAAGCGGCAATGCATGCCGTGGGCGGCGCGCTGGCCGACCAGTGGCTGGAGGTGCTCGAGCCGGACGAAATGGACGATTCCACCGTCTTTACCCGCGGGGTCACGGTGCGCAGAAACGACAAGCGGGGACAAAACCGCAAAGGTACGGCGGACACCGTCTCCAACGGCTCCATTGTGCACGTCTACCCCAATCAGTTCATGCTGCTGGTGGACGGGGGCAAGGTGGTGGATTTCACCGCCGAGGAAGGCTATTACCAGGTGGACAATTCCTCCATGCCCTCTTTGTTCAGCGGTTCGTTTGGGGACGCGCTCAAGGATTCCTTTGACCGCATCCGCTTTGGCGGCGTCAACCCCACTGCACAGAAGGTCTATTACATCAACCTTCAGGAAATCAAGGGCATCCGGTTCGGGACCCGTTCGCCCATCAATTACTTCGATACGTTCTATAACGCGGAGCTTTTCCTGCGGGCCCACGGCACCTATTCCATTAAAATCACCGACCCGCTGCAATTTTACGCTGAGGCCATCCCCCGCAGCAAGGATCGGGTGAAAATCGACGACATCAACGAGCAGTATCTTGCCGAATTTTTGGAGGCCCTCCAGTCCGCCATCAACCAGATGTCGGTGGACGGGGTGCGTATTTCCTTTGTTTCCTCCAAGGGTCGGGAGCTGAGCAAGTACATGTCCGCCATTCTCGACGAGGACTGGAACCGCATGCGCGGAATGGAGATCCAGTCAGTGGGCATCGCCAGCATTTCCTATGACGAGGAGTCCCAGAAGCTTATCAACATGCGAAACCAGGGCGCCATGCTGGGCGACCCTACCGTGCGCGAGGGCTACGTCCAGGGTTCCATTGCCCGGGGCCTGGAGGCGGCCGGCTCCAACGCCAACGGAAGCATGGCGGGTTTTATGGGCATGGGTGTGGGCATGCAGGGGGCCGGCGGCTTTATGGGCGCCGCGTCCCAGACGAACCTGCAGCAGATGCAGGCCCAGCAGGCCGCCCAGCAGCAGGCGGCCAAGGAAACGGCGGGCGACGGATGGACCTGTTCCTGCGGGGCGAAAAATACGGGGAAATTCTGCTCCCAGTGCGGCAAGCCGAAACCGCAACGGGACGAATGGGTATGCGCCTGCGGCGTGAAAAACACAGGGAAGTTCTGCTCGGAATGCGGCAAGCCCCGCCCGGTGGGCGGGAAATTCCGCTGCGATAAGTGCGGCTACGAGCCGGATCCCGGCAAGCCGCTCCCCAAGTTCTGCCCGGAATGCGGCGACCCCTTCAACGAGGAGGACCGGGCGTAAATTCCCGCCATTTCGATCCATAAGGAGGATCCTTTATGCCATCGGTTACCTATAAATGCCCCAACTGCGACGCGCCTCTTGTGTTTACGCCCGGTACCCAGGGCTTCTACTGTGACTTCTGCAAAAGCGCCTTTACCAAGGAGGAGCTGGACAGCAAGGCGGGCGTAGAGACCCAGTCGGAGACCAACGCTCCCAAGGAAGAAGGAGGGCACGCGGTCTGCTATTCCTGCCCCAGCTGCGGCGCCCAGATCGTCACCGATGAAACCACCGCCGCCACCACCTGTTACTACTGCCACAATCCCGTCATCCTGTCGGGAAAGCTGGAAGGAGCGATGGAGCCGGACCTGGTGATTCCCTTTGCCATTGAAAAGGAAGAGGCCCAGGAGAGCTTCTCCAAATGGCTGAAAAAGAAATGGTTTATTCCCACCGCATTTCGGCGGGAGAGCCGGGTGGAAGAGCTTCGTGGTGTGTATTTTCCTTACTGGCTGGCGGACTGCAAGGTGGAAGGCGAGCTTCATGCCAACGCCACCCGGGTAAGCAGCTGGCGGTCGGGGGATTACGTGTACACGAAAACCCAGTATTTCGCGGTTCGCCGGGCGGGATCGGTGCGGTTTGACAATCTGGTGAAAAACGCGCTTCAAAAGGCCAACCGGCAGCTGATTGAAGGGGTTCAGCCTTTTGAAATCGGGAAAACGCAGGTGTTCTCCCTGCCGTATCTCGCCGGGTTTCAGGCAGAAGCGCGAGACATTGACGCCGCGCAGGTGATGCCCGAGATGGAGAGAGAAGCCAGCGAAGGGGCGCAGGCTTTGATGCGGGACACCATCGTGGGATACAGCACGGTACAGACCGTGTCCAATTCCCTGCACCTGACCGATTCACACATGCGTTACGCGCTGTTCCCGGTTTGGACCCTGACCTACCGCAGCGCGAAAGGGGACCTTTATTACTACGCCCTCAACGGGCAGACCGGGAATGTGTGCGGAAAGCTGCCCATTTCTTATGCAAAGCTGGGCATTCTCCTGGCCGCGGTGGCGGTGCCGGTGTTTGTGCTTGCGCTGCTGGGAGGGTTTTTGCTATGAAGAAGCGTATGTTCCGCGTTTCTCTTTTGCTGGTGCTTCTCTTGGCCCTGCTTCCCTGTGTGTCCGCTCTGGGAGCGGACGGCCAACAGCGGGTCTTTGACGATGCAAGGCTTTTGACTTCGTCCCAGGTGGATACCCTTGAGCAGCGCATCGCCGAAATCAGCGGCGAAATCGACATGGACCTGGCCGTCGTCACCACCGATTCCAACTCCAAATCCGCGGAGGACTATGCGGACGAATTTTATTATGACCACGGGATCGGCTTCGGCGCCGATCAACGCGGCGCGTTGCTGCTGATTGACATGGACAACCGGGAATACTACATTTATACTCAGGGCGCCATGATCGACGTGGTCACAGACCGGCGCTTAAACGACCTGCGCGCCCAGGTGCAGGACCGACTGTCCGCCCAGGATTATGCGGGCGCAGCGGATTTGTTTGTAACCCGGATACACGGTTATGCCGCCGGCGGGGAAGAACCCCGTCCCAATCCGATAAGTCCGGGCCGCCTTTTGATTTACGCAGCCATCGGCTTGGGCGTGGGCGTGGTCGTCTGCCTGATTGTCCTGGCGAAGTACCGGTTTCGCGGCAAGGCGTACCAGTATCCCTTCCGGGAGAACGGCGCCTTGCATCTTACCTGCAAAGAGGATGTTTTCCTCAATGAAACCATCAACCGGCGGTATTCCCCGCCGCCGCCTCCCTCCTCGGGCGGCTCCGGCGGGAGCACGACCCATACCGCCAGCAGCGGCCGCAGTCACGGCGGCGGAGGGGGAAAGTTTTAGCATACCGCCGCTCATTCAGAGCAGAAAGAAGGGCGGGAACCATTTGGTTCCCGG
>NZ_JBBMFD010000033.1:0-19256 GCF_040096205.1 Solibaculum intestinale | reverse complement strand
GCCCTGCACCATATGGTGCAGGGCGCCGTTTCTTTGCGCTGAATAGCTGGCACTTTGCGATTCTTCTAAACATATCGAAACGTACAACGTAAGTGGGTAGATGCTATTGCTCCGGGCGGCTTTCATAACGGAAGGAGCCTGAGCGTCACACCGGAGAAAGACTGGGTGACATTGCCGGATGGACGAGCCCAAAGGCCTATGGTATAATCGGTACAACCGGCAGGGGAAAATGATTTGGCCCTGCGCCATTCTGAGAGAGGCAAATGATATGGCCAACCGTGTTGCCCAGTGCTTTGCGGCCCATATAGGTGACAATTATGTACTACCCCTTACAAATTCCATATTTATTAAATCGTACATTTTCCCAACATGTAACGTACACGGAAACAGCTGCGCCGGAATGCGGCGGTTTTGTTCTCTGTTTTTGGACGATGCAGCCGGTTACATCCTGCGAATTGACCGTTCAGAATATCATTGCCGCCGACGGCTGTATTGATTTGGTTGCAAATTTCAAGGAGCAAAAGATCGGATTTGCGGGAATGAGCCGGACCAACTTTCACTTCGATATGGAAATGCCGGCGCATTTTATCGGCGCTCGGCTGGCGCCAGGCGCATTCTCCCAGTTAACCGGGCTGTCTGCAACCGATGCAATGGACACCTTTTTGCCGGTTAAGACGGTATATGAAGATTTTGACGAGGCTCTCTTTTTTTCTCTGCCCTTTGACAAGGCAAATGCATATTTTAAGCAGTTTGCAGCTGAGAAAACAAAAAGGAAAAAGCCGGATGTATTCACCACATTGTTTCATACCCTTTCCGACCAGGAATGCTTTGCTACAAAAGAGTTATATGCTTTGCTTCATTTCAGTCCCCGGCAATGCCAGCGGCTCTTTATAAAGCATTTCGGTATCGGGCCTAAAATGGCGCTGAGTATTGTGCGGTTTCAAAAGTGCCTGGAAATTCTTACTTCGCCACACATAAGTCCGGCCGACCTTGTAAACATTACCGGCTATTACGACCAGCCCCATTTGATTAAGGACTTTAAGCGTAACCTTGGGATTACGCCTTTGGAATTGATCCGCAGTTATCAAGCTTAACTGGTATGTGCAGGATCGCTTCGTTTCTACGGCCACACCTAAAAATTCTCCGATTGATTTTGGAAGCAAAATCGGCCTGCCGCGAAATCTCAGCGGCGGGCCGATTTGTTTTTTGAGGAAAGCGTCCGCTTTCCTGGGCCCTTCGAAAGTCAGAGTGGTTCCTTGCAGGCCGGTATAGTTTTTGTCGGCAAAGGTGAACAACTGGAGGGCTGCGGGAGTGTTTTGCACATACTGCGCCTGGTTTGCTTCGCTCATAGTGACTAGGATTACGTCGGGATGAATATTGCGTATTTCATCCGAAGTGAGCTGCTTGATGTACACAGGTATGGGTGCTTCGGAGGTGCCAAAGGGAACAAAATCAAAGGCGCAGGCACCTAACCCGTCGGTGGGTTTCGCTGTACCGTAGGTTTCAGTCCTGTCGCTGTTACAGCGGATAAAACTCCCGGAGGTTACAGAGGTCCCGCCGGAGGTATCGGTTTCATTGACGTGGAGAGTGACGGTACAGATTGGCGCGAGGGAAAACGTTTGGTTTTCTTTTGACTCGGAAGGGGTATATGCTATTTTTCTTGCAGGCTTTGTGCAAAGAATGGTCAAATCCATGGTCAAAAGCAAGGAAAAACGATATAGTAAAACTAGCAAAAGAATTCCTGTAATTATATGCTTTTTGACCGCAAAACATATTTTATGAGAACATATGTTTTTATGTGCATCAGAAGTGTGGCCGGGATCAGCCCGCCGAAAGCTGGCAAACAAATATGCATCCATACGAAAGGAGATCCAATAAAATGACACTCAAGGATTTGTCTCAGCTTAGTTACCTAAAGTTGGAAATGGAAGAGGAAAAACGGCGGCTTGCTGAGTTAACGGCAGCTGCAACCGCCTGTACCGCCACTCTGACCGGCCTGCCGCCCTCAACCAAAATCGCAGATAAGACGGCGCTGGCAGCGGAAATCGCAGATATCAAAAGCGCGCTCCTGGAAAAATCCAAAAAAGTCGCGGAAGAATACTCCAATCTGACACGGTTTATTGCATCAGTGGACGACAGTCTGACACGGCTGGTGCTGTCCCTGCGATTTTTGGATGGGCTTCTCTGGAGCGAGGTGGCGGCTCGTATTCCCGGCAACTCGGAAGACAGCGTAAAGAAAATCTGCTACCGGTACCTGAAAAAGAGCAACAATTGTCCCCTTTGTCACGAACATATGTGCGATAATCGTAGCAGTGGGATTGGTTAAGGCATCACCCACTCCCCGCCTGCCGCGCCGGGGCGGGCCGCTGCGGACAATGCCGGCGCTGACTGCTTCTCCTTTTTTGTAGGACGGGCCGTCCTTATGAGAGAGATGGCCCGTCTGCAAGGATTTTGATGCGGGTTTGGGCGCACGATCGTCTTTTTCCAGGGATAGGGCTTTGCCAAAACTTTGTGCAGTCAATGTCAGCATTTATTACGAACCAACACCGGTAGGCCTTCCATTCAAAAAGGCATACCGGCAATTTTTCAGAGGAGGTGCTCCGTGCTCACCAATTTAAACTGGCTTTCGCCGGGGCAGGTGTATCCGCCGGCCTCAGAAGCCGAGCGATTAAACCGATACCACACCAACGAACAGCTGTTTCTTTGCGTACTTCCCGATTCCTGGCGGGAAGGATTCCAACGTCTCGCGGACGCACGCCGGATCCGGGACGATCAAGTGGACCTGCTTTTGTGTTACCACCATTTTCTGTCCACGAAAATGGCGGACCTAGTCTGCGGAAACGGGCCTGTAATTGCATCCGAAACGAATGCGGACGCGATGGCCCGCCTGCTGGAACAAAAAAGGATCGGCGTGTGCCTCTACGAGGCCTTTTTGGACGTATCCCGGTTCGGCAACGCCGTGTGCAAGCTGATCGGAGAAACCATTTCCCTTATCCCGCCCAGATACTGGTTTCCGATTTTCGATCCCGAGGACGGCAGGACCGTGACCGCCCAGGTACTTGCCTGGCCGGCCGACCCGGATGAGAACGGTCGGAATACCGCGCTTTTGGTGGAAATCCATACCGCCGGACAAGTAGAAAAAAGAAGGTATGCGTTCGAGGAAGAAAGCGGGCGGATCGGCACGCCCGACGGCGACCCGCAGATCGTGGAAACCGGGCTTTCCGGACAAGCAGTACAGGTGCTGACCAACCTGACCCATTCGGGCGATCCCTTCGGCGTGGACGATTATGCTCCTGTGAATTCTCTGATACAGAAACTGCTGTGGCGGCTTGCCTGTGTGGACCGGGTTCTCGACCGGCACTCCTCCCCTTCCCTGACGGGTCCTTCCGACTGTCTGGAGTTTGACGAGGCGGCGGACGAATACGTGTATAAGTCTGGCAGCTATTTTTCCAGAGACGAAAGTGCAACACCGCAGATGCAATATCTGACTTGGGATGGGAAGCTGGAAGAAAGCTTCACGGAAATCGAAATGCTGCTCAAGCAGCTGTTTTTCCTGTCCGGTCTTGCCCCTTGCGTTCAGACCGGCAGCGAAACCAATACTGCAAACACGGGGCTGCAGGAAAAAGCCAGGCGAATTCTCAATCAAAACAATTTTGCGGTCAAGGAAATTTTGTGTATGCTGGCGCAAAAAAATGAAATTCCCCTGGCGTTCGACGGCTTTTCTCTTCGATGGCCTTTGGATGGAAACGTTACCGGCCTCATCTAAGCAAGAAAAAGCTGTGCAGGAGAGCTTCGGTTCTGGCGTAAACGTTTGCGCTTAGACAGGCGGATCCGCGTTTTGCAAAATGCCCGGCGTTGTTCCGCCGGACGAAAGGATGTGGAACATGCAAACCAATGAAAAAAGCTATGTCTCTTTGGAAGAGGCACAGCAGATTCTCGTCAACCAAGTGGGAATGGACGAATGGCTGGCGCGGCCCCAGACCGAACGCCTGCGTTTACTTATAACCGCAGCAGGCCGCATTGATCTGCTCCCCTTGCGGGGACGGCCGGCGCAGGTAGCACAGACGCTGGCCTTCCCGCGGGCGGGGCAGGAACAGGTGCCCAAGGCGGTAAAGGAAGCGCAGGTGTTTGAGGCGCTGGCCCTGGCCGATTCCTCCTTTGCTCCGCGGGAGCGCCTGGAACAGCAGGGAGTATCGGCGGCAGCCGTCGCCGACGCCTCAGAAACTTATCTGGGACGGCGGGGAAGGCTAATCTCCAGGCGGGCTGAACAGCTGATGCGTCCCTATTTGAGAGGAGGCGCGGGAATCGTATGAGTTTATTTCAATTTGCCTTTTCTACTTATGCTACTGTCAAGCGGTTGCAAAAGGTCAACGCCTGCGGGAATCCGATCTATAGGACGCCTTTCTCGGTTACCGGGCAGTTGCGGCCTGGGGCGGCCCGGACCGTAACTGAAACCGGTGAGGAAATCGCTTCATCGGCTGTGTTTCTTTCCCCGGTTCTGATCCATCCCGGCGACGTTTTGACGCTGGGAGGGCAAGACCGGACGGTGCGCGCGGTTACTCCTGTTCTCTCCCTCTTTGGCGGAACCGATCACTGGGAGGCGGCGCTATGAGCAGCGTTTCCAAGCTAGCCGAACTGGAAGAGACGCTTTCCTGCGTCTTGGACGAGGTGGAAGCAAGCTGTGAAGAGGCGCTTCTCGCGGCCGCTCTTCAGATCGGCGCTGAAGCGGTTTCCCGCGCGCCGGCAAAAACCGGCGCCTTGCGGGAAAGCGCACGGCTGACGGCCGACGGCGTTCCCTTTGCAGTGGGGCAAAAGGACGGCAAAATGAAGATGCTTGACGGGGCCAGACCCAGGGGCGCAAGGCAGGTTACCCTTTCCTTTGACGCTCCTTATGCGGCTCAGGTTCATGAGCACACCGAAATTTCCCATGTAGTAGGGGAAGCCAAGTTCCTGGAACGGGCCGCATTGTCCGGCCGGGAACGCCTCATCCGGGAAATCAAGCGGGCCATCAACGCAGAAAGGGAGGACGACTGATGCTGGAGGCGGTTCGCACATTTCTGGCCGATCACGGCTATCCCGACGTCTATCTTGATTATCTGCCCGACCCAACGGTCCAGCGGGACGTGATTTATTTGAAAAAGTGGGAACATATGTTGGCGGAAATCAACGATGGGACCGGCGTACAGTTTATTCAGGTTCAGGTGCGCCGGGGCACCTATAAGGAAGCGAATCAGGTCTGCCGGGAGCTCTTTCTCCTGCTCGACAGCGGGACGGAGGAGTCCCTCCTGGCCTTGACCGACGACGTTTTCTGCATTGCGCGGCCCCGCAGGGGGCCGCTGCTTCTAGAACGCGGTGCCATGCCGCATGTCACATTTTATTTTGAATTGGCCCTATGGGGTGAAAACTAGGAGGTAATGTTTATGGCAACTGCAAAGAAATTTCTGAAGGGTTTTGCGAATCTGAATGTGTTTACCGACGTGCAGGATGAGGTGGAGGCTTATGGTCTTCTGTCCGAGGATTCCCGCTATGCGCTGACCGGCGCGGTTTCCTGCACTGTCACTGACAACAAGACGGCTGCGGCCATTTCCGGTGACGACGATCCCAACTGGTACACGGAGAACGTGTGGGCTACCACCGACCTGGAGGTCACGGTGCATGAAATGGACCTCAATACCCTGTCTGAGATGCTGGGTTTGGGCGGCACCGGCGAAGACGACGTTCTGGAGGAAGGCGCGCTGGATGAAACCCATACCTTCGCTCTCACTTTCAGCGCCCTCAAAAGCGATATGGGCTACCGCCTTTACCGCTATCACAGCTGCCAGCTGATGAGCTACTCGGTTTCTCACAAGACCCGTGCGTCCTCTACCGAGGCGCAGGATTATGTGCTCAAAATTCAGGCACGGCCGCGCCGCATCGACGGCAAAATCCGCGCTACCAAGGATGTGGCCAAGGGTGAGGCTCTGACTTGGCTGGAGTCTATCGACAAGCTGCCGGCAACTCCGGGCGTCTAACCGCTTTCGTTTACGGCGCGCTGAAAGCCGAAGAAGGAGCCCGGTGGTTTCCGGGCTCCTTTGGTTTTGAGGGCAAACGCCTGGGACGCATGACCGCCCGGCCGATAAACAGCAGGGCGGTTTTCCAATCAAAAAGGAGAATGGATATGTTATTTCGAACGGATAAAAGCCTGAAAACCAGTCTGCCGCTTCAGAAAACCATGTATGGGGTGGCGGTTACCAAGCTGAATGTGGGGCGTTTCTTGCAGGTGCTACAGGCGGCGGAAAATCTGCCGTCGATGTTGCTGGAAAAGCTGTTTCCGGAGCAGTCGGCCGAGGAAATCCTCATATATTTTAAAACCATCAACAAAAAAGGGCTGCTGGACCTGATCACCCGTCTGCTGGTGATTGCACCCAAGGAGCTGTGCATCCTGCTGAGCTCTTTTCTCTCCATTCCGGAGGAACGGCTTTTGGACCCGGAATGCAAGGACGGACTGACACCCAAAGAGCTCACCGATCTGCTGATTGCGTTTTATGAGGTGAACGATCTGTCGGATTTTTTCGGCAACGTGCGCCGGCTGAAAAGTCTGGGCGCACAGAATTTTGGTTTCAGCGCTGGCTCGCCATCGGAAAAAGCATAGGGTTATCCAAGTCGGAAATGCTCAACGACTATTACTTCGATGAATTGCTGGCTATGTTTGACGAATACGGCGACATCAATGACCCGACAAGGGAACGGGTGGAAGAGGTTTACGCCGATGAAATCGAAGAGGAATGAGTAAAATGTCCGCCTTCTTTTTCCGAAGGGCGCCGCGGTCCTGCGGTTTTCGGCAAAGGAAGGCGGAATGCGGATATAGAACCGGTGGGGCTGCCGTCCCGATTTCCCCGTTTTCTCCAGCTTTGACGCTGCTGGGAAACGCTCCTTCGTGCAGAGTGGGGCTCTGTTACAAATTGTCTGTGACTTGTAACTACATGGAAATTGTGGTAAATTAGGAGGCGAAGGAGGGGGAATTTATGAAAAAAACTTTTGCATTGATTTTGGCGGTCTTATTTGTGGCGATGAGCTTCTCGGGGTGCGGGACGGGACCCAATCTGGGATTTACTTATCAAGAGTTGGGGGCGAAACTGGAAAGCCAATTTCAAGCGGATCAAGCAAAGCTCTCTGTTGGAGAATGGGAAAGGTCCAACTATACAAAAGAAAACTATCGTCTTCATTTTAATGATGATATGTATCTTACCGCCACCTGCGAAAACAAATGGTCGGACTCTGTGATTCGACTAAGCGCATCGCTAAAATACGTAACAGAGATTGGGAAAATGCCCAAAGCCACCGAAGACTATGTTAACTTAGTTAGAACCATTTATAAAGTGTTAGAACCGGATCGTACCACGGAACAAGAGGAAGAATTTGAACGCATTCTTATCAATACCAGCTATTATCCGGTTAAGGATCGTTTTACTTATTTAACTCAGAATGGGCATGAATATGCTTTTAATCTTTCTTCTGAAACTAAAAGTTTTTATTTCCTTGTAAGTTTAGCAGAATGAGCTATGCTCTGCATTTTAAAAAGCACGCTTATATAAGCGTGCTTTTTTCTATTCTATTTTTTGGAGGCGACGTATGGAACAACAAACTCTGTCCACCGGGTTAAACCTGGACATCGGCATCAACACACAATCCTTGGAGGAAGGGCTATCCAAAATAGTTTCCCTGCTGAACCGGATCGCAACCGCGATGAACAACACCAAGGACAAGCAGGAAAAGCTCAACAAAAGCATGGCGGACACCGGCAAGGTACAGGCGGCAGTAAAACACAGCGCAGATGTCATCGGGGTTCTGGAAAAGGGGATGGACGCCCTTTCCATTATGACGAACGACACCTCCCATTCCTTCGATGGTTTTCTTTCCGCTCTTACCGGTGTCACCGATGGGTTGGGCAAGGGCGCTGCCGCCGGCTTGACCTTCGGCAACGTTTTTGTAGGCCTTGCGACTTTCGGCTTAGATCTATTCATCAACTACCTGAGCTCCATCAAGGAAGCCGAGCAGGAACGGCAGCAGGTGTTTGAGGCCGCGGTAAGCAATATGCAGAAATACGGCGATACGTTGGCGTCCGTTGAACGCAACATGGCCGTGTTACGAGACTCCAGCTCCTCGGTAGAGGAGCTGGTAGAGGCACGAAATTCTCTAGCCGAATCTCTCGAAGGCGTCACGGTCGGATACGACGAGGAGGGCAACGCTATCCTGACGGGCAACGCCATCCTTCAAGAGCGCGTAGACGTCTTAAAGGAACAACTGGCGCTCAACCAGCAGCAGGTTTCTTTCAGCCTAGGGGGGAAAAAATTCGACCTGGCCGAAAACAAAGAGGCGCTCGAACAAAAGGAAAAAGAAGTTCAAAAAAAGCAAGAAGAGCTTGACGAACAGGTGCGGTACAATGAGAAACTTCGCTCCCAAGGCACACACTTTGTTTCCGACGTTCCCATTTATGACACGCAGAATTCCTTACAGAAGAGCCAGGAGGAAATGGCGGCGCTCAAGGAAAAAGAAATCCAACTGGAACGCGAGATCCGGGAAGCGTTTACGGCTACGGTACAGGTTCGGCTGGAAGGATACAACGATATGTCCGCTGTGCAGCAGTCCGTCGTCAACCAAATCATATCGGAAAACGAAGGGCTGATCGAATCGGAAAACGGGGTTAATGAGGTTCTGGCAATTATCAGCGACCAGCTTGCAGACCGAGCCGGCGCGCTGGAATATGTGCAAAGCTGCGAGGAGATAGCGCAGGCGAATGAAAAAATCCGAGCGGGAGTTTCCGATGATCTCAATTCTCTGCAATCTCTTTCCAGCGCATACCAGACTTTACAGCAAGACGGAAGCCTGTCTGCTGAGGCTCTGTACAATCTCGGTCAGGCGTTTCCTGAAATCAACAGTTACATTGCGGAAAGCGGCGATCTTTCCCTGCAAAACGGACAATTGCTGGTTGATTTGTTCAATGCAAAAATGACGATGCAGAATCTGGAGCGGGAATCTCAGATTGCTACGTTAGAAACTCAGAGGCAAACCGCTGTGGAAGAACGAAGAAATCTCATGGATAAGGCGCAGGCCTACGATACGCTTGCGGATGCGGCTATTAATGCGGCGGTGCAGCAACAGATCGAAGCGAGTAACGGCAAAATTGAAGATATTGATAAAACGATCGATGCCCTTCGGACTGCTTCGAAAATCACTTCTGGGATCACCTTCGAAAGTTTGCGATCCGGCGGGGGGAATTCGGGCAGTTCCAAACCGAAGTCTTATGGGTCCTCCAAAAACGAGGCGCTGCAAAACGAAATAAAGCTGCTCGAGCAAAAGAAAAAAATGGATCAGGTGACCAACGAAGAAGAGCTCGCGTGGCTGGAGAGAATGCTGGGGCAGTACCGCATGAGCGCGGAAGAGCGGCAGGATCTGGAGTACCGGATTTACCAGGTGAAAAAGAAGCTGCAGGATGAAGAAGAAAAACGGCTACAGCAACAGATCAAACAGCTCGACGAGCTGGGAAGTGCGGTGACCTCGGCGCTCAAGGCACGGTACGAGGAACAAAAGGAAATCGAGCAAAAGCGCATCGACGACAGCATCCAGAGCTGGAAGGACTGGGAGGAGCAGACGGTCGCGGCCATTCAGGGGCAGATCGACGCGCTCGACGAGCTGGAAGAGGAGCAAGAGTCCGCCGATAAACGGGCGGAATACGAGCGCAACAAGCAGGCGCTGGAGCTGCAAAAGGCGTATGAAAAGGACCTTTACCAGCGGGAAATGATCCAGAAGGAGATCAACCGCCTGGACAAGGAAGAACAGAAACGTCTCGAGCAGGAAGCCAGGGACGAGCTTCGCAAGCAGCTCGAACAGCAGATCGAGGATGCAAAGGAGCAGTCCAAACAAAAGCAGGAGGCTCTGGAGAAGGAATCGGAGGCCTTGGATGAGACCTACGAAAAGCTGATGCAGGATTCGGCCTTGAAGGCAGAAGCCGAGCGGATGCTGATGCAGGCAAGCCAGGAGGATATCCTGCAGCTGCTGCAGAGCTATGCGCCGGACTATGAAGTGGTTGGCCAGTCCATGGGCGAAAAGCTGGTGGAAGGGTTTACGCAGAAGGTGGGGTCCATCGAGGACTACTTCAATCGGATCCAGACGCAGATCGACGCGTTCCACTCGGCGGTAGCCGACACCGCTAACCAAGCGGCCGACCACTTCTACGCCAACCGGGCGGCGCAGGAAGCAAAAATCGCTTCCCAGGCGGCTCCTTCCAACATCCAGATGACGGTCAATTTCAACCAGCCGGTGGAGAGCCCCATCGAAACCCGGCGGGAACTGGAAAGGGCCATGCAAAGCATGGTCGTCAAAATTCAACAGGGAGGGTAATTGTGAAATGCAAAAATTGATCTATGTTCCGCCTGGAGCTTCCATTGACCGCATGGACGAATGTGCGGTCTTTTCTTTATCCCCGCCGCTGATTTTGGGCACCGTATCCGGGGTGGGCGGGGCGGACACCACGCTGGTGCAGGACACCATTCCCGGGCTCGACGGCGTGCATGTGTACACCATGCGCACGGAGTCAAGAGAGGTGAGCGCTACCATCCACGTCAAGGGCGGGACCCGGCAGGGAATGTATGAAAAACGGTTTGCGCTCATCCGCAAGCTTTCGCCGAAAAAGGACCCGGGGATGCTCTATTACCAGAACGATTACATTTCGGTGCGCATTGCTGCGTATCCGGCCAACGCCGCGGAGTTCGCCACGCGGATCAAGAACTTCAACACCGCACAGCTTACTTTCCGATGCCCTTCCCCCTACTGGGAGGCGGTGGAGGAAATGCCCCCTTCCTACATGGCCTATGTGGAAGGGGGATTTTCGTTCCCGCTGGAATTTGCGCCGGAAAACGACCACAAGATCCAGTTCGCATCCCGCTCCAACCACTGCACAGTGGTAAACGGCGGCACGGTACCGACTCCGGTGCGTTTGACGATCCTGGGGCCGGCGAAAAATCCGTCGGTCATCAACCAGACCACCGGAGAGGCCATTTCCATAAAGAAGATACTCGACGAAGGGGAAACGCTGACGATCTATACGAAGCCGGGGGAAAAACGGGTGCTACTGACCGACAAGAACAAGGTGACTACCAGCGCTTTCGCCTATATTGATTTGCAAAGCAGCTTTTTTCAGCTTCAACCAGGGGTCAATGAGTTAACATACGCCTGCGAGAACGACAGTGTGCTGACGCGGGTGATTATTCAGTACCGCGAACGGTACGCGGGGGTGTAAGGCATGAAAATTCCTGCGATTCGTATCATTGACACAAGCGGCGCGCTGCTGACGGAGGTGGATACCTATACTTCCCTGTACTTCAAACGCAGCTGGCAGGGGGTGGGCGACTTCCAGTTTGTTCTGCCCGCCGACGCGCAGGGGCTTAAGGACATAGGGTTAGGACACTACGTGATGCTCGACAACGACGGGCACCGGGCGGGAATCATCCGAAGCCTGGAATATACGGAGGACAACCGGGGGCCGGTTTTATCCGTCAAGGGGGTTGCGCTCAACGGTTTGGCGGCTCAGCGTATCACGGTTCCGAAAATGAAAGATGTGAATGCAAACCCGGATAGCGGCGAACCGGAAGAGACAGACCCGAATGGCGGCTATGACAACGTTCCGGAGCTGACAAAGGAAAACCCCAATCCCATTCCGGTGCCGGCGGAGACGATTCTGAAAACCTATGCGTTGCGTCATTTGGCGCAGCCGGAGGACCCGACACGCAAAATTCCCATGACGGTGGATCCAGATTTCGGACGGGGTATGAAGACCGTTTGGATGAGCCGGTACGAGCGGCTGGATACGGTGCTGCAAAAGGCAGCGGAATACTGCGATATGGGATGGGAAATCTATCTGGACAAGACCGGCGGGCTGCATTTCGATGTGATCCCAGGAGCGGATCATTCGGTTTCCCAGGAGGAGAACAGCCCGGTGCTGTTCTCCATTGACTTTGAATCCATTAAGAGCCTCAATCATTTGCAGGATCTGTCCGGCTACCTGAACCTGGGCTATGCGGCCGGGATGGGCGAAGGGTATGACCGCACGGTACTGAAGGTAACCAATGAGCAAGCCGAGCCAACGGCTTTTACACGGTTCGAGACCTTCCTCGACTGCGGCGACTTGGCGATCACGGTCTCCGACACGGCTATGAGCCTGGTGGATGAAGGGAAACACCAGCTCAAGGAATTCGAGAAACAGGAAAGCTTATCGGCAGTGATAGCGCCGGAAAGCTCTTTTGTATACGGCGTGGACTGGGCTTTGGGAGATCTGGTGACCATCCAAAGCCGGATCGGCGGCGTCTCCCTGGACGCGCGGATTGCCGAGATTACCGAACGGTACGAGAGCACCCAGATGGGCATTGACGTAACCTTTGGGACGGCACCGCTTCATCTGGGGCGGGTCATTCAAAGTCTTAAGAATATTCCCCGGTAAAAACCGGACTGTACCATGCAAAATGGAAAATGTAAATGTTTGCAGCGCCGCGCAGGAACCCTCCCGCACGGCGCTTTTGATTGCTTTGCAATACCGGCAAAGCAAAATGATGAAAGGAAGTGAGACCATTGAGCGAAAGTTCTATGTTTTTTGATTCGTACCTGGACGACAAGCGGCTGTATTCCTCGGGCGACTTCGCAAAATATATGCGGCTTTTTTACGCAGACGGCGTGGTGATGCATCAGACAAATGCAGAAAGCCTGAAGGTCTACAAGGGAGCGGCGGATTTGTCCGTTTCCATCAACCCGGGCGCAGCAATCATACAGGGCTATAGTTACTTCAACGACTACGAACCGCTGCACAAGGCGCCCTTGGGAGCGGACGCGTCCTATCCGCGCATCGATCGTGTGGTCCTGCGCCTGAGCCTGACGCAGCGCAGCGTTTCGGCCGATATCAAGCCGGGAACAGCGGCTTCGAGCCCTGTGCCTCCCCCGCTTACTCGCAACGAGAATGAATACGAGCTGTCGCTGGCGCAGTTGTACATTCCGGCCAATTCCGCCGTCATCGAAAAAGTGACGGACGAACGGTATGACGCAACCGTCTGCGGCATTGCGGCGGGACTTTATACGTTGGACATGGAAGACTACCGCAAGCAGATGGAGGAAACTTTGGATTGGCTGTCCCAAAACGCGGGATACAGCAACCCGAATTTGCTGCTGGACAGCCACTTTAAGGTTTGGGAGGACGGCGACTCGTTTTCCGATATTCCGGCACAGGGCCAGTATACCGCCACCATGTGGTCGGTGGTGAATGTCAGCGGTGCGGCGGGACTTTCGGTGTCCAAAGCGCAAAACGGGATGCGCATTGCTTTTGGCGGGAGCGGCGAGCAGGTGGTCATGGTAACCCAGCAGATGGAGCAAGCGGACAAGGCGGCGCTCGACGGGCAGACGGTTACCCTATCCTGGTCGGTAGACGGCACCATTTATCAGCGCACAACCCCTTTTCAGGCATCGGCCAACAATTCGGTGGAGGTCTTCGTCAAAGGCGAGGGCGGTTCCGCGGTCATTCTTAACTGGGTAAAGCTGGAGCTTGGGGCTACTAGAACCCGGTGTATGCCAAGGCCGTTTGTGGAAGAGCGAAACGCCACGCTGCGGTATTTTAAGAAAATTGACAACGCGGTTCGCAATTACGCACATGGACAGACTGGCTCTAATGAAGGAATGTCGTATTACAACTACCGCTACGAAGAACTGGCCAAAGAACCGAAACTGCTGGATGCGGAGGAAGCGAGTCTCGTGATTATTGACTCTACGAATAATATTTATCTAAAGGGACCTCTGGCACCGTCGGTCCATGTTCTTTCTCAGCGCAATCTGACCTTTGAATACGAGGCAAAGGACCATACCTATCTAATTCCTCAGAAACCGATCCGGTTGGATGCCAGGGACGCGGCCAATCCGTCGCCGACGATTGCCATCTATTCCGCGCAGGGACCGGATAAGGTAAAGGTGCGTGAACCTATCATCTTCACGGTGGTGACCAGCCCAAATGTGGCATATATCCGTCTCTTCAACAACGGAACGGTGTTGGCCCCCTCCGCCCAAACCGTGACTACCAATATAGACGGGACAAAAACGTACACCTATACCGTATCGCTCGGAAGCACAGGAATCCGCACTTTGGAATTCCGCGCGGCGGGAGCCGATGGTGTTTATTTGGCGCCTGGATATCAAGTGAATATTAGGATAACAAATTCTTGACGGTCTAGAAAAGGAGGAGATTCTCTTTGAGCGAGACATCCATGTTCTTCGATTCCTATCCAGAGGACGAACGCAAATATTCGTCGGCGGCCTTTGCCAAGTTCATGCAGCTGTTCTACGCGGACGGGGTGGTGATGAACGGGGACAGTTGCCTGCAGGTCCGCAGGCGGGAAGGGGAATTGGCGATAACGGTGGACCCCGGCAAGGCCATTGTACGGGGCTATGCATACTTTAATGAGAATGAACCATTGGTGTTGCTTGTTCCCCGTTCCAACTCCACCTATTCGCGCATCGACCGGGTGGTCCTGCGCCTGGACCTGCAGGAGAAGGCGCGCAGCGTGTCGCTGAAAATTTTAGAAGGGCTTCCTGGAGCCAATCCTTCCCCAAAGCCCTTAACCCGCAATGACATTACCTGGGAGCTATCCCTGGCGCAGCTGCATGTTCCGGCCAACGCCACAATGGTGACCGCCGTGATCGACGAACGCCTCGATAAATCCGTCTGCGGAGCGGCAGCCGGACTCTACACCCTCAACGCGCAAGACTACCAGCAGCGGGCGGAGGAAATCCTGAATCAGCTGGCAAACCAGGGTTATGTTACGCTGACGGAATACAACAGCAGGGTCAACCAAAATGTGAAAACCACCGCTTCTCCCACCTTCGCGGGGCTGACGGTCAACGGTACCATCAGCGGCACCGCCGCCAACGCTGCAAATCTCGGCGGGATCGGCCCGGAGGGGTATCAGAGGAAGGTAACCGTAGGCACACAGGTTCCCGCTACGTTGGCGGAAGGCGAAATATTTGTGCTGGTGTAAGGAGGTGGAAGAATGGCAAACGGATTTAAGGAAGAAACAGGCACTCAGTATCAGGAAGAAATGCGTGGAATTCTGTACTGGAACTCTACACCGAATTATGATGCCAACACCAGTACCTTGAATGTCCAGCTACTGGTAGACCAGAGCGAAATACAAGGCAACGGACTTCCCTACTACGATTGGAACGGGACGGTTAGGGGGGCATATATCGGGATAGGTGGGGACACACAGCATTTCGGCGAGTTTAATTCAAATACTGAAAACGGGAACTGGGACTACCCGCCAAGCACATCACCTACCGGGTGCTGGGCAAAAATCATCGTTACCCGAAACGGGTATGTGATCCCCCATAATCAAGACGGGAACAAAACCATCACACTGACAGGTGGATTTACCTCCATCTCTGACTCGTATGGCCCCGGCGAGGTAAACATTGAGGTTTCCGTAGCTCTCGATCCTATCCCCCGCACCCCATCCCCGCCGCCGAACCTGAGCCTGTCCATGGATCGCAATCACTCCGTTTCCCTATCCTGGGGGACTGCGTCTGGGTATGTGACCGGCTATTTGCTGGAGTATTTATATTCAGACCCAAACACAAATGCGTATTCTGGATGGACGTATCTGACGCAAACAACAAACACATCCTATACCACCAGTATAGACGCTTGGCCCTCCGGTACTGGTGTTACCTATCGCGTGTGCGCCTTAAACGGAAGTCTGGCATCTGGATGGACGGATACCGGCTGGGTTTTTCGAAAAGGAGGGCTATACGCCCCGCACAACAGCGGGCGAAGGTTTGGGACGGTGTACACATCCGGTATGCCGCCGGTTAAGGCAAAAGGCGTCTTTATCGGAAATGCAGGCGGGGTTCCTGTGGAGTCCATCCGCATAACTGACGAAAAAAATCGCCCGATTCTGTAAACAGGGTTCTGGAATCGAGCCCGCGTTTTCATAGGAACAAACGTTAGGAGGATCTCATGCGAACCATAATCTTTACCATCCAGGGGGAACAGCCGCTTCCTTCCACGATGCTGGCCGGACAGGCAGGCGAACATTTGGACACACGGCTTTCCTTCTCCCTGCCGGACGAATGGCGGGGGATGGACGAATACTATTTACATTTCTTCACCGAAACCGGCCGGTGCTATAAAACCAGGCTTTTGCATGAACCGGTGCAATTTTCCCTGCCCCAGGCACTGCTGACGGGCGGCAACCTGGCGCTGCTTCTGGAAGGGCGGAGGGGCAAGGAAATCCATCGCACCTCCATAGCAAAGCTTCTGGTCGAAGAATGCCCGGACATCCTCTGCGGGGAGACAGAAACAGGCGATCCTTTCGAGGGGTTGGTCAAGGAGTGCTCAAGCATAGATGCAAAACCGGCATCGGATCGGATTGGCCGCTGAACAAACGCACTCTGTCCGCATATGACCGGCGCGCTTCTTGCGCTTATAAAAGGGAAACCACAGGCTATGGCTTTTCAATCTGGTTACGCCCGAACTCGCACATGAGCGGCGGCAAGCCTTCCTGCATGTTCCATATAAGCATATCCATCGGCAGCACCGGGAATGACTTTCCCGGTGCTGCCCTATCCATAACATGATTTGAGGTGAATCTTTTGAGAATAATCCAACTTACCATACAAGACGAGGCGCTTTTGGCGGACTGTACGATTGCCGGTCAGGCAGGGGAACATTTGGCTACCGCTCTGGCTTTGGACATCCCTGATGAATGGCGGGACTGTGATTGCACTCTGCGATTCTGTCTGCCTTTTGCGGGAAAGTATTACCGATCTGTGCCTCTTTCCAACCCGGTTTCCTTTCCTCTGCCGCAGGCGTTAATGATTCCGGGAGAACTGCAGGTCTTTTTAGACGCACGCAAGGATTTCGTCGTGCACCGCACCAGCGTACTGAGTTTTACCGTAGAGGATACCCCCGATTGGTGCGGTAACGGAGCGCTGGTTGCCGACCGGTATGAGGGGTTGCTCGATTCCTCGCTGCAGGAATTCGAAGATGCTTTGGGAGAGCTTGAAACGCTTACGAACCGGCTGGATGAGGCGGAGGCGGCGGTGGAATCTGCCCGAAAAGCAAGCGCACTCGCGCAAACAGCGGCGGCTCAAGCCGGCACTGAGGCGGAAAATGCCCGTGAAGCGAGCCTAGCCGCACAAGCGGCGGCGGGGACGGCTGCGCAGACGGTGGCGGGCTTTGAGGGATACACCAAGCAGGAAGGCAATAACCGGTATGGTTATGCTTTGACCGGCTGCGCCAAAGGTACTGAAATTGCAGTAGACCATATACAGACAGATACACAGCCGGTCACTCTCACCCTGACAGGCCTTTGCCGGCAAGATTCCATTCCAGGGACCATTTCCTACTGCGGCGATGGCGGTGCCATCTCTCTTACGGTGAACGGCGAGACAAAAGAGATCCCGGTGGAACTGTACGGAATCCCCGATGGGTCGGGGGGCTTTACGGTACAGGACCGATTGGTTGTCGACTATACGAAAAAGGACGTCCGTTTGCAGAGAAATGTGGGGCGGATCGTATTTACCGGAGAGGAAAAGCTGGTGTCCAACCCCGAAACCGCGCGAGAAATCTCCAATTACGTCTATTCAAACGCTTACGTTCCGGTTCCAAACGGACGGCTGTTATGCAACCTGCTCCCATGGCGGTCAAACGGATTCGCGGAAGATCTCAGCTATTGCTGGACTTCCACCGTAGTGGTGATCACGCTGCTCAACGCTGAAACCGGTGTAGTGGCCGGGGAGCCGCAAAGTACCTATATCAGCAAAATCAAGGATTGGCTGCGTACAAAAGCAGAAGAAGGCACGCCGCTGATTCTCTACTATCCTCTTGCAGAGCCTGTGGAGGAACCGGTGGATGAGGAAACAACAGCGTTTCTTTTGTCTGTTGCTCCGCAGGGAACCAGCATGGCATTATCGACCGGGGAAGAACCCCACCCATCCATCAAATTTGTCTATTGTAAGGATACCCAGCACGTCATCGACACCCTGACCGCCCGCATAGAGGCTTTGGAGGCCCAGGCGGTGAATATACAGATTGGAGGCTAATTATGTCGAATCATTTTGTTGCTATTTTGACCCGTGTGGTCGAGCGCGGACAGTATTTCCTGTCCGCAATGGAGGAAAAAATCAACATTTTGTGGTCGGAAGGACGTTTGACCGATACCGAGCGGGAAAATCTGCTTGCCCTCGCGCGGCAGAGCGCCGATCCCGATTACATAGAGGTGAAGACCATCGAAGAAAGACTGACCACTCTGGAAACCGAAAGCATCAACACCATGCTGGCGCTGGTGGAGCTTTACGATATGCTGACGGGAGGTGTATAAGCATGGCGATGATTTACGCGACTCTGATTATCAAGGGCGTGAAGGCATACCGGGAAGTACCCGCCGCCCTGAAAGCCCAGGTTAAAGCAATCCTGCTGGACTGCGGATGCGAAAACTTAATCACCGACTAGGCGTGCCAAACGGCGCGCTTATTTTATATCCAATTTTAGGAGGTAACCATTATGGCAGTATCCATCATTGAGCAGATCATCCCGTCCACCAATGCCAACCGTCCGGGCGGGAACTATACGAAATCCTACATCACCATCCATGAGACCGGCAACCAAGCTGCCGGAGCCGGAGCGAAGAACCACGCAAACTGGCTCTCGAACGGCGCAAACGGGGAGATCGGGTACCACTACACCGTGGACGACCACGAGATTTACCACCACATCCCCGACAGCGAAAAGGCCTGGCACGCGGGAGACGGCGGCAGCGGCACCGGGAACCTGCATTCCATCGGGATTGAGCTGTGCGTGAATGCGGACGGCGATTTTGAACAGACAAAGAAAAACGCCGCCTGGCTGGTGGCGAAGCTAATGGAGGATTACTCCATCCCCATCAGCAACGTGGTGCAGCACAACCATTGGTCGGGGAAAAACTGCCCCCAGACCATCCGGGAGACCGGGACCTGGGACGCGTTCCTCGCTCTCTGCCGGGCCGAACTGGACAGCGGCAGCGCGGCTCCTTCCGGCGACACTTACACGGTCCAGGCGGGGGATTGCCTCTCTGCCATCGGCGCGAAGCTGGGCCTTGACTGGCGGGATATCGCGGCGGTCAACGGCATCATCGAGCCGTACACCATCTATGCCGGCCAGGTGCTCAAGCTTTCCGGCGGACAGCCTGACCCGGCTCCTGCGCCCGCCC
>NZ_JBBMFD010000032.1:0-19280 GCF_040096205.1 Solibaculum intestinale | reverse complement strand
ATCAAGCGCGTTTCCGCTTGCGTTTTGTTTAACCCACTCGAGCGGCGCGACATTGATCCCGTTACCGCATGTGTTTGTGCGCATCGAGTTAACCGTCTCACATATCTCACTGCCAGGATTTATGCTCCAGCTTGCAGGCGGATTATAGTGCGCGCCAAACGTCTTATATGCGATGTATCCCTCCTTACACTGCTCAAAGTTGGCGGATAAGTAAGATATGGCGGATACAAGACCGTTTGCGCCCGTGAGGTCGGCACACGTGAGGTCGGCATCCGTGAGGTTGGCACCCGTGAGGTTGGCACCCGTGAGATTGGCACGCATGAGGTCGGCATCCGTGAGGTTGGCATACGTGAGGTCGGCATCCGTGAGGTTGGCACCCCTGAGATTGGCACGCATGAGGTCGGCACGCATGAGGTCGGCACACGTGAGGTTGGCATCCGTGAGGTTGGCATCCGTGAGGTTGGCATACGTGAGGTCGGCATCCGTGAGGTTGGCATACGTGAGGTTGGCACCCGTGAGGTTGGCACCCGTGAGGTCGGCACCCGTGAGGTCGGCACGCCTACCATCCCCATCGCCTGATAACCATAGCTTGTGATTTTTTAACAATTCCTGGATTTCTTCCTTTTTCACGCCTTCTCACTCCTTGTCCATTTCGTCCATTTGCCTGACATACCGCTTGACCCGCTGCTCCCGCTGATCGGGCTCGGTTATGTAGCACCCGCGCAGGGCCAGCGCCGTCAAAAACGCCACACCCAGGATTGCTATTATCGTTTGCATGGGGGTTCCTCCTTTCCGGTGTAGAGTATTTCTTCTGCGTCCACCTAGACAGTTGCGTCTGGCGCCATGTTTAATACCCTGTTTTGGGTCAGGTAAAGCCGTAATTGATCTTTTTCAATTCGCCACTCGTCGCCACATTTCGTGGCCGGGAATTCTCCATCGCGCGCCTTTTGCTTGATCCATTCAGGGCTTTTCCCTAGAATCCGGCACGCAAGCGGGATGTCCATAACCACCGGGACATCATCCCAACTGGTAACAAATCTTTGCATGTCATCACCTCCTTCATCCGCCTGCTTTGGGCGGGTTTCCTTTTTAGCTGGCTTGGCTGGCCTTATCATAAGGTTCAAGGCCAAAAAGGACATTTGGGGTGACATTAAGGGCATTGGCTAATCTGATAACATCATAAACGGTAATAGTTTTTCTGCCGTTCAACATGGCATTGAATTTACTTGTGCTATATCCGGCGGATTCGCCAACCGCGTATTGTTTTCTGCCTTGAGCCTTAATGATGTTTTTTGCGTTGATAGCAACGATAGAGAGAGTGGGCATCTAATCACCTCCAAACATCAAGAATCTTGACTACGATCACATGATACAACATGAATCTTGATATGTCAAGGGATAAAAATAAATTTTCTTGATGTTTTTCTGTTGACACATCAAGAAAATTAGGTTATCCTTTTATAGGGAGGTTTTAACATGGGAATTGGAAAACGAATAAAGGAAGCACGTGAAGCTAAGGGACTGACGCAGGCGGAATTAGCGAATATCGTCGGAGTAACTCCTTCAGCAATCACAAATTATGAAAATGAAACTAGTCACCCGAAAGAACCAATATTATACAAATTGTTTGGCGCTTTAAATTGTGATGCGAATTATTTGTTTCAGGATGTTGTAAATATAAAGGTTCGTGATATCCAAAAAGACGTCCTTAACCGCAATTATGACGCATTGAACACCGAGGGCCGCAAGAAGCTGGTGGATTATTCCGACGATCTGGTGAGCGGCGGCAGGTATATGCTGACAGCCGCACACGGCGGAGGCGTCAAAAAGGTACCCGCTCCAGATCCGAGCAAAGACAAGGAAATCGAGCGCCTTACCAGGGAGGCGATGCTGAACTCTCTGGAAGACGACGAGGAGTTTTAAATGCAAATATTTCCTGTATATTTGTGATAGTTTTACACGGCAATCAACTGCTGATTATGGTATTATTGAATTAAATAATGCCATAGGCAGGTGACCAATATGTACACAGTACAGGATTATGCAAGTCTCTTTATCGAGCGGGAAAAGATAACGTCTATCCCAGTGAATGTCAAGAAGATCGCGAGAGCGAAAGGCTACATAATCCAAACATACACCCACGGGAAAACGCTGATTGACGCGCTTGGTCTCAACGAGCACGCCAAACGCTATGACAGCTTTACGTGCTATCACAAAAATAAGTGCTACATTTTCCTGGCGGACGGCATCGACAAGCAGACCGAGCAGCGATTGATCGGCCACGAGCTGGGGCATATCGAGATGCACATGTCCATGGACCCGACGCGGGTATTGATCGGCTACAAGGATGACGACGATACGCAGGATCGCCTGGAAAAGGAGGCCGACGAATTCGGCGCGTTTATCCGAGCCCCGCTATGCCTTTTGGAGGCGATCGGCGTATCGTCCATTCTAGAAATCATGAAGGAGGCCAACCTCGACCGAGGGGATGCAAGTATTATCGCGCAAGCTCTTTTGTCCTATCGGTCCGAATTGACCGCCGCAGAGGCGAAGCTAGCGGAATACCGGCGTACGCGGCGGGCGCATTTGCGTCGGGAGCGTTCCAAAATGATGGCAAAAATCGCAGGTGTCACATCAATCACCCTGATTATTTGCTTTGGGGTATTTTGTCTTACCGCGTCTGTGTTTTCCGGGTTGGTGCTCCCTGATCTGATTGGAGACCCGGTATCTTCGGCAGCATCGTCACATGAGGCGTCGGCGCCTGACCCCGTCAGTAGCGTGGCCGAAAGCAGCGCCGCAAGCCAAAAGCCTGCCGATCAGCCGCCCACAGAGACGGAGGGGTCTCAGCCAAGCTCCCAAGCGCCTACACCGCCGCGCACCCAGCCAGCAGTGCAGCAGCCGCAAACCCATTACACACAGCCTGCCGCGCCGTCAAGTAGCACCCCGATATATACACCGCCAGCGTCATCTACGGTTCCGCCTGTATCGACACCGCCTACACCGTCGTCCATGCCGAATACCGCGCCGGTAAAACCCGAGGAGCCGCTGATTACCATAACGCCTTACACACGGTATTACTGGACGGGCGGTGGCACCAAATACCATTTGTTTGCAGATTGCTATCACATCCGGGACTCGGAATATCAAATTGAGAGCGGATTGCTGGCCGACGCTAAGGCCGCGAAAAAGTATGATCTTTGCGCCGATTGCAGCCGGCGAAATAAAAAGGGATAAAAATAAAGCTCCCACCGACGTTGTCGGCGGGAGCACACCATGTACGATTTTTTGAATGGTTTTATACAAGATAATCTTTCCAATTATTAGGAAAACCCATTAATTCCTTGTTTACATCTGAATATTTTTCTAGAAGTCCTTCAATTGTATCAACAAATTCTTCCCAATGTCGATCATGCACAATAAGATGACTTAAGCATAGCAAAATGCTATAAATACGATTATTTCTTATTTTTTCGTATGTATATTGTTTATATAGTTTTGGAGTTTTAGTGAGACGCGCGTTGTATAATCTCCCATAATGGGCGCATATATTCCTTACATACGCTATGCTCTCAATCCAACTTTCTAAATATTTGTATCCTACATTAAAGGAGTTGGCTATAATCTTTTTATCTTCTATTTTCATATTTTTATAGAACTTTGATAGTAAACCAAAGCTAAAAAGTTCAATCAATGCGTAAAAAGGTATTTTCCCTTCTTCATAATTTAATTTGAAATTTTTTACAAACGGAGATTTCGAGTTCCTATTAATTTCGACATTAATATCATGCATAAAAGCAGTATGATGCTCTATATTTATAAAATTTATTGGGTCCTCATACCCCAATACGCCGTACTTATGAGAAAAGTGATTCGCGACTCTGCATCTTAGATTAATTTCTATCATTTCGATTTGAGGAAACAATATTTGTCTAAAATTTGCATTAAACAAATATAAGTGTTTTAATTTTTCAAATGACACACCATTATAGTACATTCCGTTTTTTTCTTTAAGGTTTAGGCTATAAGCCTTGATGAAGCGGAAATAAGATACATCGTTAAGAAAATCCTTAGCATCTTCTTCGTCCACCATAGTTAAGCCTATAGATTTAAGGTTAAGAATCTGCTCTTCTACGGTTAAAGGTGGCTGGTGCTTTTTCTTATCCATATCAAACCCGCCTAAAAATTAAATGGCTCGACGTGGTACGCATCGTTGAGAGGCGTGTCGAGCTCTGTTACTGTTAGTATATTCCGTGTGCCTCTAAAAGTCAACAGCTATGTGTAAAGTTACAAATTGTTCTCTGCTTTATACATATAAACATTGATATACAATATTGATTTCTATAACATATCACCTAATTTGTTTTTTGGTGTTAATTTTATTACAGCTAGTAATATGCTAAAGCATAATATAATCGCGGCGAGCTATTTTGGGGGGGGAGAGCAGTGGCCAAGAAAAGAAATGTAACCCGTGAGGATGGAAGAATCGCCGTCCAAGTGTATCTAGGCAGGGGAGAGGACGGTAAACGAAAGTATAAGACCGTCTACGGCCGTACTCAAAAAGAGGCGGACGAAAAAGCCTTGCAGGTCAAGCTATCCATGCGTAAAGGAATCGACGTTACCGCCGAACGTGATACATTTGAGGATTGGGAAAAGCGGTGGCTGAAAGCAAAGGCTATGAATGTGTCGGCCGGGCAGCTTACCGCCTACACCAGCTGCGGGGCGCATTTGGTTCGAGCCATTGGACATATGCCTATCTCTAAGATTCGTACCGCCGATATCCAGGATGTGATCGACACCTTGGCCGACTACAATCCCACCACTAAAAAGCCAACCGCCAAAAAGACCCTGCGCCAGGTAAGGATGACGGCAGCCCAGGTATTCCAGTTGGCCATTGATAACCGTGTATTGGATTATAACCCTGCCAGCGCGGTTAAAATCCCCGAGAAGGCTCCACAGGAGAAGCGTAGGGCGCTCACGAAAGAAGAACAGGAATGGATCATCAACACGCCCCATCGTGCCCAGCGGGCGGCTATGATTATGATGTACGCCGGATTACGCAGGGGAGAGGTGATCCCACTGACATGGACGGACATTGATTTAGATAAACGGACGATCCAAGTCAACAAAACAGTGGAGATGATCCAAGGAAAAGCAGTCGTTAAAAATACTGCTAAGACGGACAGCAGCCTCCGCACAGTGGATATCCCCAAGGTTCTCGTCGACTATTTGCGCTACGAGAAGGAAAAAGCGCAGGAAGCGGATAAGGTAAAGATATTACGCCCCCTAGTATGCCCATCCGCCAAAGGAGACATAATGAACAGCCGAGCTTGGGCTAGTATGTGGCGGTCTTACATTTCGGACCTGAACCTAAAGTATGGAGACTTTTCGGATATGGAGAAGCGGCCGAAAAGCAAGTTTATCCCCGGCGGAGTTCCCATGCGGATTCCGAACATTACCGCCCATTGGCTGCGGCATACTTTTGCTACGATGCTTTATATGGCTGGCGTGGATGTTCTGACGGCCAAAGAACAGCTAGGCCATGCGGACGTAGAGACAACTTTGCAGATTTATACGCATTTGGATAGCACGTACAAGCGTAGGAGTATGGATAAGCTGGACGCCTACCTGTCTGAAGAGGGAAAGATACAGTCTATTAAGTAAGTGCAAGTCAAATGCAAGTCGGACGGTTGAAAAAACACAGTATTATCAAGGAAAATTGGCGTTTTATTTCTTCGTTCGGGACCAAGAGGCCATGGGTTCAAGTCCCGTCACTCCGACCAAAAGAAAAAACCGTCGACGTTTGTCGGCGGTTTTTTACTGTTTATTAAACAACTTCTGCAAAGTATTGGGAATGTTTTGAGTTATCGTTGATAATATTTTGATTTTGTGTACACTTAAACTATGCAAATACGGGGAATTGGAAAATGGAGATATCGTCAGAGGCAAAGCAACGACAGATCTTGAAACGGTTAAAAGTACGTACAGATACTCATAGAAAGAAGGAAACTGAGATGGAGTGAATAAAAAACGGGGAAAGTATACTCAGATTGATGTTGCACAAATTAACAACATATAGAATGTCAAATGTCTGGAGGAATAACGATGAAAAAATGGGCATCATTATTGCTATCTGTATTCCTTATATTTGCAACGACTGGAACGGCGGCTTTTGCAGCCAACGAAAAAGAAGCCAATGGCTTGAAAACGCTGGAATATCGAATAAATGAAGGCGAATGGCAGACGGTTCCTGGATTTATAGAGAATAGCAGAGAAAACTCTTTTTCCGTAGAGCTTCCGCGCAATACGGAAACGCGCAATGCAATAGTGGAAATCCGGGCGACGCCTATCGACTCGGAAAATAAAGAGGTCTTCTACGATGGTCGGAAAACAATAACGATAGCAGACGGTTTTGTTCAGGGTTCACAGAGCCCGGCAGTTTTTATCCGTGATAAGGACAAAGCTGACGAAACAGGGACTGGCATTATGACGGTCGTGTCATTTACAGTTGCACCCATTGATCCGGCCATCGTCGAGTTTGCGAATAAAAATCTGTCGATTGTCTTTGATGGTGAGCGCTCTGGTACACAAACGTACAACCGGGAAGTGGACATCAAGTTTATGCAGAACGAATTGGTGACGCTAACGGTAAATAACACCGGTGGTGGCAATGAGCCGCCAAAGGCAGGCGACTCGCGATGGAAATTCCTTGGGTTTGTCATTGACGGCGAAGTTATCATGCCGTGGGACGCAGACTGTATGAGCTGGACCTTTCAGACCGATCACCTGAATGTTGGTACGCACGATATCGTAATGCGCTTTGTCCTGGAAACGTACCAAGAGGTGATTCCGGACGGTCCGGTTAGCGCAGATACGCCTGCGGCATTTGCTTGGATGGAATATCTTGCTGAGGACGGCGGTTATACATTTACGTACAATATCTCCGAAACTTTTACCATTGAAAAGCTGACAGAGGAGCCAGCAGAACCTGATAATACCGATAATCCGCCCACCGGTGTCGATGACATTGTTGCAGTTGTGCTGCTTATTCTTCTTTCCGGTACTGGAATCTGCGTGCTGCTGATTCATAAAAGGAGCCGGGCGTAGTAGAAATAAGTCCGGCTAATGGGAAAATATTTAGGCAGGCAGTTTAGAGGTAGCTTTAGGTCATCTGCGCATTTGCAGTTTGAAGCGTCCGGGCGACCATATCCATGGCGGCAAGGACTAACGTAAAAGACAAAACACGGGAGCCCGGATTTGTTGGCTCCCGTGTTTCTTGTATATTTAAGGAATAGATCAGTATCTCTCTGAACATACGCGGCATCGCAACCATGGCGCTGCTTTTAGGGTGTGAACCTGTTTTGCCAGTGCCTTTTTTCAATCGAGGGCAAAGCGGCTTCCTGCTGTTCTTCATATGCATTCTGAGTGAAAGGTATCGTCCAACACGTTTTGAGGGGGAACGAATGGGTTGAATTTGAGACGATCATCAAAACCGTGACCACCGGACCAGAAAAGAGTAAGAATTTTAGACATAGCTTACCTGCGAAAGCACATATACTTGAACGATTAAAACGGTGAAAGGGAGGAGACGTATGGCCGCGCAGGGATCGCTACTGGCCCGCATTTTCACTTCAGACGCGAATATTCCCATTGAGAACGCTACGGTTACGGTTACACAGAAGCAGCCGGACGGACTGATTGAACTGCTTGCCGTCCGGCTTACCGACGAGAGCGGGATAACCAAATCGCTTCTTGTCCCCACACCTGAGAAAGCCGTCAGTCAGGCGCCTTCTGAGGAGCAGCCGTTCTCACAGGTGGACGTGACTGCGGAACATCCGCTCTATGAACGGATTGTGGTAGAGGACGTACAAGTATTCCCCGATACCGTGTCCATGCAGAATCTGCAATTGATTCCGCTAGCCGAAGCGCCGGAGGCCTTCGATCAGACCGAGGTCTTTCTCATACCGCCGCAGAACCTGTAAGGAGGTGCCCCTTTGCCGATCGTTACGCCGTATGTGCCTCAATCCATCGTCGTGCATTTAGGCACGCCGGCCAGCAGCGCCGCCAACGTGACCGTGTCTTTTGCCGATTATATCAAAAACGTCGCTTCCAGTGAGATTTATCCCACATGGAACGAAAGCGCCATGCGGGCGAATATTCTAGCGCAGGTTTCCTATGCGCTAAACCGCGTCTATACGGAATTCTACCGCAGCCGGGGGTATGCTTTCGATATCACAAATTCTACCGCGTATGACCAGGCGTTTGTCAATGGGAGAAATATTTTTGATGTCATCAGCCAGCTGGTGGATGAACTGTTTAACGACTACATCCGCCGCCAGGGCTTTGTGGAACCCTTGTTCGCCTCTTTCTGCAACGGTACCACGGTTACTTGCGAAGGCATGAGCCAATGGGGTTCCCAGAGCTTGGCGCAGCAAAGCTACAATTCCGTGCAGATTCTAAGGAACTATTACGGAGACAACATCGAGCTTGTCGTCGACGCACCCATTCAAAACATTACGTCTTCTTATCCAGGCGTGCCTTTGCGGGAAGGAAATGCAGGTCCTAACGTCGTCGTTATTCAAAGCTCTCTCAACCGCATCTCACAGAATTATCCTGCGATCCCAAAGGTGTACCCTGCGGACGGCATATTCGGCCCGGGGACTACGGCGGCGGTACGAAAATTTCAGGAAGTTTTCAGTCTGACGGTTGACGGGATTGTGGGCAAGGCCACATGGTATCGGATTGTGCAGTTGTATGTGGGCGTCCGGCGGCTGGCGGAGCTCAACTCGGAAGGTCAGACGTTCACGGGCATCTCCTGGGCCTATCCGGACGCGATCATCGAGGGGGACAGTGGCCAGAAGGTATCCCATTTGCAGTATATGCTGGCAGTCCTCGCGGAATTTAATCCTCAGATTCCGCCCATTGAGGTTACCGGAAAATTCGATGCTGTTACGAGAAATGCGGTGGTTTCTTTTGAGCGGTGGGCCGGGCTGCCGCAAACCGGAGAGGTTGGGGCGGTCGCCTGGGATGCCATTTACGACGCGTATGCAGGCGTTGCCGAAACGGTTCTCAGCAGGGGTGAGATCTTCCCTTATCAGAACAACGTGGTTCCCGCCGATTCCATACGAGAGCTGCAAGTGCAGCTTGCCGACGTGGCAGAGGAAACACCCGGCATGGTCTGCCCGGCGATTACCGGGCGGTATGACGCCGCTACCAGGCGCGCGCTTTTGCAGTTTCAAAGGCATTGCAGGCTCCCGGCCAATGGAAGGATCGACGCCGCTACCAAGAACGCGTTGGTTGACGACGTGGAAACCCTGCGGTATTCCCGCACATCCCGGTTTGCGCAATTCCCGGGCCGAAATCTTAGCTACGGGATGACGGATCACACAGAGGAGGTGGGATGATGGCAATTGTCAACGAGCCGGTCGGCCAACCGGTCCGAAGTCTGCAGATTATGCTCAGGGCCATCGCCCAGTACGACGGAGACGTTCTTGCTGTGATCCCCGATGGGATTTATTCCGAGGATACGGTGGCGTCGGTATCTTCGTTCCAAAAGCGGCATGGACTGTCTGTTACGGGAGAAACCGATCTTCAGACCTGGTATGCAGTAGCCGCAGAATACCGGCGTATTCTGGTGGAAATTGGCCCGGCACAGCCGGTGAATATTATCCTGCAAAGAAGCCAGGTGATCCGTGCGGGAGAAACAAACGAACACCTGTATATGATGCATGGAATGCTGCGCGCCATTGGCAGTCATTATCCGTCTATGCCCCGGGTTTCATGCAACAATGTCCACGACGAGAAGTCGGTGGCAGCCATCCGATGGCTGCAGATCCGTGCCGATATGGAGCCCACCGGCGAAATTACCAGATTGACCTGGAAGCATCTCTCTCTTCTATACCGCACCACCGTCGGGGACGGCACTGTTTCAGATGCGTATGTGCCCAGTTCACAAGATCGAGGCAGCGAAAGCTGAGTGGGAATACAGCGGGACAGCCGCACTACCCTTTGCCAGGATGATCGGGCAAATCCGTTTGGGCTGGTAAGAGAAAAGCTTAAGATAACCATAGCATAAAAGACAAGGTCATGTCGTTGGATCGAATTGGATGCGTTTCCAGCGGCGGTCCCCGCCCAGCCATACTTCTTAAAGCCGGAAAAATAGCTTGCCGCATATTCCGTCCGACCAGAGAATGGCTATCCTGTTCGTTTCCCTCTGCATTTTTGAGTCGGTGTGGATGACACGGCCGGTTTTGCCGCCGGCCCGTCAGATGTTCCCCGCTCTCTTTGACCTGTCACACGGACGCAATGGCGGAGGTAAGAGAACAATCATCCGACTGAGAATTGAAATACGGCTGCGGTTTTCAATCGGATGATCCACCGTTATAAAACCGGTCGTTCCAATACAAAAACGGCACCGCAGGCGTATGCTGTTCTAGTCCCATTTTGCAACAATCCTCTTAACGGGACAGCATAGATCCAAATCCATGATTTTTTATCGTCGGCTCTTTTATTTTGAGAACATATGTTCTATAATGAGAGTGGAAAACCAAAATGGAGGTTTTTTATGGCATGGATTTAGATCGAAAGAAAGCTTTGTCCTACAGCGTGACAGAGGAACTTTTGTATGTGCTTGCGAGAAATTCAGAAGAGTATGCACGGCAGGTGCTTACTTATGCGGTCTGTCTGGAACACAGCGCTTACACTGGCAAAAAGAATGAATAAGACCAAAAAAGGGCCGGGGATTATTCCCCGGCCCTTTTTGCCTGCGTTTGCAGCTCGTTTAGAAACTTCTGCAACACCGCTTTTTCCTTTTCATCCAACTTCCAATAAGTCCGTAAAAACGCTTTGATAAAAAAATCGTTGGATGTCTGAATTTCCGTTAGAATCCGGATGAAATCTGCGTCTTCCGAAAGCTTTGGAAACATTTCTCCCTGCCCGGTGCGCAGCCATAGTTCCGAAACATGGAATTCCCGGCAGATATCCGCCACCGTCCGGTCGCTAGGATTGCGTTTGCCCGACACCAGCTGAGAGACATAGGACTGATCAATGTTGAGCCGCTGTGCGAATCGGACCTTTTTGATTTCGAGCGCGTCGAGAAGTATGCCAATTCTTTCCCCAATGGTATTTTCCATGGCCTCACCCTCCATCTATGAATACTACGGTATCATATAAAAATGACTGTGTCAAGATTTTTGAAAAAAAGGGTTGACAAACATGGCTCAGCACTATATAATAATGACATAGACATTTATTGCGTGCTAAAAACGGGGCTGAGTGAAGCGCGGTGTTGAGCCGGATGCAGACCGAATTTCTGGCGAATCCATTTTTATCTTGCCCATAAACGTGCTGGCGGCGTTAAACTGCACGGAATTGCCGACGGGCTGAAAACGGGGAGGCCGATATGGCGCAGTTGGATCAGAAACGGCCGGTTCTTTCGGGAGAGATGGACAGCATCCCGGAGGACGACATCACACAAAAAGACGGCGCGCTTGTGCAGCTGTCGCAAAAGCAGCTTGACGGGCTGATCGAGCGCGCCTATGCGCGAGGTGCGCGCAAAGGCAAACGTGAGGCGGCAGGTTCTGCTCAGGACCATCTGGAGAAAAAAGCCCGAGACGCCCTTCGCATTGCGGCGGACCGGCTTTTACACGCGACGGTTCGGGAGACTGCCGTCCCCCTTGGCTTATCGGCCAAGGGCGCGCAGACGGCCTTAAGGCTGATGGATTTTTCCGAGTGTGTCAAGGACGGAGAGGTGGATGAAGCGGCTGTCAAAGGACTCGTAATTCGGTTCTTGCAGGATTATCCGGAGTTTTCCATAAAGCCGCGGGCCGCTGGGCGAAAAGCATTCGGCAGGAGGCGGCGGGCCTGTTATGCGGGCAGCTCCGCCTGCAAGAAGCAAAATACGGTACATACATTGCGAAAAGGACGCAGGCCGTTCCCCGTCCGTCAAATCAGGCAGGCTGCCTCTCTTAACGGGGACGGCATGGTAGTCAGAAAGAGGCAGCGCAAGGAGCGTCACCCATGAGCTACATCAATGTCAGCGATTACAAGGAATACATGCGAAGCCGGCTGCCGGAGGATTTCGAGGTGCTGGCCGTGTGGGCCAGCGAACAAATTGACGCGGCGACCAATTGGCAGCTGCGCGGCAGCCTGGCAGACCTGGACGAGTTTAAAAGCGGACAGGTGAAAAAAGCCGCCTGCATCCAGGTGAAATGGCTGGAGGAACTGGGCGGAATGAGCGCGCTGGTAACGCCTGCGTTTTCCAGCGTAACGTTAGGCAAGTTTACAATTTCCATGCCTGCGGCCGCAGAGGAGGAACCGGGCGGTCTTTGCCCGCTGGCAAAGAAGTGCCTGTCCCCCACCGGGCTGCTGCAAACGGGGGAGGGAGCAAAGTGATTCCGATTCCATCCGCTCTCCTGATTCATCAAGCAAAGCTTTTGCCTCCTGCAGGGGAGGATGTTTGGCAAGCAAAGAAGTACGGAAAGCCGGTTTCCCTCTGCGCTGTCCGAGTGGAGCCGGTCAGGCAATGGACGATGGAAAACCAAAACCGGCGGGTATCGCATACCGCTACCCTTTTTTACGATTGCCGCAACAGCAGGCCTGAGAATGTGGAGTTTCAAGCGGGCGCAAAGATCGTATTCGAGGGCAGGGAGTATACCATCGAAACGGTGGAACCCCTCTACGACGGCCGCCGCCTGCACCACATTGAGGTGGGCCTGTCATAATGGAAACGGCTACCGTTCTCACATGGAAGCGGACTTTTTCCCGGAAGGTTTTAAAGGATGGCAGCCTTCGCTGCAAAAGGGACCAATGCGGCCGGACAAAAAACGGCCGGTTCAAACAAGCCCTACAAAAAGAGAACCCGTCCGGGAGAAGGCTGCCGCAGAGGCGGGAGCAAAATTCCGAAGAAAAAAGCGCGCCAGCCGTTGCAAATATCGGGTGGAGAGCGCTGATCCACACGTTTACAAGAACGGAGGGAATGCATCATGCAGCCACAAACCGAGTTTTTGGAACAGGTATGCCGTACGGTAGACAGCTTTGGGCTTCCCTATGCCTGTACGGTTGGCCCCCTGCCGGAGCAAGGGGGAATCAGCGTTGAGCTGACGCAAGGGTACACCCAGACCTATCTCAACCGGCAGGAATGCCATCGGCTTACCCTCTTGTTCCTGTGCAAGCATCAAGACCAGAAAACCGCAATGGATATGGCGGCGACTATACGCAACCGCCTTTCCCGCCAGGAACGCTATCCCGGGGGAAAGACGTTTGCCTGGGTCGGCCTGGAGGCCGGAGAACCGCAATGGGACGGGGATCAGGGCGGCCATATCTATGCGCTGACAACCGAAGCGTTACTTTATTTTTAGGAGGTAATATTTTGGAACTGAATTATAACATCAAAGCAGAGCTCGATACGTCCAAAAACGCAGAACAGCCCGTTTGGTCCGATCTTGGCAAAACCATGACCAACCTGACCATGTCCCTCAATGAAGTGATGACCCAGTATTCCCGTCTGGCGGACAACGGCTGGGGCAGCACGGAAGTGACCGGCGGCCAGTTCACCGTCACCTTTACCGGCCACAAGGTGGAAGGCGATCCGGTTTCCGACTACATCTTCAGCAACGATGTGGAATACAAGTTCGGCGACGCCCGCAAGACCAAGATGCGCCTGGTGTGGGGTACGAAGGCGATTGTCTGGGATGTGACTCTGGCCAACATTACCGAGGGCGGCGGCGACGCCCAGCAGCCCAATGCCATTACCCTGACGGTTCACGGCAACGGCGCACCCACCTTTGAGACCATTTCGTAATCACACGGAGGCGGGACACATCCCGCCTCCCTCATTTTAAGGGAGATTTGTCATGGCTTATTTGATTAAACGTACGTCGCATTTTACCGATGAATTGAAGTTCACCACCGATTCCGGAGAGGTTGTGGCCTGTATTCCTGTGGACCTGGACATCGACCGGATCGCCCAGGATCTGTACAAGCGGTATTTCGACCTGATTCATGTCCAGCAGGAAACGGCGAAGCTGCAGGTGCACGAGCAAACCCCTGAGGCGCTGGCCGCCCAGATGGAAAAGCTCAATGGTACGGTGGCGGCATTGTACCATCTGCTCTTCGGCGAAGAGAACACGTCCCGCATGCTTGCATTTTTTGATGGGAACTATACGGAGCTGCTTGCCCAGACCTATCCCTACCTGGTGGATGTGGTCATCCCCGCCATCCGGGAGCGGGCGGACGCCAGGAAAAAGGAGCTCCTTGCGAAGCAGCGGAAAATCAAGTGGCGTCGGTAACGGTTCACGGGAAACGATTCCGGTTAAATCTCGCGTACGACGCCGTTCTTTCCTGCATCCAGGCGGGCCGGGACCCGGTGCTGGGCGATTTGGACAAGCTGGAGCTTTGTTTGGCGATCTTAGTCAAAAACAAGCGGGCGCTGCGCAGGCTGAACCCTCAGGACAAAAGTGAGCTATACGAGGAAATCAGCTCGAAGCATCTCAATGTGATCTCCCGCAAAGCGCCCGGAAAGCAGGCCCAGCCGGTATCCGACTTTGTGGAGGATTTCGACTTGATCTACAGCAGCTTCCGGTTTGCTTACGGCATGGATCTCAGTCGGGAACGGGGAAAACTCCCATGGAAGGAATTCTGCTGGCTTTTTGAAGGCCTGCCTCCCGGATGCAAGATGCGGGAGGTTATGGAAATCCGGGCCCGCAAGATTCCCGCGCCCACCAAATACAACCAGGAAGAAATCCGGCAGCTTACCGAACTCAAACAGTATTGGACGCTGCCTGCGTTTAGCACGGGCAATTACCAGGAACAGTTGGAAGGCCTCTTTGAGGCGCTGTCCAGATTGGCGGTGAAAGCATGACGGAAATTCGCTGTCCTTACTGCGGGTGGCTGCTGCTCAAGGCGATTTGCGTCAACGGCGAGATCAAATGCAAGCGATGCAAGCATACCGTTCGAATTATCTATCCAAAAGACAGAGTGAGCCGCACCGAAGAGGAGCGAGCCATACCTGCAAGATAAGGCAGGTGAAGGCATTTGGCAGACAACGAAATCAATTATCACGTCAATATAGATGAAAAACAAGCAATCCTTCAAATGAAGTCCATTACCAATAGAATAGAGAATATAGTATCTGTCACAAATGTCAATGTGACAAACAGCGTGACCGCCGCCCAAGAGAAAATCGAAAAGAAAGCCAAAACTACTAGCGAAAAAATCGCTGAAACGGCAAAGGATGCAAAGAAAAAGCTGACGGACGAAGTCCAAAAAGCGGCCGACCTTACGGGCAACATCCTCTTTGATGTTGGGAAAAAATCGGTTGATGCCGCCATGAATATGGACAAGGCAATGAACCAATTCCGCGCATCTACGGGCAAAAGCGCGGAGGAAATGGACCGGTACCAGGGAATCCTAGAGGATATTTATGCCAACAACTATGGCAAGGACTTTGAGGAAATTGCCAATGGCATGGCCCAAGTTTCCAAGAGTATGGGGGACATGCCGGACGATCAGCTGCAATCCATTACCGAATCGGCGTTTGCGCTGCGGGACACCTTCCAGTACGACGTAAACGATTCCATTAAGGCGGCCGCCGCCATGGTCGACCAGTTCGGCATTGACGGCGACCAAGCCATGAGCCTGATTGCGGCCGGCGCGCAAAACGGATTGGATACCTCCGGCAATTTGATGGACAACATCACTCAATATGCCGGAGAATTTGCGCAGGCGGGCTACAGCGCGGACGACATGTTCAAAATCATGCAGGCCGGCACAGAGCGCTTTGGCGACGAATGGACGGATATGGGGCCGGATGTGGTAGCACAGCTGGCGGACATTCAGGACGGCGCCTATGATACCGCCGACGCCATGGGCACCATCAAGGACATAAAATACGATGATTTGGGCTCCATGCTTGAGGAACTCAAACGCAGCATTGATCTTTTGCTGCTTCCGCTGGGAGAGGCATTGATGCCGCTGCTGGAAACCTTAATGGAAGCGCTCAAGCCGTTGGCGGAAACCATCGGGGATTCTTTAACACCTATCTTTGAAAAGCTCGGCGAGGTCATGACGGTCCTGGCGGAGCCCCTGGGAGCTCTGATCGCCTTTGCAGGCGAGCTGATCGGGCCGCTACTCGAACTAATCGGCAGCTGCCTCGATCCGATCCTCAGTTTGTTTACGCAGCTTTTGGAGCCGCTGATGACCTTAATGGACGGCATTTTGGAGCCTCTGAAGGAGTTGTTCTCCAGCCTGATCGAACCCCTGATGGGCCTGGTCACCATTGCATTGCAGCCGTTGTTTGATATCTTCACGGCGCTTATGGAACCGCTGATGATCCTAGTAAACGCGATTCTGGCGCCGCTGCAAGAATTATTTGCAGCGCTGACACCGGTTCTGGAGACGCTTTTTGCCGCGATTTCCCCCATTCTTACGATTTTTTCCGAATTGATCGGTATGGTAGTCAACTCTCTCTCGCCGGTCATTAACGGCCTTGCAAACATCTTGGGTGGCGTCTTAGGTACGGCCTTTGACGGACTGCGCGGTATTATCGACAGTGTGATGCAGGTGTTTCAGGGGATCATCGACTTTGTAACCGGTGTCTTTACAGGAAACTGGGAACAGGCGTGGAACGGCATCGTCGACATCTTTAAGGGGATTTTTAATCTTATCCCCACCATTATCGAGGGGATTTTAAACGGTGGCATCGGGATTATCAACGGCCTCATCGACGGCATCAACTTCATTACCGGCGCGATCGGGATCCCTCCTATTCCGCACATTCCCAACATCCAGATTCCCCGCCTGAAAATCGGTTTGGACTATGTACCAAACGATTTCTTCCCGGCGTTTCTCGATGAGGGCGAGCGGGTACTCACCAAGGAGGAAAACGTACGGTTTAACGCCTTGGGCGGCCTGCCGGGCCTGGAAGCGGCTCTGTCGGGCTACGGGATAACCGGCGCGAGCCCCGCCTTCGCCATTTCCTTGGTGGGCGACGTGACCATGGACGGACGCCGGGTAGGCAGCGTGGTGCTGCAGAATATCGACAGCGTGGTGAGAAGCAATGGCGGTTGAGTGCTATATCAATAAAATACGCTACCCGCTGGTGGACACGGTGGAACTGTGCGACCATGCGGCGGCGACCTCGGAAAGCAGCATCCGTGTGGATATCCGAGGGCTACCCGAGCCTCAGGCGCTGGACGTGGTCTACCTGTTCCGGGACGGAAGACTTTTGTTCGGCGGGCTGTGCGGGATTCCCAGCTCCCCCGCCTGGACAAGCGTGCACACGCCCCAGCATTATGATCTGACCGTGTCCGGCATGAATAACCTGCTGACCCACCGCTATGTCAACAAGGCATGGAGGGACAGCAATCTTTACCACATCGTCATGGAAGTCTACGAAAGCATCCTGGCCCAGGATAACATTGCGCTGGGAGAAGTGTCCGGCGCGCTGGCAAACTTACCCCGGCAGGTCTACATCGCGCCGGATATGACGGCCTACGACGTATTAAATGAGCTGGCGGGATTGGTGGGAGCCGTGTGGGACATCAAGGCAAACCCGGATTGGACGGTATCCGATTACCTGTCCGGTTCGCAGGCAAAGCCCTTCCGGTTTTCCTTCTGCTTAAAGGACGATTTTCCGGTGGTAACGGCCGACAAGCGCAACATCTGCAGCCTGCAAAAAAATGTGGAAAGCTATGCGCTGCGTACGGTGCAGGTGGTAAACGGCGCCACCGGCGTGACGGATCCGCAGCAGGAAACCGCGGTCTATCATGCTGACGACGGCGTGGTTACGACGGCCTGGCCAGTCTACGATATACCGGTGATCTATTACGGTACGCCGGAAGTGCAAGGCACAGTAGGCGTATCTGGTATTGATGATGACGACGATACCAAACAATTCTTGTTTTCCTACAATTCCACTGAGATCAAGGTCAACGACAATGCGGTTGACCCAGTGCCGGACGGCGCCCTGGTAAGAATTTCGTACCGCGGATTGTTCCAGCTGAGGGTGAGGGTACGCAACAATCCAATGATTGAGGACATTGCTTCCCGCTCCGGGGTATCCGGTATGCTCGAGGAAGTCGAAGTCGATGAGCGGATCACCGACGCCGCATCGCTGATGGAATATGCGACCACGGCGCTGTACAACAATTCCCAGCCGGAAACCACGTTGGAGATCACCACCCGGAGTATGGAGGGAACCGAGCCTTTTACCATCTGGCGCTGCCAATTCCCAGAGTGCCGTATAAACGACGATTATGTGGTGGTGGAACGCGCGGTTACCATTACGGGTGGCAGCCTGGAGGTTCAGCTCAAATGCAAGGACCGGGGCTTTTTGACCGCCTACGGGAAAACCTTTTATAAACAGTATAAGGACGCGGCGGCCGGCATCCGGGAGGATGAGGTGGTCATTGCGTCCGACACCATCAGCACGGCGGTGACAGCCGCCGCAAAATTTGCGGCCAAGGCTCCGCTTGTCTGCTATGCAGACGACGGACAGCCATGGCTGTGGGGAGGGGATCACTACGCCCAATATTGATGTACTGGCGACGGGACGCATCGGCGACGAGGACTTTAACGGCGTCATCACGGATACCGCCATGAACGCGGTCACCGGTTTGTTTATGGGGTTACCGCCCGTAGACTGCAAACCGGCCTACATCGCCGTAGGAGACGGAACGGCTGCGGCTGCGACCACAGACACCGCGCTGGAACATGAGACAGCGCGGTATCCGGTTACGCAGCTGACCCAGGCAAACGGCATCACCACGGCGCTGCTCAATCTTCCGATTACGTCGCAGGACCTGGAAATTGCGGAGGTAGGCGTGCTTACGAAGGACAGCGTCCTGCTCTGCCGCGCAAATGTAGAAATTGTAAAAAACCAAAACAACGTAATCAATATCATGTGGGTACTATCCATGGAAAGGGGGACGGGAAATGCTTAAGCCATGGGTTGCCACGACGAAAAAAGTGGTCGCACACGACAAGCGGTCCAACACCGATTATGAGTTTGAGAGCCGGTTTCCGGACGGAATCGACGGCACGCCGTTTTCGGCGGCGGAAATGAACAAGATCATCAATGCGATCAACGCGCTGCCCAATGACAACCTGCTCCTAGACAGTCACTTCCGGCTATGGGACGAGGGCACATCCTTTTCCGGGGCATATACCTCCGGCGGGTACACGGCTACCCTTTGGTGGGTCAAAAATCTGTCAGACGGCGATATTAGGGTATCCCGGGTAGAGGATGGGGGCATGGCCATCCAAGCGGCCGGAACCGTGCAGGT
>NZ_JBBMFD010000031.1:0-21245 GCF_040096205.1 Solibaculum intestinale | reverse complement strand
CGGGCAAACCTGACGAAGTGGCAGGACGATTTTCACGCCTATATGGTGGAGAAATATCCTGACTTGGAGCGTGGGGAAAGTGCCAGCAAGACAGGCCGGAAGCATATCCCCACCCGGCTTTTCAAACAGGCGGTTTCCCTCTCCAAACAGGCCAGAGCTATTGAAGCCGCCCTTGACGGCATTAACCCATTGAACGCCGGAAAGAAAAAAGAGGAAGCCCTCTCCATGCTGAAAAAGTGGTTCCCGCAGATGGAGAACTTCTCCGGGCAACTGAAAAAGTACAAGGTCACGATTAAAGATCTGTTAGCGGAAAATGAGAAGCTGGAAGCGAGGGCGAGAGCCAGCGAGAGCGGCAAAATCAAAGACCGTATGGAACGGGCAAAGTTGGAAAGCGAATTGCACGATATGCAACGGCTGGTTGACCGCATCCCGCCAGAAATCCGCAGGGAATTAGAACAGGCACAGCGATCCCACCGGGGGCGTGATCTTTGACAATCCCATCATGTACTATTTCCTACTTTGTTTTCATAGACATGGACAAAGGGCAGACAGCAAGGGGGAGGTGGGAATGCTGCTGTGAAAGAAAGGAAACTCAATTACCGGTTCCATAACCCAAACCCAACGGCAGCTACCGCCGATTACTTACTGAAAATCTTTATGGAGGCAAACCAGGAAAAGGTACAGCTTGCCATACAGGCAGCCGCAAATGGGCCGGATGGCGCCGGGGAAAAGGACGATGAGGGGCACCCTGCATAGGCGGGATGCCCCTTTCCCTATTGCAATCCAAAGCGCCACATGATAAAATTAAGATGTAACAGAACGCTTTGATTTTAACAGAGAGGTTTTGCCATGAATATTGCTGCTTACTGCCGTGTTTCCACCGATAAAGAGGATCAGCTCAACAGTTTGGAAGCACAGAAAGAATTCTTCTCCGAATATACCAAACGCACCGGGGATAACCTTGTGCGTCTTTACGCGGACGAGGGTATTTCCGGGACAAAAATCAAGAACCGGAAAGAGTTTTTGCGTATGATGGCGGATGCGGAGCATGGCCTCTTTGATATGGTCGTAGTAAAAGATATTTCCCGCTTTGCCCGGAACACGGTTGACCTCTTACAGAATGTACGCAAATTGAAAGCATTGGGGATTGAAACGCAGTTCCTGACCGCCAACATGACCAGTATGGGCAACAGCGAATTTGTCCTGACAATCTTTGGGGCGCTGGCGCAGGAAGAAAGTGCGAACACCTCGAAGCGCGTGAAATTCGGCAAGAAAATGAACGCAGAAAAAGGCCGTGTCCCCAACATTGTCTATGGATATGATAAGACCATCGGCGACTACTTCAACCTTGCAATCAATGAGGAAGAAGCGGCTGTTGTCCGCCAGATTTACCAGTGGTACATCAAGGATGGCTACGGGGCGGCAAAAATCTCTATCTTCCTCAATGAGCGAGGGCTGCGGACAAAGCGTAATTGCCAGTGGAGCCAGAATGGAGTGTGCCGCATCCTTACCAATGAACTCTATACGGGGAAAATCATTAACGGCAAGCAGGAAGTCACCGATTTTTTGACCGGCCAGCGGGCGGACAAGGATGCTTCGGAGTGGATGGTGGTTGACCGCCCGGATTTGCGGATTATTGACCCGGAAACCTTTGAGCAGGCGCAACAGATTATGAAGTCCCGCGGCAAGGCATTCAAGGTGGACAAGGAGCGCCAGAGTAACAAATACCTGTTTTCCACCCTCATTAAATGCAAGGAGTGCGGCTGGTCCTTCCGGCGTACCGTCCGCACCTACAAGAACACCTACGTCCGGTGGGTCTGCTCCGGCCACAATGGGCGCGGGGCGGACAACTGCCCCAACGCCGTGACGGTGGATGAAGATGAACTCATCGAGGTTTTACAGGAGTATTTCGCCGGGCTGCTGAAAGCAAAAAAGAATGTGATCCGTTATGTGGTAGGGGAATTCCAGCGGGTCTATAAGGCAAAGGATGAAAACCTGAACTATGAAAAGGAATTGACCGCCCAACTTGCCAAACTGCAAAAGACACGGCAGAAATACATGGATATGTACGCCGATGATTTAATCTCCCGCGAGGAACTCAATGATAAGATCGGCGGGATGCGGAAAGAGATTGAACGGCTGGAAAATGAACTGAAAATGGTATCCTACCATCTGACAAAGGGCGAGCAGCTGGAAAGCGTCCTGCAACAGACATTCAAGGAGATTGAGGACATTACCGATGTGCGGCAAATGACCAATGCCCAGCTCAAGCGGATTATCCAGAAGATCGAAGTGGACAAGGATGGGAATGTGGACATTTACTTCCGGCTGCTTGGCGATCTGGGCTTGGATGAAACCGTTCTAATTCGTAACAACCATACATAAAGACGTATCCGACCGGCTCAAGAAATTGAATCCCATGCTCTACAAGGAAGTCAAGCAGGTACTGGAAACCAACAAGGCCCAGCGGCACATCCGCGGCGGTATGGCCACCAAGCGCAAGTACCTGCACACCGGGGAATAGGCAAACGCAACGCGAAAAAGAAGAAGACGCCGCGGGTTTAAAGCCGGCGGCGTCTTCTTTGGCGTTGCCGCCCGGTGGCGTGCAACCGGTCTTGTTGGAAGGCGGTAAAATCTCTGTGAATTGCTGCCAAAGGCGCGAATCGTATTGACTTTTGCAAAAAAAGAGGTAAAATTGTTATTCCAATAATTATTTCCGCGAGAACTATTTTGCCATCATTGCCAAAGAGGGTTACAGCCATTGGATACCATTCTTTTTAACAACACCATACGCACCTTGATGCGCAGCATCAATCTGGAAATGGCGCATGTCATGAACCAGAATTTTCAGCCTCTGGGGCTCTCCACCAGCCAGGCGCTGGTGCTCATTGAGCTGTTTCGGCGGGGGCCTACCCGGGTGTGCCGTTTGAGCGAGCAGATGGAGATGCCGGCGAGCAACATTTCCACCATCTGCAACCGGCTGGAAAAAAGCGGTCTGGTACGGCGAATACGGGATAGCGAAGACCAGCGCCGGGTTCACATTGAGCTGACCGACGCAGGCGTATCCCTGACCACGGCCGCAGAGGAGCGGATGCTCAAAAAGCAGCAGGAGCTGGCGAACTTTGTTTCCACCCAGGACAAGCAGATCATCATTGACGGACTGACGAAGCTCAACGACCTATTCCACCGCACCCGCCTGGCTCTGACAAGCGACGGGGAGGAAGATGCGGCAGAGGAGACTCGCAGGATAACGGAGGGTTCCTTTTGAAAATCGGATTGGACATTGGGTCGACCACCATCAAGTGCGTGGTGCTCGACGAAGAAAATAAAATCGTCTATCATTCCTATGAACGCCATTATTCCCAGATTGTCGAAAAGGCGGCGGACATTCTAAAGTCCCTGGGGGAACAGGTGGTGCAGGGGAGAAAAGCCATGGTAGCCGTGTCCGGCTCGGCGGGCATGGGCGTGGCGGAGAGCGCGAAGCTTCCCTTTATTCAGGAGGTCTTCGCCACCCGCATCGCGGCGAAGACGTACATACCCGACGCGGACGTGATTGTGGAGCTGGGCGGAGAGGATGCGAAGATTCTTTTTCTCACCGGCGGCACGGAAGTACGCATGAATGGTTCCTGCGCGGGAGGCACGGGCGCTTTCATCGACCAGATGGCCACTCTTTTGAACATTTCTTTAGACGAAATGAACGAGGCGGCCAAGTCCTACGACAAAATCTACACCATCGCTTCCCGCTGCGGGGTGTTTGCCAAGTCGGACATCCAGCCTCTTTTAAACCAGGGGGCCCAGCGAAACGACATTTCTGCGAGCATCTTTTCCGCCGTGGTCAACCAGACCATCGCGGGCCTGGCCCAGGGGCGGGACATCAAGGGCAAGGTCCTTTATCTGGGCGGGCCGCTTACCTTTTTGTCCGAGCTGCGAAAAAGCTTCGATAATACCCTGGGGCTACAGGGCATCTGTCCGGAGAATTCCCTTTACTATGTGGCGCTGGGCGCGGCTTTGAGCGCCGAAGAGGAAATTGATCTTCCGGACGCGGTGGAGGCAGTGGCCCATTACACGGGTTCGGGGAACTTTGCGGCGAACCCGCCTTTGTTTACCAACGAGGCGGAATATGAGGAGTTCGTCGCCCGGCATGAGAAGGCGACGGTGAAGACGGCCGATCTTAGCACCTATCAAAAGCCGGTATACATCGGCATCGACGCAGGCTCCACGACGCTGAAAACCGTAGTTCTGGGCGAGGACGGGGAGCTGCTCGATTCCAGCTACCAGCCCAATTCCAGCAATCCCGTGCCGCTGGTGCGGGAGTTTCTGCTTCGGCTTTACGAAAAGCATCCGGGCATTCGGATTGCGTCGAGCGCGGTCACCGGCTACGGCGAGGATCTGATTCAAAACGCCTTCCGGGTGGATAACGGCATTGTAGAAACGGTGGCCCATTTTACCGCGGCCAAACGCTTTATGCCGGATGTGGACTTTGTCATCGACATCGGCGGGCAGGACATCAAGTGCTTCAAAATCCGAAACGGCGCCATCGACAACATTTTCCTAAACGAGGCTTGTTCCTCCGGCTGCGGCTCCTTTTTGCAGACCTTTGCAAACGCCCTGGGCTATTCCATCGGGGACTTTGCGAAGAAGGGTCTGTTTGCCAAGCATCCGGTGAACTTAGGTTCCCGGTGCACGGTGTTTATGAATTCCTCGGTCAAGCAGGCGCAAAAGGACGGGGCCACCATTGAGGACATTTCGGCGGGCCTTTCGGTAAGCGTGGTGAAAAACGCGCTGTATAAGGTCATCCGGGCCACCACCCCCCAGGAGCTGGGGAAGCACATTGTGGTCCAGGGCGGCACCTTCCTAAATGACGCGGTGCTGCGGTCCTTTGAATTAGAGCTGGGGGTGCAGGTGGTGCGCCCTGCCATTTCCGGGCTGATGGGCGCTTATGGCGCGGCCCTGTACGCGAAAAAACAGTCCACCGGCAAGAGCAGCCTGCTTTCCCTTGAGGAACTCAAGGGCTTTACCCACAAGGTCAGCGTAGTTTCCTGCGGCCTGTGCTCCAACCACTGCCGCCTGACGGTCAACACCTTCGCGGGAGGCCGCAAGTTCATCGGCGGCAACCGGTGTGAAAAGCCGGTGACCAAAAAGAAAGCCGACGAGGGGCTCAACCTTTACGAATACAAGCGCCAGCTTTTAGACGAATACCAGCCGGTCAAGGGGCCCAGAGGCAAAATCGGCATCCCCATGGGGCTGAACATGTACGAGCTGCTCCCCTTCTGGCACAAGCTGTTCACCACGCTGGGCTTTGAGGTGGTGACCTCCCCGGCCTCCAACCGGGCGCTGTACTTAAAAGGGCAGCACACCATCCCGTCGGACACCGTTTGCTTCCCGGCAAAGCTGATTCACGGCCATGTACAGGCGCTGCTGGACGATGGGGTTGGAACCATCTTCTACCCGTGCCTGACCTATAACTTGGACGAGCACTTGGGGGACAATCATTATAACTGCCCGGTGGTGGCCTACTACCCGGAGGTCATCGGGGCCAACATGGGGGAACTGAAAAAGGTCACCTTTATCGACGACTACCTGGGCATCCACCGCAGAAAGGAATTCCCGGGGAAGCTTTTGGAGGTGCTCTCCCGGCACTTTGAGGGCCTGACCTTAAAGGAAGTCAAGGCTGCGTGCAAGCTCGCGTACGCGGAGCACGACGCGTATCTGCAAAAGGTGCGTAAAAAGGGGCGGGAGATCATCGAGAAGGCCCGCGGGGAAGGCCGGCAGATCATCGTGCTGGCCGGGCGGCCTTACCACTTAGACCCGGAGACCAACCACGGCATCGACAAGCTGATCGCCTCCTTCGGCGCGGCCATTGTCACCGAGGACGCGGTGAGCGATCAGGTAGAGAAGTTTGCCACCGGGGTGCTAAACCAGTGGACCTACCACTCGCGCATGTACGCGGCGGCCCGCTACATCGCGGACAAACCGGACATGAACCTGGTGCAGCTGGTTTCCTTCGGCTGCGGCGTGGACGCCATCACCACCGACGAGGTGCGGGAAATCCTCGAGGACGAGGGGAAAATCTACACCCAGATCAAGATCGACGAAATCACCAACCTGGGCGCGGTCAAGATCCGGCTTCGCAGCCTGTTCGCCGCCCTCAAGGACCGATAGACGTTCGTCTCCTGAAAGGAGCTGTTTGCCAATGCCCATCCCGAAGCGCATTCCTTTTACCAAGGAAATGAAACAAACTTACACCGTCCTGATTCCGATGATGCTGCCCATCCACTTCGAGCTTCTCAAGAACGTGTTTAACCACGAAGGGTACCACATGGTTCTGCTCACGTCCGACGGGCCGAACATCGTGCAGGAGGGGCTCAAATACGTCCATAACGACACGTGCTACCCGGCGCTGCTGGTCATCGGCCAGTTTATCGACGCGCTGAATTCCGGCAAGTACGATTTAGACCGCACCGCCCTCATCATCACCCAGACCGGCGGCGGCTGCCGGGCCTCCAACTACATCCACCTGCTGCGCAAGGCTTTGCGCAAGGCGGGGTACGGGGACATCCCGGTGATTTCCTTAAACCCTTCGGGGCTGGAGAAAAACCCCGGCTTCAAGCTGACGCTGCCGTTAATCCGCAAGCTGCTGGCGTGCCTGGTGTACGGCGACGCGCTGATGCTTTTGCAAAATCAGGTAAAGCCCTACGAGGTCAATCCCGGGGAAAGCCAGGCGCTGGTGGACCGGTGGGTGAAAACCCTGTCCCACCAGATCAGCGCGGGAGAAGGCAAGTCCCTCAAAGAGCTCAAGGCCAATGTAGAGGCCATTGTCAAGGATTTCTCGGAGGTTTTGGTCAACCGGACGCCCAAGGTGAAGGTGGGCGTGGTGGGCGAAATCTACATCAAGTACTCCCGGCTGGGGAACAACAACTTAGAAGCGTTCCTGGCTTCCCAGGACTGCGAGGTAAACGTGCCGGGGCTGATGGGGTTCATGCTCTTTAAGTGCGACAACCGGCTCGAGGACATCAAGCTGTACGGCGGGAGCAAGGCGAAATACACGGTGGTCAATTTCCTGATGAACTACCTGCTCAAAACCGAGCAGGTCCTCATCGACGCGGTCAAGCCTTATCCCCAGTTCACCCCGCCCGGCTCGTACCTGCATGTCAAGGAGCTGGTGAAGGGCGTCATCGGGTACGGCAACAAGATGGGCGAGGGCTGGCTTCTGACCGGCGAAATGCTGGAGCTCATCGAGTCCGGGTATCCGAACATTGTGTGCACCCAGCCTTTCGGCTGCCTGCCCAACCACATCTGCGGCAAGGGAATGATCCGCAAGATCAAGAGCCTGCATGAGGACGCGAACATTGTGCCCATCGACTACGACCCTTCGGCCACCAAGGTAAACCAGGAAAACCGCATCAAGCTGATGCTGTCGGTGGCCAAGGAGGAGCTTCAGGAGCGGCTCAAGGGAAGCGCGCAGGAGAAACCCGCGGCGGCCCCGCAGAAAAAGGAACCGGCTGCGGCCAGGTGAGCGGACGAGATATACATTATATATAGGAGTAGCCAGCGTCTTTGTAGACGCTGGCTACTTTTTGTTTTCTTCTTCGGGGATATCTTCGCATATTTCAAACAGGTCGTTAGGGGTACAGGCGAAAATCTGGCAAAGCACGTCGATGTTCTGGCGGCTGATGGAGCGGGTCTCGTTTCGATAGAGGCGCATAAAGCTTTGATAGCTCATTCCTAGCTGTTGATAGAGCCAATATTTTGTTTTGCCCGTCTGCGCAAGCAGTTGTGCAATTCGAAACCGCACCATTCGCGCCGCCTCCTTTCTATTTCATAGGGATTCTACCACGGGATTATGAAAACACAAGCGCAATCATACGGACTGTATATTTTTATACTATTTGTATGGCTTACCGCGCGCTGGCTGAAAGAATTCCTATATAATAAGGTATCCTTCCTCTTGACAAACGTGCATATGCTCATTATACTATTTATGAGCATATGCACGTTATTTTTTCTTATCGCATTCTTTTTATCCTTTTTTAGGCGGTGTTGTCTGGGCTAGAGCCAACGAACGAAGAAGAAACAATGCGTAATTCTGTTCTTTTTCATTGAGTTCGGAAAAGAGGGCGCTGAATTCTTTGAATTTGTCCTTTTTCTCTGGTAATTGTGTTACTTACACGTTACCTCTTTTCGTTTTTCGTTATATACTCATTATGATTCAGTGATATTGTGTTGTCAACTACGTTTTTATTTCGATTTGTGTAATATCATTCTTTATGGTATTGTTAGACGAAGATAGCGGTCCATGAAGGAGGTATTAAATTGGAAAATCGAATAAAAATGATAAGAGAAGCCCTCAATCTATCGCAGCGGGAATTTGGTGAAAAGCTTGGCGTCAGCAGGGACGTAATCGGAAATATCGAGTATGGACGTGCTGAGGTAAAAGAGCTCTTTTTAAAGCATCTCTGCGATTTATACGATGTCAACGAACAATGGTTGAAGAACGGAGAAGGTGACATGTTTCTTTCTTCTCCTATTGTCAAACGGAAGCTCGAGGAAGCCCAATGCATATTTCAATCCCTGCGTCCCGAATTTCAGGACTATGTTTTGGAACAAATTCGAAGTTTAAAAGAATTGCAGGAAAGGGTCGAAAATTAGTCAGAGCCTATTGCATGTCTGGAGTTGATGACAATGGCTACCAAGAAACACCGATATATGATTTCTGTAGACGATGAGATGTTCGAAGCAATCGAAGATTTCCGCTTTGAGCGGAGGTTTTCCACCCGTTCCGAAGCAACCTCTGAATTGATTCGGCTTGGCCTAGAAGTCATTGCTAAGGAATCAGAGTGTACAAACATTCACAAAGAAGAAAAACATGCGGCAGATTCAAATTAGCTTTCAGTTTGTTGGGCCTTTTCTTCTGCTTATTTTTATTTTTGCATCCCATTTATAATAGAAAGGAGCCGCTATGCCCAGAACCAGCAAATGCCGGCGGGTGTGCGCCGAGCCGAAGGCGCGGGTGTTCACGCCGGAGCCGAAAAGCGGGGGCAGGGTCTCCCTTTCGGTGGAGGAGCTGGAGGCGCTTCGCCTGTGCGACCTAGAAGGGCTCGACCAGGACAGCGCCGCCAAACGGATGAACGTGTCCCGCGGCACCTTCCAGCGCATTCTTTACGCCGCCCGGTTTCACACGGCCAAGGCCCTGTGCGGGGGGGACACCCTCGTGATCGGGGGCGGCCACTACGAGGTGGCCGAAACCGGCTGCGCGTGCGTCTTCCGGTGCAAGAAGTGCCGGTTTCACGAGGAAACACAAAAGGAGTTGTCAGACAAATGAGCGAACAAAACTGCACCCACGATTGTTCCAGCTGCGGGGAGGCTTGCCCCTCCAGGCAGGCGGACCCGAAGGATTTCCTGGAAAAACCCCATGAGATGAGCCGGATTAAAAAGGTCATCGGGGTAGTCAGCGGCAAGGGGGGCGTGGGCAAGTCCCTGGTCACCTCCATGCTGGCGGTGCTTTTAAACCGCAGGGGATACCACACGGCGGTGCTGGACGCGGACATTACCGGCCCGTCCATTCCGAAGGTGTTCGGCATCAAGGAGCGGGCGAAGGCCATCCCGGCGGGGATGCTCCCTTCCCGCACCAAGACCGGGGTGGACATTATGTCCATCAACCTCCTGCTCAACGACGAGACCGAGCCGGTGGTCTGGCGGGGCCCCATCATCGCGGGGGCGGTCAAGCAATTCTGGACGGACGTGATCTGGGAGGACGTGGACTACATGTTTGTGGACATGCCTCCGGGAACCGGCGACGTGCCGCTGACGGTGTTCCAGTCCATCCCGCTCGACGGGATTGTGATCGTCACCTCGCCCCAGGAGCTGGTGGGCATGATCGTGGAAAAGGCGGTCAACATGGCCAAGACCATGAATATCCCGATTGTGGGCGTGGTGGAAAACATGAGCTATGTGGAATGTCCCGACTGCGGCAGGAAGCTCTTTGTGTTCGGGGAAAGCCGTCTGGACGAGGCGGCGGCGAAGCACGGCCTTACGGTACTGGGCCGGTTGCCCCTAAACCCGGACATTGCCAAGCTCTGCGACGCGGGGGACATCGAGTCCTTCCAAGGGGAGTGGCTGAACGGAGCGGCCGACGCCATCGAGGCGCGGCAATAAGGAAAGGAAGCGGACAAGAAAGTGAAAATCGCGGTAACGGCCGAGAACGGCCAAATTTTTCAGCATTTTGGCAAATCCAAGCAATTTGCTATTTATGAAGCGGAGAACAGCCAAGTGGTGCGCAAGCAGGTGCTGGACGCGGGAGAAAACGGACACGGGGCGCTGGCGGGCCTGTTGGCGGCAAACGGCGTCACGGTGCTCATCTGCGGCGGCATCGGGGCGGGCGCCCGGCAGGCGCTGGCTGCTAACCGCATCGGGCTGGTGGCGGGAGCCAGCGGCTCCACCGACGACGCGGTGCAAGCATACCTGGCCGGAGAGCTTTCCGATAACCCGGCGGGCCAGTGCAACCACCACCACGAAGGCGGGGAACACACCTGCGGTACCGGCGGCTGCGGCCACCATCACGCAGCGGAATAAAAAGCAGACGCCCGGGGCTTTCCCGGGCGCTTTTTTCGTATCGGGTTTTTGTCTGGCCGGTTTGGGAGGAGACGAAACCAGGGAGAAATTCCGGAGGCGTTATTCTAAGCGGCCGCAGCTGAACCGCCTGGGCTGGTTTTTATAAAACAGAGGGGAGAAATCGCTTTGATTTCTCCCCTCTGTTTTCATTTTCTCGTCCAACGGCCTGAGAAAAACCGACCAAAGCGTATGCGCGCGTGACCCGTGTATGGTATTCCCGGGGCCGCAGCCATGGGCGTGCCCTTAGGGCCTCTCCCCGAAAGGCCCGGACAGAAAGCCCTCTCTAATCCGGGTCGTTTGTCAGGGTAATTTCCACCACCTCCGGGCGGTTAAAGAGGCGCAGGGGAAAGGAGCTGGGCCCCAGGCCCCGGCTGACCACCATTTTGGGATGATTCCCAAACACGCCGTTTACATACTTAGGAAAAATCCCCTGCCCGGGCGCGTAAAGCCCGCCTACAAACGGAAAGCGCCACTGGCCGCCGTGGGCGTGGCCGGACAGCTGCAAATCAAAGTCGTACTGGCAATAGGCCTTGTCCCCGGTCATGGCGAAGTTCTCCGGGTAGTGGCAGAGGACCAGGCGCAGCCCCGGCTCTCTGGACAGGGCGTGAAACTGCTCCGAATAGTCCCGGTAGCGGTACTTGCCCTGGCGCATTTTCCGGTAGGAGCGGTAGGTCCCCTGCCGTTCCTCTAAGCCCAGCACGGTTACTGGGGTGCCCGCTACCGTCAGGGATACCTGCTCGTTTTGCAGCAGCACCGCCCTTTCCTGGCGAATGGCCTCCAGAATAGAAAGGTAGTCCCGGGAACGGTGCTCATGGTTGCCGGGGATGCAGACCACCGGCGCCAGCCCGCAAAGCCGCCCGACGATCCGGACGGTGCGGCAAAAGTCCCGATCGCTGTCGTCGATCAGGTCGCCGGTGATGGCGATCAGGTCGGGGCTACAATCGGCCACCAGGGCAAAAAGCTTCTCATTGTCCCGGCCAAAGCGCTTGGAATGCAGGTCGGACAGGTGCACGATTTTCATGGGCCGGGTTACCCGCATCCCTTTTAACCGGTACCGGGTCACCGACAGGCCGTTGTTCTGATACCAGAAGAAAGAAACGAGCGCGCAAAGAACCAGCACGCCCGCTGCAATCCATACAGCTTCCTTCATCCACAGCCCTCCTTTATGGTTTTCACGCACCCGCCGGACAGGACGGGCGGCAGCCCTTCAGGCCTATCGCATCTGGGTGCTGCCTTTTGCGTTCTATGATACCATACTTTGGCCCCGGGCGCATCACAAACCTTCGGCCACCGGAATCAGGGTCAGCCCCCGGCTGCGGGCGTATTTGACGGTGGCAAAGGTCCCACCCCTCTGCTGGGTGAGATAATAGACACAAAACGTGCAGTGGTCCACCAGGTAATGGTTGCGCCTGTGCATACAACCAGGGTCATAGTCGTCTGCTGTGTAGATGATCTCGTCCGCTTGGGAGATAATCCAGTTGTACACATCCACATCCGGCTGCCGCCAGACGCTGGACTGGTTGCGGCAGGGGAGTACCAGGATCACTTTAATAAAGGGATATTGCTCCCGCAGGGTTAAGGCGGTCAGCGCCGCGGCGGTATCAAAGCCCAGCGCTCCGCCGAACCAAAAGCACTCCACTCCCCGGCCGATCAGGTCCTCCATAATATCCTCCAGTCGGCGTTTGATCTCGATGACCTGCTCCCCCGGCATGCGGCGGTGGCCGGTAAAGCAGCAGCACTGCTCTTTGCTGTATTCCATGGTTCTACTCCTTACGTATAATCAAAATCAAAGATTTTCAAACTTACGTTCGATGCTTTTTCAATTTACCATGATTGCCTCTCAAAATCAAGGCCCCTCTCTTCTCCTTCTCATTTTTTTGCATCTTTTTGTTCTGGCCATGCCAATGAGAGAAATGTGGCGGCTTATGTCTAAAAAATAATTGTCAGTACATTTATTGTATGTAAATTTGTTGAATTTGCTTGATTTTATGCGGCAAGGCGGTTAATATTAGAAAAGAACCGATTATTTTCTTTTGTTCTGCGTACTTGGTTCTGTATAGATTGCCGAAAGGAGGGATGCGCAGTCCTGCCACACCGGCGGTCTCTTTGTGCAAGGCCGCATGATGTTCCCCATTTGGTAGAATCGGGAAAAAACAAATAAGGAGATGCAAACAACGATGAAAGCAAGAAAATCCCTGGCTCTCGTGCTGGTTCTTTCCTTGCTGCTCAGCCTGGTCCCCACCATGGGCGTATTCGCTTATGATGAAACCTTCACCCAAGCGAAGTTTGACTTTGGTACGGCTGACAGTGCAGTGGAAAACGGCTATACGAAGGTCACCCCCCAAACGGCCTACGACCCGGCGGTCGGTTACGGCTGGCTTAACGATCCGCGTATTACCGTGACCGCGGGCGACAGCGGCAACGCAAACGCCCTGAAGTCCGACTGGGTCACCGGCAACACCGTGCAGGATGGCGCGGACATCACCGCCCCAGAAAATGCTGAGGACGGCGACTACATCCACTTTGTTTATCCGACCTTTGTGGTGGACCTGCCCAACGGCATCTATACGGTAAAGACCATCCAGGGCGATTATAACACGTCTACCGTCACCGGCGCTATCGTCGAGGACATGCGTGCTTTCGCGCCCTACTATAAGTCCTTGCCTAATACCAGTTCGATTCCTACCAGCGTCAACACCACCGCTGCGGGCTCCTTCAAGGAGACCACCAAGCAAGTGGCCGTGTATGACGGACAGCTGACCATCGAGCTCACCGGCACCAACTCCCGCCTTAACGCGGTGGAGATCAGCAAGGTTTCCTTTGCATCGGAAGCCACTGCCGGCGCCAAACCCACTGTTTACATCTGCAGCGACTCCACTGCTTATGGTTCCGCCACCAATAAGCCGGAAACCGGCTGGGGCAACCATATTGCGGATTACATGACCGACGACGTAATCGTCAACAACACCGCCATGGGCGGCAAGTCGGCCCGTGACTATCTGGCCGACAGCCTTTTCAACGACAACGTTATGACCAAGATTAAGCCTGGCGACTATGTGCTGATCCAGTTTGGTCACAACGACTGCACTCCCGTGCGTCCCAACCGCTATTCCAATCCTACCGAGTTTAAGGAATGGCTTGCGAAGTATGTGGACGCCGTGCGCGCCTTCGGCGCCACCCCGATTTTCGTTACGCCCCCCAACCGCGGCTATACGGAAAACGGCAACATGATCACCGGCGGCAAGTATACCACTCCCGGTACCACCTTTATGAATTCCTTCCAGGCCTGGACCGATGCCCAGCGTGAGCTGGCCGCCGAAAAAGACGTGGATCTGATCGAATTCAACTATTATACCATTGAGTATTATAACTACATCGGCTGCGACGAGTTCTATGCGTCGGTTTCCACCGACGGCACCCACTTTAAGGACGGCCCTGCCGCCGACCGTGCCGCAAGCCAGCTCTCTTATCTGATTTCTAAGTCGAGCACCGGCCTGGCCCCCTACGCCACCGGCAAAATGGGCCCGGGCGTTGCCGAGAAGTTTGACTTCGGCTCCGGCTCCACCGCCAGCGGCTACACTCCGGTTACGAACGACGCCTACGACGCGGATAAGGGCTACGGCTGGACCACCACCGGTATAAGCGCTGTGGCGGGCAGCGGCGACGACGCGCTCAAATCGGACTTCGTGCAAACCACCGCGAAAAACCAGACCTTTGTCATGGACCTGGAAAACGGTGAGTACGACGTGCGCATTCTCTCCGGTGACCCCTCTGCCGCTACCTCCGTGCAGTACTCTATCGAAAATGTACCGCGCCAGGTGCGCCGCGGCTGGAACAACGTGGCCAACAACGCGCTCGACGTGGCGGCCGGCGAATATTATGACGAGACCTTTACCGTTTCTGTTTACGACGGCCAGATGACCATTACTTTCCCCAACTCCGGCGCCAAGATCAACGGCATTGAAATTACCAAGCAGTTTACACGCAACGAGGGTGATATCCCCACCGTGTATGTAGTGGGCGACTCGGTTGCCGACAGCTACGCCCAGTTCAATGACCCGCAGCGCGGCTGGGGCCAGATGCTGGCCAACTACTTCGACGGCGAAAAGATCAATGTGGAAAACTGGGCCATCGGCGCCCGCACTGCCGACCGCAACATCAAGGAAGGCCGCCTGGAAATGGTCTTAGAGCAGATCCAGCCGGGCGATTACCTGGTGTTCAACTTCGGCTTCAATGAAAAGACCACCGGCAGCACCGATGCCTGGAAAGACTTGGTGCGCCAGTACGTGGACGGCGCGATTCAGCGCGGCGCCACTCCGATTTTGGTTTCCTCTACCGCCTCCGTCCGTCAGAACGTAGGCACCTCTTCGCAGGATTACCGGGCTCTCAACAACATGCGAAATGCCCTCAAGGCGGTTGCAGAAGAAAAGGGCGTTGCCTTTATCGACAACTTCCAGTATACCACCGATCTGACCGCCAGCCTTGGCACCATCCGCAGCCAGGCAATGTACTTATTTGTACAGCCCGGCATCTTCACCGGCAGCTCTTATGAAAACGGCGCTTCCGACGGCGTCCATCTGCAGAGCTACGGCGCAGAGGTGGTCGCGTCTTACATCGCTTCCGAAATGGCGAAGCTGGACAGCACGCTGGCCGCAGGCTATACGCCCAAGGCGGTCGCCACCCAGGCCCCGGCGAAGCCCTCCGGCCTCTATGCCAAGGAATCCGCCGGCACCAGCGCCACCATCGCCTGGGACGACCAGGATGACGCGGATTACTATGTGGTGCGCTACAAGGCGTCCTCCGCTTCCGACTGGACGGAGTACGCGGGCGTCGTGTATCCCCAGGCCACCATTACCGGCCTTACCGCCGGCGAAAGCTATGACTTCTCCATCCTCGCCTACAACGATGCGGGCGTGTCGGTTGCTTCCAGCACCCTGACCCTGCCCAAGGCAGCTTCCTCCGAGTACACCAAGCTTCTCAATCTGGTTACCGAGGCGAAGGCTGCGTTTGAAGAGTGGAGAGGCATGCGGGTCGAAACGCTCGACGCAGCCGATGTTGCGAGAATTGAAAACGCCCTGAAGGCGGCTACGGCAGTTCTTGCAAATCCCGACGCCACAGCGGACGATTGCACTGCTGCCTACAACACCCTTTATAAGGCAGGCGAACGCGCCAGATCCATCGTGGACGCCACCTATTTCTTTGACTTCGGCAACGGCGCCGTTGCGGACGGCTACACCGGCGTGACCGCCGACACTCTCTATACGCCTGAGCTGGGCTATGGCTGGTCGGATTCCGTAGCGGTCACCGACAGCGACCGCGCTACTTCCGATGCGCTGTACAGCGACTTTGCCGAAGGCGCCTTCCAGGTTACTAGAGACGGCAGCATCTATCCGGAGTTCAAAGTTGACCTGCCCAACGGCAAGTACCTGGTGCACACCATCCAGGGCGACGCCTCTGATGCGTCCAGCGGCGGTGTGTACGCCGAGGGCATCAACCTCAACACTTCCTTCAACTGCGTTGGCGGCAGCTACAGCGAGAACTACTTCCTGGTGGAAGTGACCGACGGCCAGCTGAACCTGGAGTTCCCGGGCTTCCTGATGAAGTTAAACGGCGTGGAGATCTACAGCCTCAACGCTGTGCTACCCGAGACCACCGCTTCCGCGGACAAGGAACAGTATGAGCCCAACGAAACCATCACCGTCACCATCAACACCCCCGACACGGTGGAAAAAGCGTATTTGGTCAGCGAGTCCGGCAGCGGCTTAGCTACCGGCCGCCAGGTGATTGACAACGGAGACGGCACCAAGACCTGGATCCTCACCTTCTCCCTGGCCACCAAGGGCAACCGTACCCTGAAGGTCTATGCCGATGGCGAAGACACCGGCGTGGCCGTCAACTTCAAGATTGACAGCGTTGCCACCGGCAAGGCGAAGCTCTATTCTGTGAGCGTTCCCGACACGGCAAAGGTCAATGAACCCTTCACCGTTACCTTCGAGACGAACACGCATACGGAATATGTCCGCCTCTTTAATGAAAACGGTATGGGACTGGCTCCCATCAGCTGTACCTATGAGGATGTGGACGGTGTACGCGTCTGGACCTATGTGACCAGCGTCGGCTCCGTCGGTATCCGCGAATTCCAGACCGGCGTTGCCGCGGCGGACCGCGTCTTTACCAAATCCCGTCAGACGGTTTCCATCCAAGTACGCCGATAATCTTTTTGTTTCTTCTTCTTCTTTCTTTGCCCCCGGCATTGGCTGCCCGCCAGTGCCGGGGGCGCTTTTTTTGCCAAAACATTTGTATGAACAAGATTTTTGCTGCTTTTTAGGAAAACAGATGTATCTTTCTTATAAATTTTGGAATCTATTGTGCGTTTTTTCTGTTTTTTCATTGACTCTGCTTAAAATTTTTATTATCATAATAATATCACTTGGTGTGATAAACCAGATGAAGAAGGAGATGCAAAGGAAGATGAAAGCAAAAAAATCTCTTGCATTCGCGCTGGTCCTTTCCCTGCTGCTCAGCCTGGTTCCCACAATGGGCGCCCTAGCGGCCGACGACAACTTCACGGGGGCGAAGTTTGACTTTGGCACGGCTGACAGCGCGGTAGCGGCCGGCTACACGAAGGTCACTCCGCAAACCCTTTACGACGAGGCGACCGGTTACGGCTGGCTCAATGACGAGCGCATTACCGTGACCGCCGGCGACCGGGCCAATGCGGACGCCTTGAAGTCCGACTGGGTTTCCGGCAACACCGTTCAGGACGGCTCGGACATCACCGCACCCACAAACGCCGAGGACGGAAACTACATTCATTTCTCTTATCCGACTTTTGTCCTGGACGTTCCAAACGGCATTTACACCGTTAAGACTATCCAGGGCGACTTCAACGAAGACACGGTTTCCGGTGCTATCGTTGAGGACATGCGTTCCTTCGCGCCCTATTACATCTCTCTGCCCAACGAGAGTTCGGTTCCAAAGGGCGCACGCACCACAAAGGCCGGCGAGTTCCGTGAGACCACCAAGCAGGTGGCGGTTTATGATGGACAGCTGACCATTGAACTGACCGGCACCAACTCCCGCCTCAATGCGGTGGAGGTCACCAAGGTTTCCTCTGCATCCGAGGGGACCCCGGGTATCAAACCTACGGTCTATGTGTGCAGCGATTCCACCGCCTATGGTTCCGCCACCAATAAGCCGGAAACCGGCTGGGGCAACCATCTGGCCGAATTCATGACCGATGCAGTCCTCGTCAACAATACCGCCATGGGCGGCAAGTCGGCCCGTGATTATCTGGCCGATGGGCTCTTTAACGACAGCGTTCTTCTGAACATAAAGCCCGGCGACTATGTGCTGATTCAGTTCGGCCATAACGACTGCACGCCTATTCGTCCCAACCGGTACTCCAATCCGGCGGAGTTCAAGGAGTGGCTTGCGAAGTATGTGGACGCTGTCCGCGCGTTCGGCGCCACCCCGATTCTGGTAACGCCCCCCAACCGCGGCTTTACCGAAAACGGCAACAAGGTGGAAGGAAATACCTTCCTCAATTCCTTCCAGGCCTGGACTGACGCCCAGCGTGAGCTGGCCGCCGAGCAGGACGTGGAGCTGGTGGAGTTCAACTACTACACCATCGAATATTATAACCACATCGGCTGGGCCCGTTATCTTGCCGAGGTTTCCAGCGACTGCACCCATTTTAAAGACGGCGCAGCTGCTACCCTGGCCGCAAGCCAGCTTTCCTACCTGCTCTCCAAGTCGGACACCGGTCTTGCCGCCTATGCCACCGGCACGCTGACCGAGGGTGTCGCCGCAAAACCCATTTCCACCCGTACCCTGGAAGCCGCCATGGCAAAGGGTACTGCTCTTGATCCCAACGACTGGACGGCAGAGTCTTACTCTGACCTGACTGCCGCCCTGGCAAAGGGACAGGATGTGGTGGATCATGCGCTGACCAAGACCCGCAGTGATGCGGACGCGGCCAAAACCGCCATTGAAAACGCCATTCAAAACCTAGTTTCCGCTACCAACACCTATAAGTTTGACTTCGGTTCCGGCGCTGTGGCCAACGGCTACACCAAGGTAACTGCAGCGGATAAGTTCACCGGCGACGTGGCTTACGGCTTCTCTGTGGAGTCCACGGTGGCCGACGTGGACCGTGGCACCGAGGATGCCCTTACCTCTGACTTCGTCGCCGTCACCGGCGCCAAGTTCTCGGTAAAACTGCCGGCAGGAGACTACATGGTTACGGTAGTTGCTGGCGACGCGCAGGAAGCCTCCAATGTGGGCTACACCATGAACAATGCCGCCAAGAAGAAGGCCGGAAACGTCAACGCCGGTTCTTTTAACACCGCTTCTTATCCGGTAGCCATTGTCAACGGCGTGCTGGAAATCAGCTTCTTGGGAAACAATGCCAAGGTCAACGCCATCGAAATTACCCCCATGGAAAAGCGCACGGCAGGCGATACGCCTACTCTATACATTATTGGTGACTCTACCGTTACCAGCAAGTCCGGAAACGTGGGCATCGACAACCAGCGGTATCAGGGCTGGGGCGGTCACATTGCCGATTACCTGACCGGTATCAATGTGGACAACCGTGCCATCGCCGGACGTGGTATCCGCGGCTTCTTTGAAGCGGATAATGTGATGGACCCCCTGCTGACCACCATTAAGCCCGGCGATTATCTGGCCATCCAGTTCGGCCACAACGATAAAAACGCCACCAACGCGGGACGGTACTCCACTGTTCCTCAGTTTAAGGAATTCCTCCGCACGGCAGCGCAGGGTGCTCTGGACCGCGGTGCGACCCCGATTTTGATCACCGTGATGTCCCACATCCGCAACTTTAACGAAAGCGACCCCAACGATAAAAGCTATCCCCTGCGTCCTTTCCTGCCCGACGAAGAAATCCCGCGTTCCTTCCCCGAATACGCCCAGGCAACGCGAGAGGTAGCGGCGGAAATGGGTATCCCCTGCTACGATTTCAACGAGGAAACCTATCAGTTATATCAGGAAAAGGGCGTGACTTGGCTGCTGGAGAACGTCATTACGGCAGACGGCGTGCACCCCTTCGAAGGCAAGGGTTCTTCCTTCTTCGCTCGCATGGTAGCCGACGGCTTTGCAGATTTGGGTCTGGAAGGCTTCTCCGACAAGGTTCTGGCCAACCGGGACAAGGTAGAAGAGCTCTACAGACAGCTTAACTCCATCATTCCCGAAATGTTCACCCCGGAATCTGCCGGAGCCGTTGTAAACGCTCTGTCTGCCCTTGTGGACGCCTTGGAAGATCCCGATGCGTTGCAGGTCCATGTGGCTCCCTTGATCGCAGCGCTGCAGCAGGCCATCGATAACCTGGATCTGGCGGTTACCGCTTCTAGCGACAAGGCTACATATGAGCCAAATGAAACCATTACCGTGACCATTCATACGAATGCCGGCATCGAAAAACCTTATCTGGTCAGTGAAGCCGGTTATGGCCTTGCTACCACCCGCAGCAAGACGGAAAACCCGGACGGCACCATTACCTGGACGCTGACCTTCTCTCTGGCTACCAAGGGTGACCGTAGCCTGAAGGTATTTGTGGACGGGTATGACACCGGTTTAACGGTTGATTTCAAGATCAACAACGCGCCGACTGGACAAGCGAAGCTGTTCGGCGTTTCACTTCCTAGCTCTGCCAAGGTAAACGAGCCCTTCACCGTTACCTTTAAGACCAATCAATACACCGAATATGTCCGCCTCTTCAACGAAAACGGCATGGGGCTTGCGCCGATCAGCTGCACCTATGAGGACGAAGGCGATATGCGCATTTGGTCTTATGTGGTCAGTGTTGGCTCCGCAGGCGCACGTGACTTCCAGGTAGGCGTTGCTTCCGCAGACCGGGTCTTTACGAAGTCCACCCAGACCGTCGGGATTCTTGTAAAAAGATAACGATTGGAGCAACGTATAAACAAGCCCCCTGCCCCGGCCTTAGAATAGACCGGAGCAGGGGGTTGTTACAAAAGAATATTATACGAATCATATTGAGAATCATTTGGCGTTAAAATGTCGGATTCTTCTCCGTTAAGCGCTTTTGCCTATCTCATCCTTTCCTTTGTAGCTTTTTAACTATCGTCTCATAGCTGTGCTCAATTATTTCCATGATTGCATCATAGGGTACCTGACCGGACAGACAAGAGCATCGCATTATAATAAGGTTGCTGCACCCCGGAGGACAATAATGTGCCCTTGTAAAACTGCCATAAAAGTCATCTGTCATCCGGTCAGAGTTTAATGTCACGGAAGCCTGTTCTCTCAACTGAAAAAACTGAGCAAAAAATCCGGTCATCTACTTTCATTATGGTTGTATTCGGGCTGAAAGGTCGATCCGCGTAGTCCCCTTTTGAAGACAAGCATCAATCACCGCGTTGTCCCATCCTGGGTCGATTTCAACAAGGCCGGTGCTGTTATAGAGATCTTCCCTTACAGATGGGAAGAATCTGGAAAAAATATCGCTCCTTCAAGCACCTGGAAAGCACACAAGCAAAACAAAAAGCACCAATGATATCATTGGTGCTTTTTTGGCTCCTCAAGTTGGACTCGAACCAACGACCCTGCGGTTAACAGCCGCATGCTCTACCAGCTGAGCTATTGAGGAA
>NZ_JBBMFD010000030.1:0-21940 GCF_040096205.1 Solibaculum intestinale | reverse complement strand
CACCAAAGGGTAGCCGTGTACCCGCCGGAGGTATATGCCCCGGAAAAGGATGTGCCCTCGTCCCACAGCCGGAAGTGACTGTCCAGAAGTAGGTTTTCGTTATAAGTGTCACGGATATGTTTGTCTAGCTCTTCCGCCGTATAACTAATTTGTTTTACGGTTTCCGCCATTTAAGTAGTCCCCTTTCACCAGGATTTTCGCTCCTGTACTGTCAACGATATAGGCGCCTGTATTGTCGCCCAAGTAATAATCCATAGCCTCATACATAAGCAAGGTGCTGCGTAGGTGGCTACAAATTAACAACCATCGGTTGATATCGTCATATTCGGGCGCTATACGGTCCCACGCCACGGGTGCGCCGTAATATGGATCAATCCAATTAATATAATCGTGCAGTAAGTCGATGTTTTGCTCGACGGTATTTAAGATGTTTTTAACCTGAGATTTCAGAGTTGCATAACCATTCGATGTGCCCACCGGTGTAAGCGTCGGCACGCTCGCCCCATCCCACACCATGTATTGCCTGATCAGGCGCAAATTACTGTGTACCTGCTCCACGTGGTAATACTCCAAAAAATCGCGCGCCGTAAATGGAGTCATATCGTACCAAACAGGCTCCCCGTTTACGGTAATCACTGCAACCGCTTTGTATTCTCCATCTTCGGTTTTTGCCGTAATCTCTGCGCTGCCGTAGCTGACGGCGGTAATAAGGCCGGTTTGCGATACCTCCGCAACTTCCGGGTCGCTTGACGACCATGTAACCGCCGTGTTACTCGCTCCCTCGGGCGTAATAGTTGCAATCAGTTGTTGGGTATCGCCTGAGTCCAAGTTAAAGCTTTGTGGGGATACCGATATGCCTGTGACTCTGCGGCGTACCGTTACGGCGCATTCATCTCGGTAACCACCGTCTGTAGTGGTAACTGATACAATAGCGCTACCTTTTGATACGGCGGATACCAAGCCGCCCGCATTGCAGGTTGCAACGGCCGGATTGCTCGATGCCCACGTCCCGCTTTTGTCCGAGGCGTCCAGTGGGTAGATTTCGCACGCGAGTAGCTCTTGCTGGCCCTCGTCTAAGTCCAAGGTGTGCTTGTTGATCTCCACACCTGTCACCGGCGTGCGAACGGTTACCGTGGCTGATGCAGATACTCCGCTCCCAAAGGTGTCATACACATTAAGCACAGCAGTACCAGGACTCACCGCGCGAAGATTGCCGCTGCCGTCCACCGTAAATATGTTGGGGTTGGTAGACTCATATTGCAGTGTGTAAGTTGCGTCGCCTGGCGATATTGATACTGGCGCCGGTCTCGCCTCTCCAACGGACAACGTAATTGCCGGCACACTTATGCTGTCCAGTGGATAGACGTACTCCACATATGCGCCGATGGATTCCGCGCGGGTGCCACCGGGCGAAAAGGTGGTTGGGAAATCGTCGCTGCGGACCGGGATATCCTGCCAGTAGGTTGCGCCAGTCTGCACAACGGACCATTCTGCCGCCGCGTTGTTTGCCTGTCCTTTTGCCCACCCGATCCCAATATGCCGGTTTGCCTCAATGATTCCGCGGGCGTTATCGGTGATCCAGTATTGACCGCGCGGCCCCCCGCTACCGGTTGCAACCGCCTGCATACTCCCACGGATTAGCACCTCGCCGCTATTTGCGTCCCACACGGCACCCGCCACGTATAGAGGGGTTTGGTATCCTGCGTGAGCGGCACAGTAAAAATGGATGGACGTGACCAATATTCGCCTGCCAGGCGTATAGGTCCGGTATTGCATTTGCGTATCGTATGGATAGGCACGCCACTGCATGTAGCGAAAATCTCCGATCTGCGGCGCATATCCTAAAATCATTTATTCACCCGCCCTCAATGTGGTCGTTTGGCTTAGATATCCGTTGTCATACGTAATCTCATTTGATACGATTAGCCCCTTGCCTTCCGGAATTTCCGCCATATCGCCGGCTCGGATGCTCATGTCTCCGCGCCATTTGACTTGCGCCGAAACTCGCTTAGAAAGCCACGCAAAATAGAGCTCCGCCACCACCTGCGCTTGTGTGCGGTCCGCAATCAATTGATTATCCAGTATTTCGGGCGAAAGATCGTTGTCCGCCTTATTCGGATTTTCATATTTGTAAACCGCCTTGTTTTGTTTGAGTTTCCTTCCGGTAATGGTTATTTCCGCCTCTCCGGTCGACTCCACAGTTACTTTTGCGGTTGCCAAAAAGACGGAGCTGGATACCAATGACCCGCCGTTTACGGCGATGGATACCTCGATTGCGGGGTCGTAAGTGATCCAGTATTCTTCCCGTCCGTTCGGCGCGACCGTTTCTTTTATCAGCTCCGCCACATCTGTCTCTATTGCGATCGTGTAATAGGGGATTTCCACCCCGCTTGGCAAGCTTAATTGCGTAAGCCCCGGCCGCTCGGTGGTGTTGTCATCGTCGAGGGTAATTGCTGGCGCAGACGACAAGTCAAGCGTTTTGAGTAGGATTTTGCCAGTACATTTGTCCACATCCACATATCCGCCTACTGCATTCGCGGTCCATTGCAGCATAACGTTAAGCTGGTGATCACCAGTTACATACTGGTTTACAAGCACGCCATAGTATCCCGCATCAATCTCATAGTCGCTTATACCGGCTGCGGCAAATACTTTTTCGGCCAGAGCGCCGGCGGAAATTGGCTCGTAGGAGTCCGGATGATAGGTGCCGCTCATATACTGCAAGGGAGATCGTAGGACAAAGCTCGCCGTGTCCTCCTCACTGGACGTGGGGTATTGATACAGGTCGTAATATCCCAGGTCTATGTATTCGGTGGCGCCGGATGGCAAAAGTAGCCCCAGCTGCGGGCGCATTTTGATCCTTTGGCGCAGGTAACGGGATTGAGAATTCCCCGCGAACGGGTTAAACCGTCCGTCTGAATTCTCAAATTTCGCCGTGATTTCGGAGATTGATAAGTTACTCTCAAACACATTGATTTGCTCTTTGGCGTTGAGGCTTATAAGCTTATCGCCTCCGAAATCCTCCGATGTACCAAACATCACACGAGTGACCTTAACTTTACGGTGCGGGGTCTGCCATCTCGTTATGCCGATCAACACCCGGTCATAGTTATCAATCGGCTGCGCAGAGGCGTAGACCTCCGCCTCATAATTGGATGCAGATAACGTTTTGACAACCTTATCGCCGTTGTAAAACGCAACGACAAAACTATCCGCCCCATCATGTCCCGCTGTATCAAACCAAATGGTAATGCCGGCGCTTGATATTGTCCGGTCCACTTGCAAAGTCACATTGTATGTAAGGTTCCCCCCGTCAGAGGATACATCCTCGCTACATATGCCGATGCGTGCATCGTCAGATGCATCAAAAATCCGGACGCTGCCGTCGAGTGGGAACCCCCTCCCCTCAAAGCTCGCAAAGCGTATCGCCGGAAGGTCGGATAGGTCGCAAACCTGCTCCGGCCTGGAATCCGTATCAAATGATGCTGTGACAGTGATGTTTCCGGCTTTTAGGTTTGGGTCCGCAAAATCAAACAAAAGACGCGGAACGACTCGCTCCGTGTCTGCTGCAATGGCAGCTTGATAGGCTTGCGTTGTCGTTACCATATAATCACCGCCCTGTCGATTCGGCCAGGGCGAACGAAATATTGTCAAAATACTGCTTGCCGTGAGACGAAATCGCAATTTTGGGGACGCTAAAGGATGTCACAGTAAAATTACCGTAGCCGGTTTCCGAGGTATCGCAATCAAAAAAAGCGCAGTACACTGATCCACGTTTTTTCAACACAGCGTATAGTGCATTTTTTTCTTCCCGCGACATGGATTCCACCGTCACGTTTATGTAATACTTTTCGTACCCATATTTTGTTATAACTCGACCGCTTGGCGTGGTAATCGTCTTGACCTCCGGACGCTTTTGCGCGTCATAATCGGAGATATGTAAAACTTTGAGCCCATCCATCACGAGTAGGTCTATATCTCGATTGATCAAATACGTTCACCCCTTAGTTTACCGGCACCAGGCGATAGCCTTTCCGTTTGATGACCTCTGCAAAGTCATCAAACGTCGCCTCGATCAAGTTTTTCCCGCTCACAGAAAATTGCACGATCACCGGTTGCTTGGGAGTGGATAGGCTGCCGAAGCCGTCTGCAATGGCGTTGACAATATCGCCAGACAGGATGGCGTTATTGCTGTTACGGGACACGCTGTCCACTTGCGCGTCAAAGGTGGTTGGCACAGCCGCCGCCATATCCCTGGACACGTTTTTCATTTCGCGCTCAAACCCTTCTCCGACGCCAAGCGCGAGAAACTTACCCACGGCATCGCGCATGATGGTTGACGGAGAGTGGATACCAAATGCATCCTTAAATCCTTGGACAAATCCATCGCAAAATCCGCTGATTTGCTGCCAAAGCCAGTCTCCCATGCTCTTGATACCGTTCCAAATGCCTTTTACAATATCCTCTCCGATTTGATATATTTTGTCCGGTAACCCCTTGATGGTATCTACGATGCCGTTAAAAAAATCCTGTGCAGCCTTGCATCCTTGATCAATCAGGTCCTTACCCCAATTGATCACATTGTTTACTGCTTCGGTCAACCAGTTCCAAATGTTCCCAGGTAATTCGGAAAACCACCGGCCAATTTCGCCGAAAAACTTCGGAATTTCGGTTGTGACCCAATTCCACAGGTCTTGACCGAATTTACCGACGTTGTTCACAGCATCGGTAAACCAATTGGCGATGTTTCCAGGGAGTTCGGAAAACCATCGACCGATTTCGCCGAAAAACTTAGGGATTTCGGTCGTGACCCAATTCCATAAGTCTTGGCCGAATTTTGCGACCGATCCCACCGCCTGGCCTAATGCATAGCCGATTTTTTGCGGCAAGGATGCAAACCACTCTCCAATCGAATTGATCCACGAGGGGATGGTCTCGGTAAAAAAGGCGACAATGTTATTCCAACAATCCTGGAAAAATTGCCCCACTTGGCTCCAAATGCCATTCCACCACTCGGGGATGCCAGAAAAGAACTCCACAACAGAGTTCCACGCCTCTGGTATTGTTACCGTGAAGAAATTGCATATGTTATTCCAAACGTCTTGAAAGAATTTTCCTACTTGTCCCCACATGTCATTCCAGCTATTTCTAAAATCCTCATTAGAGGCAATTAAAGCAACTAGAGCCGCAATCAGACCCAAGATCAGACCGATGATAAGAACGGCCGGATTTGCATACATAGCGGCATTCATCGCCCATTGCGCTACCGTAGCGGTTGCTAAAGCGGTCGCTACACCTGCAATAATGGGTGCTAGAACGTCGAAGTTCTCTGCCAAAAAATCGGCCGCCTCCGAAACTCCCTTCATCACTTTAGCTACTGTAGGCGCGAGCTTTCCCCCTATTTCGGCCAGACTCTCCTGCATATCAAATTGAGCGTTATTAATCCCGATTAGCGACTCGTTTGTATCTCGATATGCACTATTTACATCCGCAAGCCCTGTTTTTGCTAAGATGTCAAGAGCATATTGCTGTTTTTCCGTCCCGGTCGTACACCGCGAAAGCCCTGCATTGAAATCATCCAAATTGAGGCCCAATCGCTCCAAAAGCTCTGCAAACTGTCCGGTCGCCTCTCCTGTCGCTAGGGTTTCTTGCAGGCTGTCCGAAAGGCTTTCGATTTTTAAAGTGTCTGGGAATTTTATGATTGCGCCGGAAAGAGCCTCGACAGCAGTGGTGAGGTTGTTGTCGGTAAATCCCGCCTGCATCAAATTTGAGAGAGCCTCAATGCTGCTGTCTGTCTCGCCTGTAATCGCATACAAATCGCGGAGGTGTGCATTTGCTCCGTCGACGCTTTGTCCCGCGTCGGTCGCATTTTGCTCTAATTTCGAAAGGTCCATTCGCAATTCTTGCGTCCCGGTGGTTGCCGCAACCGCACTAGCGCTTAAAGCTGCGAGCGATTTCGCAGCAAACGAGCCAACCTTTTCTAGCCCGGATTGGAACGATGACCAGCCTTTACTGCCCTTCTTTGCATCGTCTCCCGAACTTTTTGCCTGCTTTCCGGCTTTCTCGATTTTTGATCCTGCGGTCCCGCTCTCTTTGCCGGCGGATTTGATATCCTTTGCCGCCGAATCCGCAGACGTCCCGAATTTTTTCGCCTGGGACGCAGAGCCCTTAAATCCATCCCCCAGGTCATCTACTTCTCTACCGGCGGACTTGCTTTCCTTTTTTAGTTCTTCGAGTTGATCTGCAGCATCAGCCAGGCTCTTTTTTGTCTTTTCCACCTCGCGCTGAAATTCACGATACTGACCGGCATCGATAGAGCCTTCTTCAAATTTTTTATTAACTTCGTCTTGCGCTTGCTCTAGGGCTTCGAGTTTTTTTGTGGTTTTCTCCACGACATCCTGCAAAATTTGCTGCTTTTGCGAAACAAGCACCGTGTTTCCCGGGTCTAATTTTAAAAGTCGATCCACCTGCCGCAGCTCGGATTGGAGGTTTCGGCTGGATTTGTTGATGTCCTTCAGCGCTTTGTCGAGTCCGGTTGTATCTCCTCCGATACTAACCGTGATACCCTGAATTTTACCTGCCGTTGTTACTCACCCCCATATCTTTCGATTGACTTTCGGTATTCGTCATATTTTTCTTTTGATATTTGGCCTGCTTTGTACTTCTCCTCGATAATGGGCGCGATTGATTTAAGCTGCTTATATCTCGCATCGGTATCCGGTACACTCTCACCGTTTGCAATCCTCTGGATACGGTTATGAGCGTAAGCGTAGTTGAGGAGCATCCCGATTGTAAATTGATCCATGTCCGCGACGGTTAACCCGCGCAAAACCATACAGGCGACAAGCTCCTCTGTAGTCATGAGAGAGCCGTCGCCTGTCGAGCTACCGCCGCTTATCCGTTTTTTGAGTCGACTTTGAGATTTGCCACGATCAAATCTTGTACCTCCGCAAAGATTTGGAGCACAGGGAATTTTTCGAAGCCGTCAAGCCAGTCGACGGGCGGTGGAATGGAGGGATCTGCCGTTTTTGCAAGCGTCCACAGGATGTCATAAATTGTTTCGAGCTTGAATTTTTCCAGGTTAAAAACGCTTTGCAAGGCTGATTCGTCCCCGCCATCTTTTATGAGGCCGGCCGCTTTTTTTGCTTCCCCTTCGCGAAACTCATAGATTCCGCTTATGTCTGCGAGAAACTCCCGCCCAAACTGCGCCTTATACCGGTACAGAGTGCCTCCGGTGGCGCGAAAGCGCACCGGGCGGCCGTCAATCATAACCGACTTTTCCATTTATTCTTGTCCTCCTTACGCTTTGGGGTTACAGGCGGTGATGCCTGCTTTCTTCGCTTTGTTCTGCCGGTCAACTTCCACCAGTAGGATTTTGCTACCGCTGCCGGATACCGCGATTTCCGAAATCCCGTCCCACATGATGTAGTCGGCGGAAATCACTTCATCAAGCGCAGGCGCGGACACGGATGCGGCGATCTTGTACCGATAAGAAGTATTGACACCAAGTCCGGGAGTTACATAGACTTTCATTTTTCCCGTCGCGGTGCCTGCTTCGGTCGTTACGGTAAGCTCTCCGATTTCGGGGGTCGGGTTGCCCGGGTCAACGACGACGGACGGGATTTCGTACCCGCGAGTTTCGTAGCAGACCAAATGGTCGGATTCTCTGGGTTTTGCGGTGATCTCAAACTCTGTATATTGAGGCTCAAACGTGTCCTCCGACGTTTTTCCCGCCTTAGTCGGGCGCTTGGATACATAGCAGTTGTAAAAATAGGTGATTTTGCCCGCACCGTCCGTGGTGTAGTCTGCCAAAACCAAGCCAAAATGAGGACGTTCGCCGATGTCCGCATATTCTGCCATAGCGCCGGTGGCATCGTCCACCGTATTCCCAAGCCAGTTTTTTGCCACATCGTCAATCAAGTCGATCAGGGTGAGGGTAATGGTATAGCCGTTATTGGTTTCTTCCGAGTAAACAATCTGGCTGTCCGCATAAACGGTTACGGGATCTCCCTGCGGTTCTGCCGAATACTCTCGACCGCCGGAAAGCTTGCTTTCCAGTTGCCGAATGGGTCCATACGTCACGTTTCCCGCGCCGTCCGTCAGGTGCTGGAAATACCCGACTTTTGCAAGTGATTTTTTCAAAAGAACACCTCCGTGTCAAATTCATATATGGTTTGATATACTTTCGCGTCGTTGATCCAGGATGCATATTTCGAAAACCCTAAGCGATGATCGGATAAAAGGTTTTCTATTCTTTCTTCAAACGCTTCATTTTTTGTTGTGGTGTAAAGCTCCACAGTAATACTCAAGACCTTATAGATCACAATGCTGTCCGCTGTTATGACCTGCTCCTCCTTGTCGTAATAAACGAGAAAGGGGGGAGGCTGTGTTTTGGCGAAATGGCTGTATGCAACCGGGATGTTTGCCTCTTTCAGCATTTCTCCGATTTCGTCAAGCTTCATTTTTCACCGCCTGTTCGGTACGTCTTTCTAAATCTTTGATGGCCTTCAACTCGTTCGTGCGTATGTGCGGCTGCGCCCTTGTTCTCCCGCCGCGTCGGGCTATTTTATGGCCGTTTTCCAGGAAGCTTGTAAGATAGCCGTTTGTCTTGTTGTAAACGGTAACCCGTTTCACGTTTGCATTTTCAAAAGCTTCTTTTTTGGCCCATCCGTCCCGGTATTTCTTTTTGGCTCTGGAACCTACCGGACTATCCCGCTTGAGATTTTCAACCAATTCCTCACTCACCGCATCCACGTTTCTTTTGGTGCGGTCCCTCACGCGGCTGGAATAGCCTCTAAGCGCGGCGGATATTTCCGCCGAAATGCCCGCAATATCCACAGTCTTGCTCATATCCCCTCCACATGCATACTTAACTCCCGGAGAGTCAGGTCGGTCACCGGCGGGTTGGTGTCGTCGATATGCTGCACCTGCTCGATGTCATAAGTCACGCCGTCAATCATGGCGCAGTCATGCGGATCAATCATGCGGTTTTGCAGGATTCGGATGACGGAGTGCAGCTCGATTTCCGCCTGGGCAGCGATGTAATACCGGTTCGCGCCAAGAGTGCGGTGTCCGTACCGGATTCTGCAAAACTTTGGGGCGGATTGCTCCGCCCCGTAAATATCACATAACCCGTCGTTAAACGTCTCAAAGCGGACAGGTGCTTGAATTTGCATAAGCGTCCACCTCTTTTTGTATTTTCAGGCCGATCAGTTCCGACCGAAAATTAACCGCAAACATCTCCAAGGCGTTAGACCTGGCGTAACGGCAATAATCAAGCAACAAAGCTTTCGGCTGCGACGGGGCGTTAAAGTCTAAACTGCACCCCGCCAAACCGCAAAGATAATTTTTCCCCCGCTCGATCATGCCGTTGACCTTTTGGTCCGTAGCTTCGTCGGATATGGTGATATCCAGATAGTTTTTCACCTCATTTAAGAGCCGGTCCATGGTTCATTCCCCTTTTTACGATGCAGCCGAAACCTCTTTGGTATTGACCGGCTTCTCGGCGGTATTGGTTACCTCGACTTTGAGATTCGCCGGTTTGAGGCCGGAAATGTCGAGATAGATAAAGGAGTTGTTATCCTTGGGGCGGCCGTTGCCGTGAAGCTTAGTCAGATAGACGCGGGTATCCTCCAAAAACTGATATTCGTCCGAATATTCGAGCGTTCCGCTCTTCCCGGCGCCGACGCCCATAAAATACTTGTTGACCAGGCCGATTACGGCGTTGCCGGAGGTGAGGGCAGAGGTTTGGATCACACGGGTCGGATAAGGGAAAATGTTGTTTTTGTAGGTCCCGTCTGCGGCGCGAACCGTGGTGGCCGGTAAAACCTTTTGGATGTAATCGACGGGGTTGACCAAAAGCATTACCTCCGGGACAGCTCGATAACCGCCGTTGGGCTTATTTGCAAGCGGCGCAATGACGCCGCAATACTCCACGGGATCCAAAGAGCTCAGTGTCACTTTGGTTTTGTCCGGATAAACGCCCTGGGTCACGCTGCCGTCAAGGTCTTTGGTCATGCCGATGGGCTGATTCTTGCCCGTGCCGTTTACGATGCCGTTTTCCAGGCCGGCGGCCAGGGCTTCGGCCAAGATCAGGCGTACGTAGTTATCAAGCCATGCAGGACCTAAGTCCAGCATGTCCTTGGCAACCGGGATATAAGCGGAGAGCTTGGCAAAGGACACATCGATCAGTTCGATCTTCCCGGCCAGTTCTTTGGAAATCGCGGTGTTGAGGGCATCCCAGGTCGCAAGGTCCACGTCGTCCGCGTTGAGGATCATCCGGATTGCTCCGTTGGTGTTGACAAAGTCAACGGCATCCAACAACGGGTGATTTGCCTTGATGTCGTCAATGACGGTGTCGATGATCGTCTGCGGCATGGCTTTGTCGATGTCAACCAACGCCTGCTTGGGGTTACCGCTTCGGGATGCCTTTACAATGCCCTGGTAAAATTCCCGCTCATCGCTGGTGAGCTGCCTCACGCCTCTGGCGGCCAAAACATTGGCGTCCACCACCTGCGCCAGTTCCCTGGCTTCTTCCACAACCGATCTTTGCACCGATTCCGCGAAATCGGAAAACGCAGTTGCCATGGCGGTTTCATCGCCGCTTTGCATGGCTCCGGTCAGCCTCTGCAAAAGTTCCGTTTTTTCCTGGGTGATCAAATCTTTGCTTCTCAATCTGATACCTCCATAATTTTGATTTTAAATGAATTCATATATGCAGACAGGAGCTTGATTGCCCCATCGGCTGCAAGCTCTTGCTTCTGCGGTTTTTTCGGCTGTTGCTTTCCCTCTGGTGCGGGCTTCTCCGCCTCGGCCTGAAGAACCGCCACCTGCGCTTTTTGGTTTATGGCGGATTGCTTGGCCTTGCGAAGCATCTGCCTTGCCGCCTCGATGTCCGCTTCCTTTTCCGCGAATTCGTCGGCAAGGCCATATTCGACGCATTGCGCGGCGGTCAAGTAGGTTTCCGCATCCATCATTTCGGCAAGATGAATTTCGTCGAGTTTTCCACCGGATTTGAGCAGATATGCTTGCCTGGACGACTCGCTAAGCACGTCCAGATCATCCGCCGCCTTGCGCAATTCCTTTGCATTTCCCGCTACCACCGACCAGGGATTATGGATCATCATGGTGGTGTTTCTTGGCATGATTACCCGGTCCCCCGCCATGGCGATGACGCTCGCGACCGAGCAGGCAAATCCATCGATGTATACCGTCTTGTGCGCAGGGTGCCGCTTTAACTGATTGTAAATAGCAACGCCCTCCATCACCGATCCGCCGCGTGAGTTTATGTATACGTTGATTTCATCAAGCTGTCCTGCTTCTTCCAGAGCTTGGCGGAAATGATTGGCGGACGTTTGGCTTTCCACTATCTCTCCGGTATACCAGTCGGCAGAATCCGCCTCCACATCGCTGTAAATGTACAGGTTAATTGTTTTCGGCTGCGTCGCTTGTTTGATTTCCCACATTCCCATTTTTCGTTTCACCCCCTTCCAGTGATTCGTAGTTCTTGGTGATCCAATGCTTTTTTGAATGCTCCGTCCCAAGTTGGGTATCACGGAGCTTTCTGCGTAGCTCGTCGATGCTGTACATGCCGCTGGCAATCAGTTTGTCTACATTGGCGGCCACGCCAAAAATATCAATATGCTTGATGCAGGTGGTATCGATGTCGGCATAATTTCCCGCTCGGAACCCATTGTATCCATACCGTTTACGGGTAATCTCCTCCGCGATCATGTCGCAGAGCGGATCAATGCAAAATGTGAGGAAATTGTCGGTGATTTTTTCGATGTCCGCGATGTCACCTTTCAGGAGCGCGGGCGGGATGCGAAACGCTTGTGCCACTCGGTCGTAGATTTCCGCCGTCAGTCCTTTGATGTCGCTGACTTCGCCGGTGGTCTTTTTCCCTTGCTCCCCTGGCTGCTCATTGTAGGTGTAGCCGTCAAAAAGCGGCAGTACCGCGTTTTCCGCCTCAAAATACTTCCGAAATCGCTCGTTCATCAGTTTTTCGAACGTTTCGGCAAACTGTTTGTCGCCTCTGGCCAGCGAACTGATTTCTAATGTGCCTTTCCTGCCTCCTGATTTTTCGTACTTTTGGATCGCCTTGTCAATGATGGCGTTGTATCCTTGACATAGGTTTGACAGTAACACCTTGATATTTTTGTTGTTTAGTCGGAAATATAAGACCTCCGACATGTAAAACGGGCGCTGGAACGTCAAGGTTCCCCGCGAGACGTTGGAAAATACCGTATCCCGTAAAGCAAATTCCTGCTTCGAAAAGCCCTCCGCGATAATCAGCTGTCCGCTCGCCTCCACAACCAAGCATTCATTCGCGTAAAGTAGGCGGGAAACAAGCTCCTGAATAAACTGCGTGGAATTTTGGTTGACGTTCGGTTCGTAATTCCATAGGTAATATTCCTCCGCCTGGACTTCCTTTTCGCGCAGAAACGTGCGAAACTCGCATTTGCTCACCGCGCCTGCAATCATGTTGATGGCTGAATGGATAGCGAATTCCTCTATCGAGAGCGTTTTTAATTCTTCTTTGTCGATAAACGCCTCAATGTCCTTTGTGGATATCTCGACGGTTTTTTCTCCCGTCAAAAAGCTTTTGAGCCAATTTTTAAAGCTCAATCGATCACACTCCCTTAATAGGTCCAAACCCCAAGGTCGATACCACTGATCGGTGCTCCGTATCCGATCAGCTTGTCCGAAATGGTTTCTGCCGCAACGTATGCTTTAAAGCCGTCCGTCTTTCTGGACTTCGGCTCAATTTTTCCATAGGTGATATTGCCCGCCGGCGACATGACCATTTTGCTGTTGTTGGTAAACCACCGCATGAGTGGATTGTCGCCCCACACGATTTTGTGGAGCTGAAACAAATGCGTGATGGTGGGAGCGATCAGCATTTCGTCGGACGGTCGCACCAGTTTGATGTTATTTCGCCCCTTCCGGTCGGCGTCAAAGCCCGCTGCACGGAGGGATTTGCTTAACAGGGTATACCGGTAGCTGTCCATTGCTCCTGCGATGATGTTGTATTTTTGGGATTGCTCCATGATCCACGCGGCCGGGATGTCTGGATTGATCTCCACATCCTCCACAAAAGTGAGGAGGCCCCGCGCCGCTGCATCTTCCAAAGGAAATTTGATACGGCTCAAATCATTGCAAGCGCGGCAAACCCAAGTGTGCGAAAGCCAGTAATGAATATCTTCTACATCAAACAAAAGACCCGCCGACACAAAGTCGGTGGTTTTGGCGTAGTCGATCCCAAAAACGCAGGTGTATCCCTCCAAATCCGGCACTTGTCGGTTGGTTGCTAAGATATTTTCCCAGCTTGTGACCTCTGCATCCTTATCTCCTTGCGGTATATTCATACGTTTGGTCATAAAAGATGCATTCCCGATGTTGTCTTGGAGGTAATCTATATACTCCCGCTCCATCTCTTCCATTAAAGTAGGGTTGTATGGCAAACTTGGATTTGCTTTCGCCCAGGCTGATTTCCGATGCACTTCCTCCTTATCGTCCAAACGGCAGATAAAAGGGAGGAGGCCGTTATCTGGGATTTCGCCCTTTAGGATTTGTTCCGATCTGGCGATCAGATGATCGAGAGGGCCGTCTCGGACATTTCCGTTTGTGGTGGTTACTGTGGTGCGCGGGAATGCTTTTTTTCCCAGGCCGGTTTTAAAAACCTCGATGCTCTTATAATTTTCGTACTGGTGGTATTCGTCAAAGTCCACTTTGCCCGGCCGGCCGCCGTCTTTGGTTTTAAAGTTCGACGTGCGAAATTTCAGGATGGACCCGGTTTTCAGATTCCGGATTTCTTCTTTGTTCCACCGAAAGTGATTTTTGAGTTTTGTTTTGTGCTCTTCCAGCACTTCGTATATATCGTTAAAACTGGTTTTTGCCTGATCCTCACTGTTGGCGCAGATATCAATGTGATAGTTGCGAACGCCGTTGATCGGGGTAAGGAGGCAAAAGTCCTCAAAAGATAAATACCCATTTTTCCCTGCGCCGCGCCCGACCAGGATAAACAAATCCGGCCAGCGCAATTGACCGTTTTCTTTGTACACGCAGTTGTGCAGGGCAAAACAAAACCGTTCCCACTCAAAAAGTTGGAACGGAAAGTATTTTTGCAGATCAAGGTATTTCTTCAATTGTTCTTCATCTACGCGAAGAGGTTCGGCAGAAAAACATTTTTCCACATACTCACAGAGCAAAACTTGTTCTTTGCAGACTTCTGTTTTCCCGCTGCGCACCAGGTCAATGTAGTCCTGGATATTAGAGTTCATCGTCCTCGTTACAGACGATTTCATCCGTGCTCAATCCCAGCTCGCGCAGGATGGACAGCATTTGGCGATTGACGTTGACAAGCTCTTTTACCGACGGGTTGTTTTTTTGCATAACGATCCCGACCGATGATTTGTCTTCGTAGACGATTCCACGCTTTCGGATGTCTGTTTGCAGCTTGCTTTTGATGGACCAAAAATCCATGTAATCGTTTACCAGGTCCTCAAAGTGGCTTACATTTGCGCCCTTATCTTCAAGCTGCTTGATCAGCGAGTTGCGAACGTCTGCTTTCTTCAAATCCTATCCCTCCCGCATCAAAATTCCTCGCGCGCGCGAGTCCGACGAAAAGTCTACCCTGCCCCCCGTTCTTCCAATCCCCAGAAAATTTCCGTTTTTTTGACCCGGGGGGTCACCATCTCTCCTCATTTACAAATCCTTTTGGCTGTCCGTGGTGCTCCTCATAGTGGCACTCCTTGCATATGGCCTCCAAATGGTCTTTTGTGAGTGCCAGTCTTGGGTACTGACGCACTGGCTTGTTGTGATGAACGGTATTGGCTCTCTTGTACCTGCCTCGCTTTTTGCATCGCTGGCACTCATAGTGCTGCTCTTTTAAAACCTCCGCGCTGACTTTGAGCCAAAGAGGAGAGACGTAAAAGGCGTGGATGTTGTCATCCGCTATGAGCTGCAATATCCATCTTTCAAGATCATCTGGATTTATACCGCATCACCTGCTTATGAGTCGGGCGCTCTGCTGTGATCCAGAGCGCCCGAAGAAAAAGGAGTTGCGCGGCGTGCAGGAGTTGCACCTGCTTGACGTTATCAGTCGTCATCTGTATGCCGCATGTGCGCCGCGCCGATGACGGCGCGGCATAGAAATGAAAAAAGGGAGAAGAAGAAAGGAGGCCATGCGTCAGTATTGTCCATCTTGGCCCGCCCCGACGCCGGCGAGGAGTAAGAGTGATGCTCTTGCGTATCTTACTGGTATCAATTTAGCATGTAAGTACGTTGCAAGAACGTCAGTGGTCAAAAATTTTTAAATAAATTCCTTGTCACCTGATTTGCTTTAGTCTTGCTTCGGCCCTTTCCCGCTCTACTTGTAATTGCTCTTTCGTTTTCCCAAATTTGCAACCTTCACATTTGGTGACTTTTAGGATCAGGCGCTTTCCCTCTTTTATCGCAAAACAATTACCTGTCATATGTATCCCTTTCTTTTTGCCAAATCAATAAAAAACAGTTTCCGTTGATTTCGAAATTTATTTTCGCCCCATGTCATGCCGTAATTTAAGCGCATCACATATCCCGGTAAATCGCAGGTCACCGCTTTCAGTAGGTTTTGATATTCTTCCTTTCCCGCTTCCACAGCCGCCTGCTCGATCATTGCGATATCTGCGGACAAGATAATAGCTTTTTCCGCGTTGCGGCTTGTAACGCTTCCGTCTGCGCTCCCCCGCGGCTGCCCCGTGAGACTGGGTGATCCGATACAGTAACAATCATATAGCTTAGCTTTTTTCTCGTTGTACTGTAGGCAAAACTCATGCAGTTCGCGGTACATGTGTACGGTTATCCCGTAGTCGCTTAATTTCAAATCTCTTTTTCCTCTCATTCGATTATCCTCAATCATATTCGGCTTTAAGAAACAGCACAAAACCGGCGGTAATCAAATCCCAAAACTTATCCTTGTGCGCCTCCATATAGGCTGCAGGCCCCATCGGTGACAATAGCACCAGTTCTCTTGTTTTCTTGTCTACGATCAGGTAAAGAGGGTGCTTTACCTCACGTGACATTACCATGTATTCGTCTTTAAAGCCGTACCGTTTGAGTTCTTGCAACGGTATTTCCCGCTTTATTATAGCTTTCATGTTTCCTCCCCATTTCAATCCATTTCAAAATACGCTTACAGTTCTTTTTCCTAACCCTCTCCGAACGTCCGTATTCGGCAAGGTGGGCAACGTGCCGGTTCGGATGTACAAAAAATGCCGCGTCAAGAAAATTCGATATTTCTTTAACCGGTTTTGAAAAAGCGCGGGCAAAAAGCACCACGAATTCTTTTGCCGCGTTTTCTATCGCCAAGCATACGGCCGATAAGTCGCCGCCGGTGGAAACGTCCACCGAAGCTATATATTTTCGCTCATTTTCGCTCATTGATATCAACCCTTTCATAATTCGGCTGTTTCCATATATCCGATATTTTTACTACTCTTCCTAAAGAGGGGCTATGAACACCTGCCGCCGCTCTAATCGCTATTTTGAATGCCCGTCGGATTCTTGCGTCTTTTTTGCTCCACTTCGCGAGGCCCACAACAGCCATTGCGAAATTAAAGGCGTATAAAATCGCCTGTGCATAACTGCCGGAAAGAATGTTGAACACGCACCAAAACGCATTCGTGCAGCCCCACACCCAAAAGCACCACCGTTTTTGAAAGCTGTTTGCAACCGTGCCGACGATGGAAGCCACAGTTACGGCGTATGCTATGTAATTCATTCCCCCACCTCCAAGGTTGTCTTTTTTGTTTCTGACCGCTCCACTTTGATAACCCCTTTTGCGCCTCTGGTAAGCTTTGCGCGGGTCCCGCTCGAAAGCACAAGCGAAACGGCGTGCATCTTGTAATTTGCGATTTGCACCGCAGCGGCGTCCATGATTTCGATGTTTTCCGCCGAGACGGGTTTATATCCTTCATCCTGGCAAGCCTGGCCGAAAACTTCCCGTATGGTATTTTTCGCCCTAAGTATTTGATCCTTGATTCTGCGCTCCCGCTTAGCCTCCGGGCAATTGCATTCTTCGCCCGGCATTGAGATTTGCCCGCAATATTGGCAAACAGCCTCATTCTCAAATCCGGATTCCTCCGGCTCTGATAATTTCGCCTTGGCGATCCCTAGCGCGGAAGCACGACCGCGTACCGCTCCCGATGTCCTCCCCAAAGTTGCGGCGATTTCTGAAGCGGTTCGGTGAGCCTCATATCCCGCTTTTAACACATCGTCCTCGTATTCGCTCCAATTCATTTTTAATCCTCCCGTCCTAACAAATAATCCGTCGTAACCCCAAAATAATCCGCCAGCTTAATGAGGATATCCAGGGGTGGGTTTGTTTTGCCGCGCTCGTAATAGCTGTATGTACTGCGGTCAATGTGCAGCTGATCGGCTACATCCCGTTGTAGCAAGCCCTCTTTTTGGCGTAAACCGATTAATCGTTGTCGTAAGGCCTCCATCATTGTGCCTCCTCGATTTCCGTCAGGGTTACCGTGGTTTCGCCGGACCCGCCCACATACACCTTGCGCACGTGAGCCTCGACGATTTGCGCGTCGTCCCTGTAAGCAATCCCGTTTAGGGCGTCGCAGATGATTTTGCAGATGTTGTCACAGTCTGGCTTTTTAGCGGGGAGAATTTCTCCGCGCAGCATCTGCTCCCGTTTGCGTTTGCTTGCGCTCTTTGGGATTGGAAATCCAGCAAATATTAAGATTTCGATTGGGCCTTGCAATTTGATTGCGCCGCCCTCAGCTTGCAGGTATTTAATCCGAACCAATTCTTCGTAGGCGGCTGTTGCATCCGGGGTATAGCTGTGGATTTTCCCATGGTTGCGCACAATTCGCGGCCGCGCTTTTCCCTTCGGGGGCCCTGGAATTGTAAAAATCACCCGCACCCCGTCACCTCATCCTGTAATTTTTCCGTGGATCTGGGGCAATTTGCAGACAGTATTCCTTTGTCCGCTGATAAATTCGGCTGCCTACCGCTTCGTCAATCCGCAGGATTTCATCGATGGTCCATTCTCCTGAGATGATGGTGATTAAATTCAGATTGTTGTATCGATAATTGATGATTTCAAATGCCACATTGACGTCGCCGGCTGTCGGAAACGCCGGTTTCCCGTTTTCACCGCGCTGCGTTTTGAAAAAATCGTCTATGTATAGCACAGGGGTGGTTTTTAACGGGCGAATCAGGCGATTGTATTCCACGTCATCATTGACTACAGCTTTGAGTTTTGCTGCTTCGTCGCGCCAAAGCATGTACCTGGCTCCTAAGCCCATACGCATGAATTCGCCCACAATGGCAGTACACAGATGGGTTTTCCCCGCGCCTACCTGGCCGCCCATGTAAAGCCATTTGCCTTCATGGTCGAGTACAAATTCCTTGGCTTTTGACAAGAACATTTTCTGCCACGATTCGTCTGCCCGGTAGGTATCAAACCGACAGGACTCCAGCATGTATCCTAACCCGCTCGCCTGAATTCTAGCCAGGCTGCGCCGTTTTTCCATGCAGGAGCATTCCCGCATTCTTTCTTCGCCACCTTCGACAACCAGAATATTTCCCTTATTCTTACATATCGGGCAATCAAGCCCGGCGAGGCGTCCCGATTTTGCGTTATACACATCGCACTTGTGGCGTAGATACTGCGTCTCGTCTACCGGCTCAGACATAAGTTCCAAAATTCCGGGTATTCCCAGAGCTCTGGCAATTTGCTCTATCGTCTCCATGCTTGCCGCCTCCTCTGTCCTGTTCCTTCGCCAGCCAACTGGTCACAAAGCGCAGGATGCCGCCCTTTGTTTTACGGCGCTTCGGGTTGGCGTCTAACCACCCCTTCATGTGACGTAACTGCTGCATGATATCCACAGCAGGATATAGCTTTCCCCATTTATCGATTTGATCTTGATAAACGGGATATTCTGTTTTATCGTTCAGCAGAAAAGAAATGACTGGCGGATGGTCCGGAGCATCGTTTGCTCCGGGCAATATATCGCATTTCGTATTCGTATTGGATTCGGATTGGATTGGATTGCGGGGACATTTGCTATCATCTGATATCAATTGATATCCGTTGCAATCACTGTCATCTGGCTCATTCTCAATGGGAGGCGGAAACTTGCTTTTTTGTGCCCGGATTTGCTGGTGCCGCTCCCAAGCGCACAATTGCAGGTACGGTCTGCCGTCTACTCTATATAGCTTCGCAATACCTGCCGTCGATAACTTGATAATGGCGGACTCAATCTGCTTATCCGTCACACTTTTTAGCGGGAACAGCCTGCCCTTTATGATGGCAGGACGCCCGTCAAACCTTCCATAATCGTCACAGGAGACGATTAGACGATAAAATAAGACCTCCTCGAACCAAGACAATTGATCCACGGAATCGCTTGTGCATATGCTCTCCTTGATAATTCGGTTCGGCATAATTTTTTCACCGCGCTTTGGTTACTCTTGTCGGCATTACCAATCTGAAATCGTTCGTATCTTTGCTGCTAACATCAAATAAGTACCTAAGGTCAGCTTTTGCAATATTAAATTTAACCATTGCAGTCACACTCCTTATGCAAACTAGAAAGGCATATCGTCGGGAATCTCCTCAAAGTCTCCCACATCAGGCGGAGAATAAGAAGGGCTGCTGTCCCGCTTGGGCTCGGCAAAATACACATGGTCCGCCACGATCTCAAACGCCTTGCGCTTAATGCCTTGGTTGTCGGTGTAGCTGCGGGTCTGGATGGAACCCTGCACTGCTGCCAGCATCCCCTTATGAAAGTAATTGGAGACGAACTCTGCCGTTTTCCGCCACGCGGTGATGCCGATGAAATCTGTCTGCCGCTCGCCACCGGAAGAATAATTGCGGTCCACCGCCAAGGTAAAGCTGGCAACTGGGATATTGTTTGGAGTTTGACGCCGTTCCGGGTCGGCGGTGAGCCGGCCCATAAGCGTTGCGTTGTTAAGCATATGCCCCTCCTATACGAGCTTGGTCTGATTTTCTACGCCGGGTTCCACGATTTCCCCGGTGTCTCCATCCACGATAATTTCCGGAAGAGCATCTTCGTCGTCAAACTGACCCTTTGCAATGGCGTCGGCGGCCGCCAACGTAGTAGCGTCTGCCTTCTGGTAGTCAATGGACATCAACCCCCACTTTCCGATTAGCCGCCGGAATACGGTCTTTTCTGCCATGGCATCAGGGTTCTCAACCCAGCCTCTGCCCATGTTTTTTCCTTTTCGATGTTTGCGCTCGTGAGCTTCGATTTGCTTTTTGGTCATGTACAGGGTCTTTTCTGTGCCATTTACAAGCTTAAAATACCCAACCCATCCAATGATCGGGAGGCTTTCACGCTCGTCCTCGTCCTCGATGAAATCCAGGTCAATTTCTTCCGTCAAGCGGTTATAACTTTTAAGCTCGCCCTTTCGGACATCAATGACATTGATCGTCTTGTATGCGCCGGTGCGCAGGGCGAGCTGGTTCATACCCTTGTATCCAAGGATAAAGGCCGCTTCCATCCGTTTGCTCCAACTGCCGTCCGGTTGCTTCGCACTATTATTGAATGGCACGATATAGGCATAGCCCAAATTTGGATCAATGGGCAAGTCGAAGGTTGCCGCTTTTAGGGCGGATTGGATAACAGTAACTGGAGCCTCGTAAAAGGCCTTTTGTAAGTTTTTGTCCGCATTGACCAAGGTAATAATACTCGAAACAAACTGCGGAGCCCTGCGCCCCAGCAATTCGTCAAACCGTTTTCGGTATCCCTCGCTGTCCAACATGCTGTTGAGAATGGCTGTCACGCTTTTTGATGCGGGGTCTCCCGTCTGCAGCTCCGCTGTTCGGTTTGCTTGCAGTGCATTTTGAATCTTTCCCATTATGCCGTCTCCTTTACTTCAAATCTCCTAGACACAGATAGTTTATAGTAGGGTGATAAATCCACTTGCGGATGTTCTTTTGCAAACGTCTTGTGATCGAAGGTGCGCCGCTCTGAAGGCTTCCAGGACACCGTGAATTTCCCGCATTCCCCTCGTTCGTGAGCGCCCATTGCTTTTTTCAGAACCTGCTCGCACCTCTCCTGCTCAACCTTCAATGCCGCAATCTGTTGCTTTAGGGCAGCATAGGAGCGAAACGTGTTTTCACAATCCAGGGATATAACTTCTTTTTCGCCGCCAACGGGATATAAGGCCGAAATAGTCTCAGATGTGGGTTTCAAACCGTCTGCGGGAGGAGGAATATCGGGAATCACATATCGGGTCCAAAATGTGGATTCTGCCCCCATCAATGCGCGAATTTCACCGTCTGAGACATAGACCGACGATTCACACCAGTCCGGTTTTTCGTCGTTTTCAGCCCTGGTGAGCTGATAGACCATAAATCCTTTGTTCAGTACCAGTACCGCGAGATACCAGCGCGTCCATTGCGTAACGGCGAGGTAGTGGACGCACTGGCAATAATATGTATCAGGGAATTCCCCATCACGGAACTTTTTGAGGTTGAGAACACTGGTAGTCTTGCATTCCAGGCCTGCCGATTCCCCGACTATTTCGCGGTCGATATTCGCAGACGAATAGGGGTAATCCGTATTGGTTAGAATCGCGTTCACTCTGCGGCACCGCCTCCTGGAGACTTCTGAAAACCGGTCAACCACATATTGTTCCAAGTCTCGGCCCTGGCGCATGGCTTCGTTATCCTCTTTATCCGGCAGTCTGCCGGTTTTGTCCGCCCACAAGGTATATGGGGTTGTATATGGATTGAGGCCAAGGATGGCCGATGCGTCGCTTCCTCCAATCGCTTTACGGCGTTCGGCCAACCAATCCTCGCGGCTCATATCAACAATTGATGTCCGTTTTATCAATCCCATTTGACAAACCTCCTAATCTGGTTTACAATAACGGTAGCTTATTTCCCTTTGCGCTCGATTGCGGTTGCCGCCGC
>NZ_JBBMFD010000029.1:0-25478 GCF_040096205.1 Solibaculum intestinale | reverse complement strand
GAGACCGGCGTCTTAAGACGCCGGTCTCTCTTTATAAAACGTTCCTGCTTCATGATTTCAATTCAGGCGCGTCCTGAAGAAAACAAAGAAAGGCCCGCGAGGCAATTCTGCCTTGCGGGCCTTTGGCTTTCTGCGAAAGGAATCCGTTTCGCTGTCATGAAACGATTATCCTTCGTATTCCACAATTTCCACGGATTCGATCCAAATGTTCTCCGCCGGGAGAGTGTACTCGTTGTCGTAAGGCGGGTTTTCCACCAGCTGGGCAGCGGCAATGGCGTCCACCACCTCGATCCCCTCGAACACCTGGCCGAACACGGTATAATTATAATCCATGTCCGGGAAGCCGCCGATGCGCCGGTAGTCGGAAATGACCCCGTCGGAAAACTTTTGACTGCCCGCCGCCTTCATTTCCTCCGCCATCGCGTCGTTAACCTCGTCGCCCTTTATGATATAAAATTCGCTGTAATTGCCACGTACCTCGTCGTCGTGGTAGTATCCCAGCGCGCCGCGGAAGTGGTGGAGCTCCTTGGAGGTCTCCAGTTCGATCTTCTTACCCCAAAAGCTCTGGTTTTCGTCCTTGGCGTCCCCGCTTACAATCAGCGAATCGGGGATCACCCGGTAGAACTTCTGCCCATTATAAAATCCCGATTTGGCGAGGCCGATGAAGTTCTCCACCGCCGCCGGAGCCTCTTCGCCGAACAGCCGGATCTTGATGACCCCCAGGCTTGTGGTGACCACCGCGATCTGTTCCCCTTTCTCGGGAAGGGCGAACTGGGCCGAATGCATCTGGCGAAAGGCGTCGTCGCCCTGGGGCAGCGGCTGCTCGGAGCAGCCCGAGAGGGCTGCCAGAACGAGGCACAGCATGAGGGAACACAGCCGTATTCGAAACGCAGGTTTCATCGCCGCCTCCCGTCCTTGTTTACGCGTGGTATTCCACAATTTCGATCTTCTCAATGATCACGTCTTCCTTGGGAGTTGTGGTTTCGTTAATTTTGGTGTTCAGATCGTCCTTCTGCGCCATCATTTCCACCCCGGCAATGGCGTCCACCACATCCATCCCCTCGAACACCTGGCCGAACACCGTATGCCCGCTGCCCGGCCTGCCGGTGGAGGGATCCTTTTCCGTGGTGTAGGACCCGTCCAGGAAAGGCGTGCCGCCGATTTCCAGGTACTTGTCCTTGATTTCCCGGGGCATCTTATCAAAATGATACCCGAGCTTGCTGTCATACGCGTCGAAGAAGGATTCCGACCAGGTGTCCGGCCCGGCCTGGACGATGAAGAACTGGCTGCCGTTGGTATTGCGGCCCATGTTCGCCATGGACAGAGCGCCCCGGAAATTATTCAGGTTCGGGCAGAACTCGTCCTCAAACTTGCCGCCCCAAATGGACTCACCGCCGGTGCCGTCACCCTTGGGGTCACCGCTTTGAATCATAAAGTCGTTGATGACCCGGTGGAACTTCATCCCGTTATAGTACCCGTTTTTTGCGTGGGTGGTGAAGTTTTCCACGGTTTTGGGCGCCTGCTCCGGAAACAGGCGGAACTTGATAACCCCCATGCTGGTGGTCATCACCGCGATTTGCTCGCCTTCCTTGGGCGGGTCGAGCTGCATCAGCGGCGTGCCCTCGCTTCTGTCTCCCGAACAGCCGGAGGCCAGCAGAATCAGCAGGGCGAAGCAGGCGGTAAAGAAGATGCGTCTGGCTTGTTTCATCGGTAAAACCCCTCCGTCCTTATTCCTCGTAAACGCCGATGTCGATGGACGTGATCTTTACGTCCTCGATGGGCTTGTCCGCCCGGCCGGTTTCCACCGACGCAATGGCGTCCACTACGTCCATCCCCTCGTACACCTGGCCGAACACCGCATGCTTGAAGTCCAGATGGGGGGTGCCGCCCACGGCCTTATAGTTGTCGATGGTCTGGCGGGGGAAGCCTCGGTCGGTCAGGCCCTCCATCTGGGCGAGCAGGCCCTCGTGGACCTCGGGCGCCTGGACAATGAAGAACTGGCTGCCGTTGGTATTGGGCCCGGCGTTCGCCATGGAAAGGGCGCCGCGCAGGTTGTGCAGGTCCACGTCGAACTCGTCGGCAAACGGACCGCCCCAGATGGACTCGCCGCCCATGCCCGTGCCTTGGGGGTCGCCGCCCTGGATCATAAAGCCGCTGATGACCCGGTGGAAAAGAACGCCGTTGTAGTATCCGTTCTTCGCATGGGTGGTGAAGTTCTCCACGGTTTTCGGCACTTGGTCGGGGAAGAGGCGGATTTTGATGTCGCCCATGGTGGTATGCATGACGGCGATGGGGTCGCCGGCCTTGGGATGCTCCAGCTGATTGATGGCCATAGGTTGTTCCTCCATATGTGTTAGATTAATTGTTTTATTATACCGTCTGGCAGGACAATTGGCAAGGGCAGGGCCTTATTTGATCTCCTGCTCGAGCTCGTCGAACTCCTTAGTGGAAAAGAACTCGCCCAGAGTGATATCCAGCCCGTCGCAGAGCTTCTTGATGGTGACTACGCCCGGATTCTGGCTTTCTCCATTTAAAATGCTCTTCACCGTCGACTGCGAGATCCCAGCCAAATTGCTTAAAGCGTTGGGGGTAATCAGCCGCTCCTTGCATAAATCCAGAATCCGTTTCGCAACCGCAGAACGTGTATTCATTTGGGGCCCCTCGCTTTACTTGATTTCCTGCTCGAGCTCATCAAACTCTCTGGTGGAAAAGAATTCGCCCAAGGTAATGTCCAGACCGTCACAGAGCTTCTTGATGGTGACTACGCCCGGATTTTTGCTTACACCATTGATAATATTCTTCAGGGTAGACGGCGGAACTGCCGCGCTGCGCGCCAAGGCATTGATCGCTAGGTTTCGTTCTTCGCACAGCAACAAAAGCCGCTGCGCCACCGCAAAACGTGTGTTCATTTGGGTTCCCTCGCTTTACTTGATCTCCTGCTCGAGCTCGTCGAACTCCTTGGTAGAGAAGAATTCACCCAGGGTAATGTCTAACCCGTCGCAGAGCTTCTTAATGGTTATAACGCCTGGATTCTTAGTAATGCCGTTTGCGATATCGCTGACGGTGGATTGCGTCATGCCGGAAATGGTGCACAAACGATTCACAGAGATACCTCTTTCTTTGCACAATGCGTAGATTCGATCGACAACAACTTCACTTGTGTTCATTTGCTGTCCTCATTTGATTCTGCCGGTACATATTCGAGATTTTCTCCAATGGTACATTGCAGGACGCTGCAAAGCCGGGAGAGTACTGCGAGATCAATCCGCTGAATGTTTCCTTTGCAGTAGTTGTTGAGCTGGGTGCGCTGCATTTCCGCTTTGTTTGCAAGCTTGTTTTTACTGATGCCGCTGCGCTTAATACACGCGTCTAGGTTTATTTTGATGTATCCGAAATTTCTGTCCTCCATACGGTATCCACTCCTACTTGATCTCCTGCTCGAGCGCGTCGAACTCCTTGGTGGAGAAAAATTCGCCCAATGTAATGTCCAGCCCGTCACAGAGCTTCTTGATGGTAACAATGGAAATGTTTTTACGACTGGGATCTACCATACTATAGACTATAGACGGTGTCATCCCAGAGCTGGTAGCCAGCTCGTTGAGCGCAATTCCTCGTTGCTGGCATAATTGCTTTAGCCTCGCCACTACCATGTCTTTCACGTTCACGGTTTTTCTTCCTTCTCAATTTTTCCGTGCTTTTCTTCAAAATCCGCAATACACTGCCGGATCAGATACAGAATTTGCCCGTTGGCAGACCGGCCTTCGTATTTCGCAATGTAGTGAAGCTTATAATGGAGATCATCGTCAATACGGATGCCGAGATGTTTGTCCTTTTTCATAATACACCTCTATCGTCTTAGTTTGTACTTATGTAAGTTTGAGTACATACTAGACTTAATATGTGCTATAATTGAGGCGATGTACTTAAAATAAGTACACATAATTTGGAGGTGCTGTTATGATTCCACGGGACAAAATCTGCTGCTTCACCGGCCACCGGGACATTCCCGCCCGGCTGCTGCCGGACTTAAAAAGACGCCTGGCCGATGCAATCGAATTGCTCATCGGCCAAGGCGTCTGCTGTTTTGCTGCGGGCGGGGCGCGGGGCTTTGACGCCCTGGCCGCCCGGGAGGTATTGAAGAAGCGGGAGCGTTATCCGCATATCAAGTTGATTCTGGTCCTGCCCTTTGAGGGGCAGGAGGCTTCCTGGCGGGAAGAGGACCGGCAGGAATTCTGGGCCATCCGCCGGAAAGCGGACAAGGTGGCGGTACTGGCTTCCGGGTACGAGCCGGGCTGCTATTTTGCCCGCAACCGCCGCTTGGTGGAAGAAAGCGGGATTTGCGTGAGTTACCTGACCCGGGAGCGCAGCGGGACCGGCATGACGGTGCGCTATGCCAAGGGGCAGGGCCTGCGGGTCTTAAACCTGGCAGAGCGTTAAGCCGCGGCGATCTTGTTGCGCCGCCGCCGAAGCCACATATAAACCCCCGGCAGCCGCTTGCTGACCGTCCGCCTCAGTCCCTTGTTGCACTTGTCCGCCCCCTCGTAGAGCTTCACAAGCGCCTTGCGCGGAGTGAGACGGCCCACGAAAACCCCGTCGCACATCCGGGAAAACCCGCGCCCCAAAGCCCCCGGCAGCTTGCCGGCAAACCGGTAGAGGCGAAGAAACGTCAGAAAATAGTAGGACGCGAAGAGCACCTCATGCTCGGGAAACTGCTCCTGCTTGAGGGGCACCTTGGTCCCCGGCTCGATCACGTCCGGGACAAACCCGGCCTTGCGGGCAATGTCGGCCAGAATGGTCATGGGATAGGGGTAGAAGATGTTGGGGATCACCTTATCGGGGTTTAATTTCACGTTCAGCTTGATGGTTTTGAGGGCCTTGTGGAGGTCCTCAAAGGGCAGGCCCACAATGTTATAGGTCAGCGACGTGATGCCGTACTTGTGAAACCAGGAAAAGGCGTGGATCATCTGCTCGTCGGTCATCATCCGCTTGAGGTACTTGTGGCGGATTTCCTCGTCGCCGGACTCCACCCCCACGTCGATGAGGTAGCACCCCGCCTCTTTCATTACCCGCACCGTTTCCTCCGTCATGATGTCCAGGCGCAGGTTGCAGGTGAAGGGCAGGCCGATTTCCTTTTTGTATACCTCCATAAACCCGTAAAACCAGTCGTCGTACATGTTGAAGATGGCGTCGCGGAAGTTCAGAAACTGAATGTACGGGTGCTTTTGGAGTAGGGTTTTCAGATAAAGGAGGGAATTTTCGAAGGACCGGAAGCGGGCGTACCGTTTGCGGTTGGGATAGACGTTGCGAAACTGGGAGTTGCCGCAGTAGGTGCAGGAAAAGAGGCATCCCCGGCTCATCATCACCAGAGCGCTCCCCGTCTTGCTCGCAGTCAGGTTGTCAAAGTCGAACAGGTCAAAGTCTGGGATCGGCAGCTCGTCTAGGTTTTCCAGCATGGGGCGCACAGGGTTTCGGATGACGCCGCCCTCCGGAGTCTTGAAATGAAAGCTCTGGATGCGGTAAAAGTCCTCATCCTTTTGCCAAAACCGCTGGCACAGCTCCAGCACCGGGTATTCCCCTTCCCCAATGCACACCGCGTCCACTCCGTCCGCCGCCAGCACCTCGTCGGGTACCAGGGTAGGGTGGTATCCTCCGCAGAAGAGGAATTTCCCCGTGGCTTCCTTGGCCCATCCCGCCAGCTTCTTTACATACTCGAAGGCGGTGGTGCGCACCGAAAAGCCGATCAGGTCGAAATCATACCCCTTGAGCTTTTCAAGGAATTGGTCCTTGTCGTGCTCATAAAGCAGGTGCAGCAGGGAGACGCCCACGCCCGCCTTTTTGAGCACCGCGCTGATGGAAGCAAGCCCTTCGCTGTAATTGCCGCCGGAATGCTTTCTTGGGGTGTCGCTTTCGGTAAAGTCCGGATAGACCAGTAAGAGTTTTACAGATGGCGTTTGCATCGTATCTACCGCTCCTTTTCGTATGGAAATCCGCAATGCAGTCAAAGTATATGGCTAGAATAGCCGAAATTCCACCTTCGGTTCTTACAAATCCCTTACGAAAGGATGACGGTTTTGGCGAATGATTACAGAAGAAAAACAGACGCCCCGTCAAAGTCCCGAAGTTGGGACAAGCGGGGCGTCTGTTTTTCGGTTGACAGGATCAGTAGTGTTTGCTGTCTTTCAGCACGCGGATGAGTTCTCCAGGCTTGGGGGGCTTGCCGTACATGAGCACGCCCACCCGGTAAATCTTCGCCGAAAGCCATCCCATGAACCCGGTGAAGACTACCGTGAGCACCACCGATAGGAGGATCTGCCACGTGGGCACGTCGGTCATGCAGATGCGCACAAACATGAGCATCGGGGTAAAGAAAGGGATGAAGGAGCAGACGACCACCAGCGGGCTGTCGGGGTTTCCCAGCATCGCATAGAGGGACAGGAAGAAGGCCCCCACGAGCAGCAGCATCATGGGCGTGATGGTGGTGTTCACATCCTCCGTGCGGCTGACCAGCGACCCCACCGCTCCAAACAGGAACGCGTAGAGGAAGAAGCCCAGCAGGTAGAACAAGAGGGTAAACAGCATGATGTTCACCGGCATGTTGAAGAGGGACTGGATGATCTCGTTGTCCCAGGCGGAGGCGTTTAACTGATAGAACCCGAAGGCCGCCAGCAGGATGACCGCCACTTGTGTCAGCCCCGCAAGGCCCACGCCCATGATCTTGCCGAACATGAGGTTATTGGGGCTTGCGGTGGTGATGAGCATTTCCATGGCCCGGTTGCTTTTTTCCGCCGCCACCGCCGAAGCCACCATCTGGCCGTAAAGAATGACCGAGAGGTACAGGATAAAGAGCAGGGCGTAGGTGTAGAAGTACGTGTCCATAAAGCTCTTGCCGGTTTCGATCACGCTCTGCTGCGGCTGGGCGGTCATAATTTGTGCGGCCTCCTGCTCGGTAACGCCCAGGGCGGTCAGCGCGTCGGTACGCATTTTCATGGTAACCGCTTCCGAAAGGCCGCCGAGCAGGCTGCTTCCCGCTATCCCCAGCCGCTTCGTGTAAAACTCGTACTGCATGGGGGACTGGAACACCACCGCGCCCTCATAGTCCCCGTCGTTGATGAGCGCCTTCAGGTCCAGCCCCGCCGTATCCTTTTCCTCAAAGGCATAGTCGGGGAACACGGACGAAAGGTAAGCGGCGTAGCCGTCCCCGGCCGCCGCCGCGTCCACCAGTACCACCGGCTTCTCCGCATCGGCGGGCGGAGTGGCGGGCGAGTCGCCGGAAGAGAAGAGGGAGAAAAGGTTTGGCAGGCTTAACACCACGGCAATGGCCAGCACCAAAAAGATGGTCACGCCGGCATACACCTTGTTTTTCAAAAATCCCACATATTCGTGCTGGAATACGATCCAAAACTGCTTCATGCCGTTTCACCCGCCTTTTCTACAAAAATCTGTTCGAGGGTCGGGGTGAGCACCTCAAACCGGTCCACCGCCAGCCCCGCTCCCGATAAGGCCGCCAGTACCTGGCCCCGCTTTGCCGGGTCGGCAAGCGTCAGGATCACGTCGTGTTCCCTGGGGATGAGCTTGGTTACCAGGGAATCAAGGCCCGCCTGGCTGAGCGCCGTTTTGATGGACGCAGCCATGTCCCCTTTGTCCAGGGATACCAGGATGCGGTTACGCGGATAGCTCATCTTAATATCATGCAGGTTTCCATCCAGGACGATGCGCCCGCCGTTTAAAATGGCGATGTTGTCGCAGAACTCCTCTACATAGCCCATCTGATGGCTGGAGAAGATCACCGTCTTGCCCGCCGCCACCAGCTCCCGGACCACGTCTTTAAGAAGGGAGGCGTTGACCGGGTCAAGACCGGAGAAGGGTTCGTCTAAAATGACGATGTCCGGGTCGTGCAGCAAAGTGGAGGCCAGCTGGATTTTCTGCTGGTTGCCCTTGGAGAGAGTGTCCAGCTTCTTAGCGTATACCTCCTCCATTCCCATCCGGGCAAGCCAGCGCTTCACCGCCGCCACTGCGTCGGCCCGGGTCAGCCCCCGCAAGCGGGCCAGGTAAACCAGCTGGTCGCCGATCAGCTTTTTCGGATATAAGCCCCGTTCCTCCGGCAGATAACCGAAAGTAGCCCCCGACTTGGACATCGGCTTGCCGTCGAGCAAAATTTCGCCGCTGTCGGCGGGGAATACGCCCATGACAATGCGGATAGTGGTAGTTTTACCAGCCCCGTTGCGCCCCAGAAGACCCAGCGCCGCCCCGCTTTTTACCTGCAGGCTGATCCCCTCAAGCACCCGCTTTTCCCCGAACGTTTTGACTACGTTCTTAACTTCTAACAGCACCCAATCACACTCCTTTGTTTCGCATTTGCTATGATTATACATCATTGACCCAGAAAAGTAAATAAAACTTACCTATTATTTTTTTTAGGAATATGGTATGATAAACTCTGAATATAGACAGAATAAAACTCCTAAAAACTCATATTAGCGCGATCCGCCTGCCGCCGGGCAGGCGCAAGAAAGGATGAGGCATATGTCGGACATGCCGCTGATGGACCTGCATACCCATTCGGACAGTTCCCCGGACGGGGAGGAGCCTACCACAAGCCTGTGTGAGGCGGCGGTGGACAAAGGGCTCTTTGCCCTGGCGATTACCGATCACTGCGAGGTCAACGTGTACAAGGAGGAATGCTACGACCGGTCGATCAAGCAGTCCATGTTTGAAATCATCAAGGCCAGAGAGGTGTTCCGCGGACGCCTGAAGGTTTTGGTGGGCGTGGAGCTGGGCCAGGCGACCCAGAATTTCCCCTGTGCCGAGCAGGTGGTAAAGGCGGGGTTCGACTTCGTCATCGGTTCGCTGCACAATACCAAAGGCCGTCCGGACTTCGCGTTTATCGACTATGCGGGCGAAAACATTGACCGGCTGCTGGAGGAATACTATGCCGAGCTTTTGGAGCTGGCCCAATGGGGCAAGTTCGACGTGCTCGGGCACCTGACCTATCCGCTTCGCTACATTGTGGGCGAGCACGGGCTTACGGCCAACCTAGATCGGTGCGAAGATCAGATGGACAAAATCCTAAAGGCTTTGATTGAAAATGGTTGCGGCATCGAGGTCAACACTTCCACTCTGCGCCAGGCGCTGGGGCGCACCATGCCGGAACTTCGGCACGTCAAGCGGTACCGGGAGCTTGGCGGGGAAATCATCACCGTCGGGTCGGACGCGCATTGCGCGCGCCATGTGGGCGCGGGAATTCGAGAGGGAATCGAGCTCATCAAGGCGGCCGGGTTTACCCATATGACCTATTTTGAAAAGCGCAAGCCCGTCCAGGTGGCGATCTAGCCGCCCGGACCACCTATACTAAAACCAAGAAGGTGCTTTTATGGACAAGCTACTGAAACTACTCGACGAAAACGCACGTCTGACAAACGCCCAGCTGGCCAGTATGCTGGGGATGACCGAGCAGGACGTGGCGGATAAAATCAAGGAGCTGGAAAAGGACGGGGTCATCCGCGGCTATAAGCCCATCGTCAACTGGGAGAAGGCGGGCCGGGAATGCGTCACTGCCCTGATTGAGCTGAAAGTCACTCCCAAGCGGGATCTGGGGTTTGACGAGATCGCCCGCACCATTCTAGCCTTCGACGAGGTGGAAAGCGTTTATCTGATGAGCGGCGGCTATGACCTGGCGGTCACCGTCAACGGCAAGACCTTTCAGGAGCTGGCCATGTTCGTGGCCAAGCGTCTTTCCCCGCTGGACTCGGTGCTATCCACCGCCACCCATTTTATCCTCACCCGGTATAAGGAAAGGGGCATTGCGCTCAACGACGTCCCTACCGACGAGAGGAGGTTTTTTGAGCTGTGATGGACTATCAGTCGCTGCTGACGGACTGCATCCGGGACATCAAGCCGTCCGGCATCCGCCGCTTTTTTGACATCGCAGCGGAAATGGACGACGTGATTTCCCTATCCATCGGCGAACCAGATTTCAAAACGCCGTGGCACGTCCGTCAGGAAGGAATTCATTCGTTAGAAAAGGGCCACACCCATTATACTTCCAACAGCGGCCTTGTATCCCTGCGGGAAGGCATCAGCGGTTACTTAAACCGCCGCTTCGGCCTTTCCTACCGGCCTAAAGACGAAATTCTCGTCACCGTGGGCGGCTCGGAGGCCATCGACCTGTGCATTCGTTCGGTCATCAGCTCTGGCGACGAGGTTCTGATTCCGGAGCCCTCCTTTGTCTGCTACGAGCCGATCACCCGCTTAGCAGGCGGCACGCCGGTGATCATAGAAACGAAGGCGGAGAACCAGTTCCGCCTTACCCCCCAGGAGCTCAAGGGGAAGATTACCCCGAAAACCAAGCTGCTTATTCTTCCGTACCCCAATAACCCCACCGGCGCCATTCTGCGCCGGGAGGATTTGGAGGGCATCGCCCAGGTGCTGCGGGGGACGAATATCCTAGTGCTGTCCGACGAGATTTACGGGGAGCTGACCTACAATCAAAACGGACACACTTCCATTGCCCAGATCGATGGGATGCTCGAACGCACGGTGCTCGTCAGCGGCTTTTCCAAGACCTACGCCATGACCGGCTGGCGGCTTGGGTACCTGTGCGGCCCGGCGCCGCTGGTGGCTGCCATGACCAAGCTTCACCAGTACGCCATCATGAGCGCCCCCACCACCGCCCAGTACGCCGCCATCGAAGCCATCCGCAACGGCGACGAGGATATCGTACATATGCGTGACGAGTACAACATGCGCCGCCGGCTGCTGGTGGACGGGCTCAACCGGCTGGGGCTTTCCTGCTTTGAGCCTCAAGGGGCGTTTTACTGTTTTCCGTCCGTTCAGTCCACCGGGCTTACTTCCGAGGAATTCTGCGAGCAGCTGCTTTACACCCAGCATGTGGCCGTGGTGCCGGGTACTGCCTTCGGCGACTGCGGGGAAGGGTTTGTGCGGGTGTCCTACTGTTATTCCACCAACCATCTGATCGAGGCGCTGCATCGCATCGAGCGGTTTATTGAGGAGCATAAGGGGCGGGCGTCTCATGCATAACGACGACCGGCTGGTAGTGGTCAAGCGCTGCGACGGGTATGAAACGGCTGAGGTGGATAGGGCGGTGGAGGAGCTTTTTGCAGCCCTGCACGCGGAGGAACTGGTGGGCCCGGGCAAGCGGGTAGCGATTAAGCCCAACCTGCTCATGCGCCGCCGGCCCGACGAAGCTACCACCACTCATCCGGCGGTGGTGGCGGCTGTGGTGAAAGCCCTGCGCCGCCGGGGCGTGACCGATCTTTTGATCGCCGAAAGCCCCAGCGGCCAGTATACCAAAGCAAGACTCAAAAGCATTTATGACGGCTGCGGCATGACTGCCATGGCAGAGGAACTTAAGGTTGCCCTCAACCTGGATCTGGGCGTGACCCAGACCTCGGCGCCGGACGCGAGAATGTGCCGAGAGTTTCCGATTCTCGATCCCATTTTGCAGGCGGACGTGGTGGTGGACGTGGCCAAGCTCAAAACCCATATGATGACCACCCTGTCCGGCTGTGTCAAAAACCTGTTCGGCTGCGTGCCGGGGCTGTTAAAGCCGGAGCTTCATTGCCGGTTTCCGGACCAGGAGGACTTTGCCGGGATGCTTATTGACCTGTGCGACCTTGTCCGTCCTTCTCTAAGCATCTGCGACGGGATCGTGGCCATGGAGGGGAACGGCCCCTCCGGCGGTAGCCCCCGGCCGCTTTCCGCCCTCATCGCCAGCCGCAGCCCTTATGCGGCGGACGTGGCGGCCTGTGCTCTTATCGGCCTACCACCCAAACAGGTGGCCATGCTCAGGGAAGCCATGGGCCGTGGGCTGTGCCCTTCCTCGTTGGAAGAACTGACGATAGAAGGGGACCCCATCGAATCTCTCATGCAGCCGGACTTTCAGAAGGCCGCCAATCAGGGGACGGATTTTCTCATGCGGGTGCCCAAGGTGTTCCGGGGCCCGGTCAAAGCGCTTTTGACCCCCAAGCCCCACATCCGGGTAAAAGACTGTATCGGCTGCGGACGATGCGCGGAAAGCTGCCCGCAGCATACCATTCGGATTGTGGACAAGAAGGCGGTAATTGCCTATTCGGACTGCATCAAATGCTATTGCTGCCACGAGATGTGCCCGGTGAAGGCCATCGACATTCGGCGGTTTCGACTGTTTGACTTATAACGACGGAGGTGCGGATTACCGAAGTGCGAATCCATGTAATTGCGCCGGCGAAAATCAACCTGGCGCTGGACATTTTAGGAAAGCGGGACGATGGGTTTCACCTGGTCAAGATGATCATGCAGGCGGTGGACCTGTGCGACGTGGTTTCCCTCAAGCCGAGCCGGGAGCCGGGTATTGAGCTTCATTGCCCCGGCCTGGAGGCCGTCCCCAACGAGGAGAACACCGCCTATCGGGCGGCGGCCCTTTTTCAGAAGAAAACCCCCGCCTTTACGGAAGGGATCTCCATCAAAATCAAAAAGCGCATCCCCATGATGGCGGGCCTTGCAGGCGGCAGCGCGGACGCGGCCGCCGTCCTTTTCGGGTTAAACCATCTGGCCGGCGGCGTCTATACGATGGACCAGCTGTGCGAGCTGGGCGCTCAGATTGGTTCCGACGTACCTTTTTGCCTGCAGGGAGGTACTATGCTCGCCGAGGGGACGGGAACGCTGCTGTCCCCCTTGCCCGCCCTGCCAGATTGCTTCTTTGTTCTGGCCAGGCCCCCTCAGGGGGTTTCCACCGCCAAGGCCTACGCCGCCTTTGACCAGCTGCGAAATCCGGTCCACCCGGATTTTGACCGCACGGCGCTGGCGCTGTATGAGGGCGCAGAAGAACTGGGAAGGTGCCTGTTCAACGTGTTTGAGCAAGTGGTGACGCTGCCGGACGTTTCCCACATCCGGGACGTGATGAAAGAAAACGGGGCTGCGGGCGCCTGCATGACCGGCACCGGTTCCACGGTGTTCGGCTTATTTGCCGACAAAGGGGACGCCGAACGATGCGCGAGCATTCTCAAGACGGAATACGAACGGGTGTTTGTGACCCAGCCGGTCCCTTACGGCTGCATTCTGGACGATTGATGAAAACCGGAAAGGAGAACCTTATGCCGTATCCATGGATCGACGCATACTGCCTTTCGAAAAAGGGCGTGGTGAAGGACTATAAGGAGGAATGGGAGGCCACCCGGTACCAGGTAGGCGGGAAAATGTTCGCCATGCAGGGCGGGGATAAGGAAGGAAACCCGATTTTCACCTTAAAGCTCCCGCCGGACTTCGGCCGGTTTTTACGCCAGCAGTATCCGGACATTGTTCCCGGCTACTATATGAACAAAGAGCATTGGAATTCACTTTTTCTGCAAGGGGCGGTGCCCGACGACCTGGTGCGTGAAATGATTGATAAGGCTTATGAAACCGTGCTGCGAAGCCTGCCCAAGCGGGTGCAGCGGGACATCGAGGAAGGATAACATGGAACAAAAACAGCCACAACTTCCCCGGCTTTCCGAACTGGATGCCCTGCCGCTGGAACCGGATTTTGCCGCCCTTGCCGCACTCTGCAGGCAGGAAGAGCGCCCGGTTGCCGGCAGGCGAGTGAAAGGGGCGGTGCTCACGGGGGAGGACCTGTCCGGCTTGTCCTTTTCCGGGGCAGCTTTTGAGGGCTGCCGGTTTCTCGGCTGCTGTTTGGAAGGCGCTTCCTTTACGGATGTGCTTTTTCAAGGGTGCGACCTGTCCAATTGCGTCTTTACCGACGGATTTTTCCAGCGTGTCCGGTTTCTTTCCTGCAAAGGGATCGGTGCCGTGTTTTCCGAAAGCCGCCTGCGGCAGGTGACCGTGGAGCGAAGCCTTTTGTCCTTTGCGAACTTTGACGGCGCCAAGGTGCAGGGCATGCGCATCCAGTCGAGCAAGTTAGACGGGGCAAGCCTGACCCAGTGCGAACTAAAAATCGTAAGCTTAGAGGAGGTAGATTTCACCGGCGCAAGCTTCTTTCGCACGCCTCTGGCCGGCCTGGATTTTACCGCCAGCACATTGGTGGGTATTCAGGTGTCCAGCGGGCTTTTGGAGCTTCGCGGAGCGATTGTCACCGCCTACCAGGCGGCGGGTCTTGCCGGGCTGATGGGCCTGGTCGTCAAATAGCTGGACTAGTATAAAAAAGGGGAAGCGAGGCTCGCTTCCCCTTTTTCTGTTATCTTCTGCGATACAAAAAGACAAAACCGGCGATTTCTGGTTTCGTTTGGCTGACATGCAGCCTGTTACATGGAGAAATCACTCCCAAAAAGAATTACCAATATTTTCTTACGCCTTTGCATATTTCGAAATCCCCCGCCCATACTGCAAGTAGCGAAACAGAGAAAGGGCGGGATTCCCCATGCGTAAACTGATTGCAGCACTCCTAATCGCCGTCATCCTTGTCACCGTCGTCAGCATGTCCGGCTTTGCTTCCGACTGCGCGCAGATTCGCGAGGATATCCTGCGCATCCATGTCCTGGCCAATTCCGACAGCGAAGAGGACCAGGCCCTGAAACTGCAGGTGCGCGACCGCATTCTGGAAGAGTCGGCGGGTTTGTTTGAACATATGGAAGATAAACAGGAAACCATGGAGCGGGCGCAGGAATGGCTGCCCGATTTGCAGGCGGCCGCCGAGGACGAAATCAAAAAACAAGGCTACGATTACCCGGTTACAGTTGAATTGACTCATATGTATTTTTCGACCAAGCAGTACGATTCCATCACCATGCCTGCCGGGGATTACGACGCCGTTCGTGTCCTCATCGGGACCGGCGAAGGGCAAAACTGGTGGTGCGTCATGTTCCCGCCCCTCTGTCTGCCGGTGGCGCAGAACCACAAGCAGCTCACCGATGTGCTCAACGCCAGCCAGATGGACATTGTGCAGGGCGGCGTAAAATACGAGGTCAAATTCAAACTTGTGGAATGGTTTGAGGAGATCAAAGCCGCGGTGGAAAGCTGGTTTGCCTAACCTTTGTAAATCTATCCAAACGTTTGACAAAATCGGGCAAATACTTGTAATATTTGATGAAATGTGCGATACTATTTAAAACATAGTATCGCACATTTTGCGTAGGCACGCTGCGACAGGGGGACACGTAATATGTACAAGCTGATATTTGCCGATGATGAACGAATCGTGCGGGAAGGCATCCAGAAAATCATTGATTGGGAGCAGTGCGGTTTCACGGTTACCGGTTTTTGCGAGAATGGCATGGAAGTGCTGGAGCTGGTGGAGGCCGAGTGCCCTGATGTTATCATTACCGATATCAAGATGCCGGTGCTCGACGGGATTGAGCTGTCCCGCCGGGTGCGTCAGAAATATAAGGACGTGAAGATTCTCTTTGTCACGGGGTTTGACGATTTTTCCTATGCAAAATCCGCGATTGACCTTGACGTGAGCGAATACATATTAAAGCCCATCTCCGCCGCAGGGATGACCAAAACCCTTTTAAAGCTCAAAGAACAGCTCGATGCAGAGAAGGAAGAGAAGCGGGGGGTAGAGCATCTGCGTGCGTCTTTGCAGCGGGAGCTTCCTCTTTTGCGCAGCACTTTTCTCAACTGGCTGATATCCGAGAACTGTACTCGTGAAGAAGCGGAGTACCGCCGGGATTTTTACGCAGTGGAGGAACTCAGCGGAAGCATGTATCTGCCGTTGGCGGTCAGCGTGGACAGCTTTGCGAATGAAAAAAGAGGCTTTTCTGAGGAAGACCAGGAGCTGTCTCGCTATGCCATTCTCAACATTGTGGAGGAAATCGTGCGTGCAAGGAAGCTGGGGGTCTGCTTTATGCAGGGCGAGCGCATCGCTGTCATTGGCTGCCTGAAAAACGAGAGCCTTTTCCGTTTGAAAAACGAAAGCCTGGACGCGGCGGAGGAAATCCGCTGGAGTATTGAAAAGTACCTGAATTTTACTGTCACCGTAGGCGTGGGCTCCGCATGCGAGCACCTTGAGGAAATCCGCGGGGCTTACCAGCGCGCAGTCAACGCCCTGGAATACCGCATTTCCCTAGGACCGAACCGGGTCATCTGCGTGGAAGATCTGGAACCGGGCCGGCCTCAAACGGAGAAAACGGACAAGTTGGAGGCGAGTCTCGTTGCGGCCATCCGTTCCAATGACGAGGGTGAAATCCGTAAAATCGTCCCGCTTCTTTATACCGGTTATGTCAAAAGAGGGGCTTCACTTTCTTCGATCAAGGGAACGACCATTGTGCTTATGGTCATCCTGCTGCGGGAGTTTTCCCTGTCCGACGACCAACCCTTTTCCCTGGACGAGAAGCAGATGAACGAAATCCTGTCCATCCAGTCGGTGCAGGGTCTGTGCGAGCGGATGCTGCAGTTCAGCCTGGACAAGGCTCGGGGCATCTCCGCGGGGCGTCAGGAAAACAACCAGCACATTGTCGAACAGGCGAAGGAATACATTAAGCAGAACTATTCGGATACCGATTTGACCCTTACCACCATCAGCAATCATCTCTTTATCAGCCCCAGCTATTTTACCTATATTTTTAAGAAAAACACCGGCTCCACCTTCGGCACTTATCTGATGAAAACCCGCATGGAGGCGGCGCATCGTCTGCTGATGGATACATCTATGAAAAATTTTGAGATCTCCGAGCGAACCGGTTTTTCCGATCCGCGGTATTTCAGCTTCTGCTTCAAGAAATATTACGGTATGACTCCCAGCGAATACCGCAAAAAAAATCAGAATGGACAAGTATGACTGCCGCCGGCTGTGAAAGGGCAGGGATATGAAAAAAGGAAAGCACAAAGGGAGCAAGTGGAGAGAAACACTTCGGTATAATTTTCGTCTCAATGGGTTTCAGTCGATCATTACGATTTGCACTACGGTGATTGTGTTTCTGATCATTTTGTTTTTTGCAGGAAGCATTTTTATGCATTCCAGCGAGATGATGCGTACCGCGACCTTGCAGACCAACCAGCAGCTCATTAACCAGGTGGCGGAAAACCTGGAAATGTATCTGAATGAGATGCACAATACCTCTCTGCTTATTGAAGAGCTTTTGGCCACGCAGCAAAGCGAAAAAAAGCAGGAAGTGTTCTACATCGCCCACAAGCTGCATCCAAGTGTGGAGACCGTGGCGGATTTTACCGTAACCGGGCGGATGCGTGCGTCTTCGGTTGACCTTACGCCCAACTATGACAATTATTCCGAACGCATCTGGTTTACCAGAGCGATTAAAGCCAATGGGGAGCCCACTTTTTCTCCGCCCCATGTCCAGAACTTATTTCAAGAAAAACGCGATTGGGTCATCACTTACAGCCGGAAGATTGAATGGCTCCAGAAAGGCAATTATCACAGCGCCGTGCTGCTGGTGGATATGAATTTTCAGACTTTTCGCCGCATCTGCAACCGGGTGAATTTGGGCGAATCCGGTTACATTTTTGTGGTCAGTTCGGAAGGAAAATTTATTTATCATCCTCAGAAAGAGGTGCTCTATTCAGAGGTGGACAGTGAAGACCTGTATTTGGCCGGACAAAGGGAGGACGGGGGCTATACCATTGAGCGGGATGGAGCGGAATATGCGGTCAACATTTGCTCGGTGAATTTTGCCGATTGGAAAATTGTCAGTGTGGCAAGTATGTCGGAGGCTCTTGCAACCAGCCAGGAAATGTGGATGTTTATCGGAATTATGATTTTGTTTGCCATCCTGTTTGCCTTCTTTATTTCCATTCAGGTGGCCGGGTTTGTGACGAGCCCCATCCGCAGGCTGCAAACCTTGATGCGCCGGGTGGAAAACGGCGCTCTTGCCATCCGCGCACCGGAACAGGGCGCTTACGAAATCCGGGAACTGAGCAAATCCTTTAACGCCATGATTGAGAAAATCCGGAGCCTGATGGATGAGGTTATTGAGGAAAAGGACCTGCTTCGCAAAAGCGAGATCCGAGCTCTGCAGGCCCAGATCAATCCCCATTTTTTGTATAACACTCTCGATTCTATTGTATGGCTGGCGGAGACCGGCAAGAAGGAAGACGTGGTCACCATGGTTACTTCCCTTGCGAGTCTGCTGCGTATCACCATCAGCAAGGGAGACGCGTCCCTGACGGTGGAGGAAGAGCTGCGCCATGCAAAAAGCTATCTAGTGATCCAGAAGATCCGATATGGGGACAAGTTTGACTTTTCCATTGAGGCCGAAGAGGACGCTCTTTGTTGCCAGACAGTTCGAATTGTTCTGCAGCCGCTGATTGAAAACGCCATCTATCATGGAATCGAGCCGATGGCGGAAAAAGGTCTGATCCGCATTTGCGTGCGCAAGGTAGGGGATCGCCTGCTCATGCAGGTCATCGACAACGGCATCGGGATGGACGAGGAGACCAGACGTTCGATTTTGGAGGCGGACCCGGAGAGAGCTTCGGGAATCGGGGTCAAAAACGTCAACGAGCGCATCAAACTTTGCTGCGGAGAAGAATACGGCCTGCGGTTTTACAGTCGTCTGGGAGAGGGTACCACCGTGGAAATCTGGCTTCCGGCGCAGATGTGAGACGCAAAAGCGGATATTTTTAGGAGCAGGTGCGATTTTATGACAACGGTGGAAGTACGGGGCTTTGACGGAGAGGCTTTTTTGGATCGGTTTTGTTAGAGTAAACGAGAGCGGACAGCATAGAGCTGCTTTGAATGCGAGGTAGGCGGCCTGCAAACGAAAATCCCAGCGGACTTATTGTCCGCTGGGATTTTCGTTTGCAAAAACCGATTGGCATGATGCGCAGCCTTTTTTATGCCAATTTACAACTTGGCGTTCTTTGGCGAAAACGCAAAGAAAAATCCATCGTCAAAAGAAAGACGCTAGAAGATAAAGTATTGGGCAGACCCCTTCCCTCTTAAAGATAGCCGTAACTTTTGCAGACCGGCCGCCGATGCAGATTAGAAAGATCCACTTTGCAGTACCCTGTCACTTGGAGGAAAGTTCATTCAGGTCGAAAGGCGTGCGCTGGTAGACGAAATAGTTGAGCCAATTGGAAAAAAGAAGGCTTGCGTGACTACGCCAAATCATGGGAGGAATGGTTTGCGGATCGTCTTGAACAAAATAATTGCGGGGAATGCGGGGATGAAGCCCCCGCTTCAAATCCCGTTCGTATTCCTTTGCCAGGGTTTCCCGGTCATATTCCGCGTGGCCCATCACGAAAATCTGCCGCCCGTCCCCGGTGGCAATCAGGTAAACACCCGCGTCGGCAGACTCGGCCAGGATCTGGAGCTCGGAATGCTTGAGCACATCCTCCCGGCGGATCCCGGTATGGCGGGAATGAGGCGCATAGAAGTACTCGTCGAATCCGCGCACCAGAGGATGCAGCGTTCCGGTGGCCCGGTGGCGGAAAACACCCGAGAGCTTTTCCTCCAGCGGGTATTTGGGAATTCCATAGTGGTAATAAAGCCCCGCCTGGCCGCCCCAGCAGATGTGAAAGGTGGAAAACACATGGGTTTTCGACCACTCCATAATTTCGCAGAGCTCCTGCCAGTAATCCACCTCTTCAAACGCAAGGTTTTCCACCGGCGCTCCAGTGATAATCAAGCCGTCGTACCGGTTTCCCCGTACCTCGTCAAACACCTTGTAAAAGTCCAGCAGATGCTGGGCGCTGACGTTCTTGGGCGTGTGTGTGGCCGTCTGGAGCAGGTCGATCTCCACCTGCAGCGGCGTGTTGCCCAGCAAACGCAGCAGTTGAGTCTCTGTGGCGATTTTTGTGGGCATAATATTCAAGATCAGAATCCGCAGCGGCCGGATATCCTGCTTGGCCGCCCGTTCCCGGGACATGACGAAAATATTTTCCGCCTCCAGCACCTTGCGCGCCGGCAGCGTATCCGGAATTTTAATGGGCATATTTGGTTCCCTCCCATATCACAAGCGCCCGAATGGCTTTTAGTATACCAGAATCGCCCGGTTTAAGCAACCGGTTTTCCCTTAGAAATGAGAAGGGGTTTCTTGCAATGGAAAAAGAAAAAGGTTGAAAACGGAACTGGATGGTGGTATTATATACCGATAGAATGAACAAAATTATGTAGGATTTTGAGGTTAAGCCGTAAAAGCAGAGGATGGGATGGATGGAGCGAAGGCCGGGACTTACGGGATTTTGGCTCAAAATCATCGCATTGGCTTTGATGACGGCGGACCACATTGGATTGTTTTTTGCGTTTGCAGGCGCGCCGGTGTGGCTGCGGTGGCTGGGACGTTTGTCGGCGCCGTTGTTTTTCTTTCTGCTGGCTCAGGGCTTTGTGCATACGCGCAGCCGCCTGCGGTATCTTGGCCGGCTTTATGGCTGCAGCGTGGGCATGTTCCTCCTGGATGCGCTTTTAAACCGGTTTTTCCCCCGCCCTGACGGCCTTTTGGTGGACAATAATATTTTCGCCACTCTGTTTCTCACTCTCTTGCTCCTGTGCCTGGGTGACTGGGCGAAAGAAGCCGTCCGGGAAGGGCGGTGGCTTCGTCTTGCGGGGCTTTTCGGATGTTTTTCTCTTTTCTTTTTCGCGCCGTCTCTCTTTGCGCTGCTGCCGGATTCTCTTGCGCTGAAAACAGTGCTTTATTGGCTCTTTCCCGGTCCGTTTGCGGTGGAAGGAGGGCTTCCTTTCCTGCTTCTGGGGGTGGGGATGGTCTGGCTGCGGGAGAACCGGCTGGCCTTTTGCCTGATGTATCTGCTGGTCTCTTTTAGCTTCCTTGTAACGGGGACAGGAGACCCGTTCCTTTTCAATTACCAGTGGATGATGATGTTCGCCCTGCCCCTTCTCCTTTGCTACAATGGGGAGCGGGGAAGAGGCTGCAAAGGGCTCTTTTACGGGTATTATCCGCTTCATATTGCCCTTCTCTTTGTAGCGTCCGGCCTGGTTGATTCGGGATGGTCGGGTTAGAGGGGACAAACGGCGTGCAAGCAATAACCGGCCGGTTCGGCCGCAATGATAGATAGGATGGATGAAGCAAACATGGTAGGATTTCGGGAACTGTTTCATTTCACCGGCGGAATTCCGCTGAATTTATTTGTCCGGTTTGGAAGCGACAACCGCTGGCATTTTCACAAATGTCTGGAGCTGGGATACTGCGCGGCTGGCAATGGGGAGCTTTCGGTTCAGGGCAAGAACTATACCCTTAAGAAAGGGGTGCTGTTCCTGGTGAACCCCTATGTGGTTCACTCCATCCAAAACCAGTCGGCGGATTTCGCCATGACCCTGATGCAGATGGATTTTCAGGAATACGAATCCCTTTGCCCCGGCATCACCAGCCTGGATTTTCACAATGTCATCAGCGGCGGCCTCTCGGAGGAACGGCTGCTCACCCTGTACCGGTTCGTGGCTGCCATTGTGTACGAGGCGTCCAACAAGCTTAGCGGCTATCTTCTGCGCACCGACTCCCTTTTGCGTGCGCTGGCCCAGTTCCTGGTGGACTATCTGACGGTGGAAACCCGGCAGGCAAGAGGGCCGCGCAGCGCGGAAAGCGACCGCATTAAGCATCTCATCGAGCACATCGACGTACACTATAACGAGGAGTGGTCGCTGGACGAGCTGGCGGATATGGTGGGGCTCAATTCCCAGTATCTGTCCCGGCTTTTTAAATTGAGCGTGGGCTTGCCTTTGACCAAGTACATCAACTCCGTGCGGGTGAAAAAAAGCCTGCCCGACCTGCTTGATTCCAATAAGACCATCGCCCAGATTGCGGCTCAGCACGGCTTTCAGACGGTGAAAAGTTATTATACCGCCTTTGCTGAAGTATACGACCTGCCGCCTGGAAAATACAAGCGGTGGCAGAAGAATATGCAGCGGGAAAAGAAACGGCTGCGCCCGGTGGAGAGCGACATACAGCTAAACGAGCTGTTTGACGATCTGTATACCTACATTCAAAATTCCGAGATGCGTACCTTCGGCGGCTACGGCCTTTCCAGACAAAGGGAAAAGACGGGAGCGCGACGGGCGTAACCGGCGATTAGACTCAGGCGAAACGGAACATACTGGTTGGTGTGCTCCGTCGTCAACCCATTCACGCGAAAACGACAGGAGGCGGCAATATGAAACGGTTGGTATTGGTCCGGCATGGAAAGATGGAACATCCGGCGGGCATGGAGATTACAGCAGGCTGGTCAAATATGCCGCTGTCCCGCAAGGGAAGACGGCAGGCAAACCTGGTTTCCCAAGCGATTGCAGTGATGCTGGGCGACCATAGCTTCGAATTTTTCAGCAGCGACTTGCTGCGTGCTTCCCAGACCGCCCAGATCATCGGGCAGAAGCTGGGCAGCAAGCCTATCATCACCCATATGCTGCGTGAGCAGAGCAACGGCCAGGCGGCGGAAATGCTGCCCCAGGAGGCCCGGCTTTTGGAGCTGCCCCGCAAGGGCGACCCCCTTGACTGGATCGTGTACCCGGGGGCGGAAAGCCGGCGGATGCTCTTTAACCGCATCACCGGTTACCTGCACCGGATCGACAAGCTGGTGGAGGGAACGGTGCTGGTGGTTACCCATGCCGACGTGGTCAACGCCGCCATTTGCTGGTGGCTGGGGCTGCCGGTGGAAACCTTCGCCCAGGTGGATTTTCGGATCAACCGGGGCGGGATCACCGACCTGCGGCTTTCCAAGGAAGGAACACCGGTACTTTACCGGCATAACAGCACCGCGCATCTGCGGTAAAAAACAGGGATGTTTCGGAAAAGGGGATTGCAATGAAAAGACGTGTGGGAATTCTGACCAGCGGTGGCGACTGTCCGGGCCTCAATGCCGCCATCCGCGGCGTGGTTCATTCGGCGTACAACCTGTTCGATGTGGAAATCGTGGGCATCGCCGACGGGTATAAGGGACTCATTGAAGGCAATTACAAGGAGATGCGCCGGGAGGACTTCGACGGCATTCTCACTTTAGGCGGCACCATTCTGGGAACCTCCCGCCAGCCTTACCGCAACATGCGCAAGATCGAAGAGGACAATGTGGACAAGGTTGCGGCTATGAAGCAAAACTATCGTAAGATGAAGCTGGACTGCCTGGTGACCCTGGGCGGCAATGGTACCCACAAAACCGCCAATCTCCTTTCGGAAGAGGGGCTTAACGTCATCGGCCTGCCCAAAACCATCGACAACGACATTTGGGGCACCGACGTGACGTTCGGATTCCACACGGCGGTGGATATCGCCACCGAAGTGGTTGACCGCATTCACACCACCGCCAACAGCCACGGCCGGATCATGGTCATTGAGCTGATGGGCAACAAGGCCGGATGGCTTACCCTCTATGCGGGGGTCGCCGGCGGCGCGGACGTGGTGCTCATCCCGGAAATCCCCTATTCCATAGACGCGCTGGTCCACGCGGTGGAGGAGCGCATCCGTGTAAAAAAGCGCAAATTTTCCATCATCGCGGTGGCAGAAGGAGCCATGAACTTGCGGGAAGCGGCCATGAAGGGCAAGGAGCGGGCCGCCTTCCGGGCAAGCGAGCCGTATATGTCGGTTTCCTACCGGATTGCCGACCAGCTCCAGCAGGCCACCGGTTTGGAAAGCCGTGTAGTAGTCCCGGGCCATTTTCAGCGGGGCGGTTCCCCGTCGCCCTACGACCGGGTGCTGGCGACCCGGTTCGGTGTGCAGGCCGCCAAGCTCATCAAAGAGGAACGGTACGGTATGGCGGTGGCGCAGATCGGCAGCATCGTGACCCAGAACCCCTTGTCCGAGGTAGCCGGCAAAACCAAGCTGGTGCCCAAGGACCATCAGATGGTGGAATTTGCCCGCTGTATGGGCATTGCCTTTGGCGATTAAACGGATTTATATGGGAAAAAGTCCGTCTGACAGGAATTTCTTCCTGTCAGACGGACTTTTTTGGTATTGCCGAATGTGAACAGAAGCGTTTCATTCTTTTGGCATACAGTCGGCGGCGTTTTCTGCTTTTTTACGCCGTTTTAGGCGGTGAAGCCCGGCTCCGATGCCGCAGCCGATGAGCGACAGGACCAGATAGATGACGAAGAAGAGAAAAGCCGAAGCATTATAAAAGAGAAACATGGTAACAAGAAACATAGCGCAAATTACAAAGGAAATCCAAAATTGGAAGCCGTATTTTCTACAGAAGAAAATCGGGCAAACCAGAGAAAAGAAGGCGTTCAGAATCCATAAGTCGGTCAGAAAGGTGTAGAGGACGGAGGCGGGGAAAAGGAGGTTGATCAAAGGAACGGCGTTGTAAACCACGAGGGAAATTAGGATTACGAGCAGAATATCCCTTTTCATCATAGGCGGTGCCTCCCAAATGCTCTTTGCCTTTACTTTACCATATGAGAAAGTCCGTTGCAATGCCGGGAAGCAGAAAAAGCCCTCCCGGCTTTTAAGCACACCTTGAGAAAGGGAATGGCAACCGTGGAAGAAATGCGAAAGATATGGTATAATTATTTATATATCTAGATCTGCGGCAGCGGGTTCATGGTTCTGACCATTGATTACGAGCCCGGCCTCAAAAATATGCCGCCAATCAAAACATAATGCGAAGTCCATGCAATGATAGCAAGTGAAAGCCAAAGGAAAGGGAAAAGAACCATGAAAGTATTCAATGAAAACGAACCTGTCCGCAATCCGAAGCTGCGTGGGACCATGCGTACCCTCAAACAGTCCGCCGGCGCGCTGGAGGAGCAGGTGTTCCTGGAAGCGCTCAAGCAGGCGAAGCTGCTCGCCCCGGTGGAGATGGAACCGGTTTCGGCCAAAGGACAGGGGACCAGCGGCGAAAGCATGCCGGTAACGGATGACGTGCGTATCCGGTTCCTTTTGATCCATACTCCGGACAAGGTGGCTTATTTCCCCGCCTTTACCGACGAGGAAGCCCTGGAAAAGGGAAAATGGCCGGGCGGTAAGACGCCGAAGTCCATGATTCTGACCTTGGAGGATTACTGTACCCTGATTTTATCCTCCGAAAAGGGTGCCGCCGGCATCGCCGTCAATCCCTTTGAGGAGAACGTCCAAGTACCCCGTAGCCAGCTGGCAAAGCTCAACGGGAAAGCGATGCCCCATATGGTTAAGAAGGATACCAAGGTGCTGCTGGGGGAACCCAAGGAATACCCCAAGGAACTGGTGGAAGCGGTCAAGGAATATCTGAAAACACAGAAAGGGGTGCAGAAAGCCTATCTGCAGCAGATGGTGAAGGATGGGGAAGAGAGCTACCTGATGATTGTGGACTTTGAGGAAATTTCGCGCAAGGACCTGTTTGAAGGAATTGCAGAGGCGGCAGCTCCTCATCTCAAGGATAAGTTACTCGACTTGGTGCCATATTCCGAGAACTTTGGCCGGGACGCGGCTCAGAAGGTGACCCCTTTCTACGCCAAAAAGCGGTTTGGCCTCTTTTAAGCGGGAAGAAAGCCGCTTTTGTAAAACAGGAAAACGCGCCGGACAGCGAAGGAGCCTTCGCTGTCCGCCGCGTTTTGGTTTGGGTTGCATTTTTAATGGTGCCGTCAACTTCGGATAGTCCATCCAGCCCGGAGAAAAAACCTCATTCCAAAGAAGGCTTTTATTAAATGGGAAAACGGAAAGCGGGGGGGGGGGGGG
>NZ_JBBMFD010000028.1:0-29033 GCF_040096205.1 Solibaculum intestinale | reverse complement strand
TCGGTGCAAAACGGGAATGATACCCTGGCCTATACCTATGACGAGCTGGGGAACATTACGGAAATCCAAAAGAACGGAACCCGCATTCACCGTTATGAATACGACGAGCTGGGGCAGTTGACTCTGGCCTTTGACTACGTGACTCTTTGGGGCGAAGGCTATGCGTATGATAGCGGCGGGAATCTTATCAGAAAAGATTACTATGATTTGATCATGGGCAATGAAACGCAGGTTGTTGAACAGGTAATCTACAGCTATGATGATCCCAACTGGAAGGACAAGCTGACGAACTACGACGGGCAGGATATTACCTACGACCAGATCGGCAATCCGCTCACCTACCGGGACGGTATGACCTTCACCTGGCAGCACGGCCGGGAGCTGGCAAGCTTCTCGAAGGCGGGAACTACGGCAAGCTACCGCTACAATGACAGCGGAATCCGGACCCAAAAGGTGGTAAACGGGGTGACGACCGAATACTATCTCAATGGGTCGACGATCCTCACCCAGATTACCGGCAGCGACCGCCTCGACTTCCTCTATGACGACAACGGAAGTTTGCTGGGGCTGAAGTGGAATGGGCAAAGCTACTACTACGTCAAGAATCTCCAGGGTGACATCATTGGGATTCTGGACAGCAACGGCAACCAGGTGGTAGAATACAGGTACAATGCCTGGGGCGGGGATATGTCCATCTCCGGGACGATGCGCCTCACCCTTGGCGCACTCAACCCCTTCCGCTACCGGGGGTATTACTATGATACCGAATCTGGCCTTTACTACCTCAATTCCAGATATTATGATCCTGAGATCGGCAGATTCATCAATGCTGATCGATACTTGGAAAGTGGCCATGTGGTTCTTGGCAACAACCTGTTTGCCTACTGTTCCAATAATCCTGTCATGTGTATCGACCCGGATGGATACGGGACCACGTGGGTATTCTACTATACAAGGCCTGGGGCAGACTTTACGCAACAAGTAATGAATTCTCCGTACTTTGATGTAAACGACAGCAATGTGCGCTTAAGGCCGGTACTTACCAAAGAAGAGTTTAAGAAAAAATGGGATGATATGCGTGGGGATATCGACTATGTCTATCTTTACCTGCATGGTGGCCCCGGCATACTTTGGTTTTTCAATGAATCGATGAGTGTTTCCGAAATTCTTCAGCTGCGCTATAAGCCGATCAACAAAATGGTTTATCTGTTCAGCTGTGACGGAGGGCAGGGCATAGAGGGAAGCAACGTGGCCTGGGCCTTTTCCAGAATGACTGCCCAGCACGTGCTGGCCTGTACGGGTGGCGTGAGCTACACGCAAATGCCGATCAGCAAAAAAGAAGTAGCACGGATATCACCATTAGAAGATCCCGGTTATTTTCAGATTTATTACTATGAGAAAAAATACTTTGTCTATGGCGAACCAGTCGCGAGATGCATTCCGAATTTTGGACATTTCCGTGTGTTTGGATGAGCAAAAAGAAATGAAGGGCGGCCTAGTAAATGAAGAAGCTGAAAGTAACAGGCATTGTACTGGCGTGTATTACAGCGGTGATTCTGGCAGGGATAGGCGTCTATTACCTGATGGGAGAAAAAATTCATATTAATCCAGGAACACAGGCCATTCTTGAATTTGACAATGAAGGGCCTGGCATACAGACACATATCACTCAAACGCTGACCGACGAAGAAGCGGAGCGAATAAGGAATATTCTGGAGGGAAAGTGGGCTCTTCCAGAAAGGTATGTTGCTCTCTTTGGCGATGATGTATCCATACGCTTTGGTGATAAATATTTTTGTTTTTGTTACACAGGATGCCGTATTATACGTTTGAATGATCGAGATCTGTATATTGGAATATCTCAGGAAGATTTGAATGAAATCCATCAAATCTTTGAGAAATATGGTGGATATTTTCCGTGTGTCTGAGCCTATTGACGCGCAGGGAAGACCGGTTATGATCCGGCCTTTCCTGCCTTGCTCTCAAGCAAATAATATAGAAAGCGAATATTGGGGGAAAAATGAAGAAGCTGAAAGTAGTAGGTATTGTACTGGCGTGTATTACAGCGGTGATTCTGGCAGGGATAGGGGGCTATTACTTGATGGGAGAAAAAATCCATATCGAGCCGGGAGCCCAAGCAGTTCTTGAATTTCACGATGAAGGGCCTGGCATACAGACACATATCACCCAAACGCTGGCCGAAGAAGAATCGGAACAGATAAGGAACATTCTAGAGGGGAAATGGGCTCTTCCGGAAAAGTATTATGTTAATTTTACGTCTGAAATATCCGTTCGCTTTGATGATAAATATTTTTGTATTTCTCGTGATGCACGTCGGATTATTAGACTAAATGATGAAGATCTTTATATAGGGATACCTCCAGAAAAAATGGATGAAATTCATCAAATCTTTGAAAAATACGGTGGGTATTTCCCGTGTGTCTGAGCTTATTAACACAGGGAGGCCGGTTTATGATCCGGCCTTCCACCCTATTTTATATTTCATTTTGATTTTTCCTTAGCCGCAAAATACCTTGACGAGCTGGAAGCGGATATTATGCCGATCGACAGCTTAATCCGTTTGGCGGAATCTGAGAAAGGAACACAAATCTTTGACATAGATAATGCAAAAAATGTCGCAGCATATGCGAAAGAAATCAAGTTCGCCGGAGCAAAGTTTTGTGACTATCCGGCTTGTGTGGCTGCAGCTGCGATTCTCGAAAAGAAGGAAAGTCTTCTGAAATAGGAAGTAAAAAATCAAGTATACTCACAACAATAAGAGGGAACAAGGAACTCAGGCTTGTTTCCTCTTATTGTTAGATAAAAGTCTGTTTTTACTACTTGACGCGATGTCGCAATTCTGTTTTGACTCCTTGTAAATATTGAGACATAATGATATAATTATAATATATTATATCATCGCAAAGGAGTGATCGGCTGTGAAAGGGAACGCGGAAACAATCGCGGTGTATTCGAGAAAATCCAAGTTCACCGGCAAGGGCGAAAGCATCGAAAACCAGATCGAGCTCTGCCGGCAATATATCTTCGCCCATTTCCCCGGCGTAGAGGAAGAAAATATTCTGGTCTTTGAGGACGAGGGATTTTCCGGCGGCACGACCGAACGGCCCCAGTTCAAGGTGATGATGAAGCAGGCGAAGGAGCACCGTTTTAAAGCGGTGGTCTGCTATCGGCTCGACCGGATCAGCCGCAACATCGGGGATTTTGCCAAGCTGATCGAGGACTTAAATGCCCTTTCTATCAGCTTTGTCTCCATCAAGGAACAGTTCGATACCCAAAGCCCCATGGGCCGGGCCATGATGTACATTGCCTCCGTTTTCTCCCAGCTGGAGCGGGAAACCATCGCCGAGCGCATCCGGGACAACATGCAGGAGCTAGCGAAAACCGGGCGGTGGCTGGGCGGCGTGACGCCCACGGGATACGTCTCCGAGCCGGTGGACCGGGTGACGGTGGACGGCAAGACTCGACGAATGTATCAGCTGACCCAAATCCCGGAGGAATCCGAACTCGTGCGGGTCATCTTCGCTAAGTTTCTGGAAACGGGGTCGCTGACGAAAACCGAGACCTACCTGCTGCAAAATGGAATCCAGACAAAAAATGGGAAGGCGTTTACCCGGTTTTCCATCAAGAACATCCTCTCAAACCCGGTCTATTTGACGGCGGACGAGGCGGCGTATCAATATTTCGAGCAAAACGAGGGAGAGCTTTTCTCCCCGAAATCCGCCTTCGACGGCGCCCATGGGGTAATGGCCTACAACAAGACCATCCAAAAGCCCGGCAAGGCAAACGAGCTGCGAAACCTGACTGACTGGATCATCGCCGTGGGCAAACATGAGGGGATCATCAGCAGCGGGGACTGGATCCGGGTGCAGACGCTTTTGAACCACAACAAGTCAAAATCCTACCGCAAGCCGAAAAGCAACACCGCGCTCCTTTCCGGCCTGCTTTTCTGCGCGAACTGCGGCGGCTACCTGCGCCCGAAGCTCTCCAAGCGAAAAAACGCCAAGGGCGAGCTGATTTACAGTTACCTGTGCGAGACCAAGGAAAAAAGCCGCTGCCAGCTTTGCAACATGAAAAACCCCAATGGAAACGCTCTGGACGAGCTGGTGGCGGGGGAAATCAAAAAGCTGTCCGCCGACCCGGACGCGTTCCTGTCGGAGCTGGCCGACGCGGAAAAGGTCCTCCTGGGCAGCCGAACCGAATACGAGGGGGAGCTTGCCCGGCTGCGCAAGTTGATCGACGAGAACGAGAAGGAGATCACCGGGCTGCTCTCTTCCCTTTCCAAAGCGGCGGGAACACCGGCGGAGGACTACATCCTTCGGCAGATCGGCGAACTGCACGAGAAAGAGGAAGGTTTCCGCCGGCAGATGGAGGCGCTGCAATCGGTTTCGATGGAGCACGCCCTATCGGGGCAGGAATTCGATCTTCTCAAAGATCTGCTGTCTTCCTTTGCGGGCACCTTCGACAATATGAGCGTTGAGCAGAAGCGGGCCGCTCTGCGCGCGTTTGTCAAGCGGGTGGTGTGGGACGGGGAAACCGTCCACGTCTATCTCTTCGGCTCCAAGGAAGAGGTCGAGCTGCCGCCGGTTTCTGGGGTACAGGACGATGAGCCGCAGGGTGCCAATAGCAAATGAAATTCTCATGTTTTTTCGCAGCCAAAAGAAAACCGCACAGGACGTTTCCCTCAACGAACCCATTGACACCGATAAGGACGGCAACGCCCTTTCCCTGATGGACGTCATTGCAACCGACGATACCATTCTCGATGACCTAGATCTTTCCATGCGCGCCCAGCGCATGAAGCAATACATACTCGAGGCGTTGACACCGCGGGAACGCACCATCATTGAGCTTCGCTACGGTTTAAGCGGACAGATTCCGCTGACTCAGCGAGATGTGGCCAAACGGCTTGGAATCTCCAGAAGCTATGTGTCCCGGATTGAAACCAAGTCCCTGGCCCAACTGAAGAAAAAATTTGACTTGGAGGACAGCGTGGCCCGCAGACGGCGAAAATAAAAAAGGAGCAGCCCGGCGGCAGTTGCCGCCGGGCTGCTCCTTTTTATACGCCCTTTGTTATTGGTTAACCCAAAGGCCGTGAAGGTTGCAATAGGCATAGAGGGTGAAAGGATGGTCGCCTACCAGAAAGTCCGCCTGGGGCTTTTCGCCGGGACATACATGGACCCGCTCCACACGGTTGTCAAACACCGCCCAGATGTATTCGATGGAATGGGCCTCGGTCATGGGATGCTCCACCTCGCCCACCGACACGTGGATGACGTCACCGTCCTTTTCATACACCGGAATGTGCTTCTCCGTAGCCGCTTCCACCGCCGCGGGCACAATCTCCTTCATCTTTTCCCCGCAGCAGACAGGAGTGACCTTCCCATCCAGCAACTCAATCAGGTCGCCGCAGTGCTCACATTTAAAAACGCGTAAGGTCTTGCTCATGATACTCGCGCTCCTTTTTATATACTAAATTTGTACACATTATAGCATCTGTTTTTTCCCTTTGCAACCCCTTTTTCAAAGAAATTTATGCATGATATTCTGCCAGCAGCCGCTGTTTTTGTTCCCAGACCTGCTGTGACAGATCCACATAATATTCGTGAGGATTTTCAAAACGCAGAACCTCGTCCCAAAGAGTACCGATCTGCCCGGCGCAATAGGCCTTGATCTCGTCCACTGAAGGACTCGCATAGACGCACTTTCCCTGCTCAAACACCGGAACCAGCAGTTGGCGGGCCACGAAGTTTGTCACGGTCTTTCGTTTCCAGGTATGCTCCGGGTCAAAGATGGTATAAGGCTGATTGTCGTCGATGTTTTCCTCAAACCCGGTGACCACGTCCGCGATGGCTTTGCCCGAATCCCGGTCAAGAAGCCGCCAGGTTGTCTTAAAGCCTGGGGTGGTGATCTTGGTGACGTTTTCGCTGAGCTTGATCTTGGGAACGATCTCGCCTTCCTCTTCCACCGCCACCAGCTTATAGACTCCGCCGAAGATGGGAGTGGAAGCCGCGGTAATCAGCCGCTCGCCCACGCCGAAGGAATCTACCTTGGCTCCTTGCAGCAGCATGTCCTGGATAATCAGCTCATCCAGGGAATTGGAGGCGACGATCTTGCAGTCTGGAAACCCTGCCTCATCGAGCATTTTACGGGCTTTTTTGGACAGGTAGGTGATATCCCCGCTGTCGATACGCACGCCGGCAGGGCGGAAGCCCCGGGGAAGAATCTCTTCCTGAAAAATCCGGATGGCGTTGGGAATGCCGGATTTGAGGGTATGATAGGTGTCCACCAAAAGAGTGCAGCTGTCCGGATAGGCCCGGGCATAGGCGCGGAAGGCGGAAAGCTCGCTGTCAAACATCTGCACCCAGCTATGGGCCATAGTACCCAGGGCGGGGATGCTGAAATCCCGCTCGCAAATGGTACACGCCGTTCCCACGCAGCCGCCGATGTAGGCGGCCCTGGCACCGTATACCGCCCCATCGTACCCCTGCGCCCGGCGGGAGCCGAACTCCATCACCGGCCGTCCCTTTGCCGCCCGGCAGATGCGGTTTGCTTTGGTGGCAATGAGGGAAGGATGGTTAATGGCCAAAAGCACCATCGTCTCGATAAACTGGGCTTGGATTACCGGTCCGCGGACGGTGACGATGGGCTCATGGGGAAACACGGGCGTACCCTCCGGCACTGCCCAGACGTCGCAGGAAAAGGAAAAGTTTCGAAGAAACTGCAAAAACGCTTCGTCAAAGATGCCTTTGCCGCGCAGAAAAGCAATGTCTTCCTCGGTGAAATGCAGATCCTTCAAATAGTCGATCAGCTGCTCGAGCCCCGCCATGATGGCGAAGCCCCCTCCGTCGGGAACCTTGCGGAAAAACAGGTCGAAATAAGCAATCCGGTCCGCAAACCCGTTTTGAAAATAACCGTTGGCCATGGTCAGCTCATAAAAGTCGGTGAGCATGGTCAGGTTGCGCTTGCGTCCTTCGTTCATGGCGTTTTCTCCTTTGCTGTGTCATCTGCAATGGCGGCGCACAGCTCGACGCCATTGACCTCCATGTTGTAGAGGGCGGCGGCAGCGGTAAAATCCGCCCCGTGCAGCCCTAGATCATAGGTATCGGTCAGGTCCACCGGAACGAGCACCCGAACCGGCCGGTTTTGCCGGGTAAAATGGGTTTTCAGCCCGATGGCAAACTGCTGCACGCAGATGTCGGTGCAGTCCCCGGTGACCACAAAGGTATCCGTCTCCGAATTGCCGTTGAGCCAAGCAAGCACGGCGGGCTCCTGCATGCCGTTGGTGGAAGCTTTTTCGATCACCGGGATGGAAAGGGCTTTCAGCTCCTCCACCAGCTCGCTTTCCCATTCTCCCTTGAGGCAGTGGACCGGATAAGCGGAAAACTCGGGGCTGTCTTTCGTGTGGCAGTCATTCAGCGCCAGCACCGGCCGCCCCGTCTCAAGAAACTGCCTGGCAAGGGCGGCGGTGGGTGAAATCAGCGCCTCCACCCGGGGACTGTACATAGCGCCTTCTTTCGCAAAGCCGTTGACCAGGTCCACAACGATGAGGGCGGCGGTACCGGGCAGCGCGGACAGCGGCACTCCCGGCAGGGTGGTCAGGTGGTCGTAGACGGCGCTGACGGTTTTCGTGCACTGGGCCACAAATGCGGTTTTCTCCTGGAATTTCATACGGTCCCTCCTGTCTAAAAAACGCAGAAAAGGGAACACACTGCGTTTGCATGTTCCCTTCCCTCTCCGAATCAAGGTGTTTATTTGACTAATTTTGCAAAGTTCGCCCCGAACTCCACGCATTGCTGCAAAGCCGCTTCATCCGGCACCCAGTTGACCTTCAGCCCGTCGCAAACAATCTCAAAGCCCGCTTTTTCCAGGTGCTCCGCCAATACCTTGGGAGACTCGCCGCTCCAGCCGTAGCTGCCGAAGGCAGCGGCCTTTTTGCCCACCGGGTGCATTTCCCGGATCAGGTCCAGCTCGGCGGCCACCGAGGATAAGATACCGTTGACCACCGTGGGCGAGCCCACCAGGACGGCCTTGGAATCGAATACGTCGGTGAGGATGTCGTTCTTGTCGTGCTTGGAGGTGCTCTTAACCACCAGTTTTACCTCCGGGTCCGCCCGTTTGACGCCCTCGGCAATGGCCTCGGCCATGCGGCGGGTGGAGTTCCACATGGTGTCATACAGAATGGTGATTTTATTCTCCTGGTAATCGTCGGCCCATTCCATGTACTTCTCGACGATCTGGGCAGGGTTGTCCCTCCAGATGACGCCGTGGCTCGGGCAGATCATGTCGATAGGCAGGTTCATCTTCGCCACTTCCTGGAGCTTGAGCTTGGCCATCTTGGAGAAGGGGGCGACGATGTTGGCGTAATACTTCTTCGCTTCGTAATAGATGGAAGAGGTGTCGGTCAGGTCGTTATACATGGCTTCGCTCGCCAAATGCTGGCCGAACACGTCGGTGGAGAACAGGATCTTTTCGTCCTGCAAATAGGCCATCATGTTATCCGGCCAGTGAAGCATACGCGCTTCCACAAAGGTAAACACCTTGCCGCCGCCTAAATCCAGCGTATCGCCGGTCTTGACCGGGTGCAGGTCCCAATCGGCATGATAGAGGCCCTTGAGAGACTTGACGCCGTTGACCGAACAGTAAACCGGGGTGTTCGGAATCTCCCGCATCAGCTCCGGCAGCGCGCCGCTGTGGTCACACTCGCCGTGCAGGGCGATCACATAGTCGATATCCTTAAGATCAATCACCGACTTCAGGTTCTCTACAAACTCATGGGCAAAGGGCGTCCAAACCGTATCAATGAGCGCGGTCTTTTCCCCCCGAACCAGGTAGGCGTTGTAAGAAGAACCTCGCTGGGTGGACAGCTCGTCCCCATGAAAGGTTTGCAGCTCATGATCAATTTTGCCGACCCAAGTGACACACTCCGTTACTTTAAAAGACTTATCCATTCGTTTCATCGGTCCTTTCTTCTCGCAAACCTGGTTTTCTCCGGCGCCCCGGTACAAACGCCAAAAACAGCTGCGATTGACGATATTATGGTACCCTCCATTCCCCGCCCTCATGCGGCGAATGCGGATATTTTATGCAAATTAAGCATACCATTTCAGTATGTATTATACAAGCATTTGCCATGGAAAATTTTCTTGCTCTTTTGTCCGAAAAAATAGAAGAAACGCCGACAAGTATGCCGGCGTTTCCAAAGGAAGCAAACGATTATCCAACCGCATCCGGTTCCGAAGAAGAAGCGGAGGAGGCACTGCTTGAGGAGGAAGATGCACCGCCGGAGGAAGCGGGCGGCTCCGAAGAAGACGCAGGCGTACTCTGCGCCGCCCCTTCGCTGATATAGAGGACAACTTCCGCGCCGTATTCCAGCGTGGTCCTGGGCTTGGGGTCGGTGGTAATGACCCGGTTTTCCGGCACCGACGCGCTTTCCTGGCGCATCACCACGCATTTATAGCCCTGGGACGAAAGGTCCGCCACCGCGTCCACCACGTCCATGCTGGTCACATCGGTCAGCGACTTCTGGTAGGGGCCCTTGCTGATATATACTTTGACTTCCGCCCCGTCCTGGATGGGCGTCAGCGCTTCCGGCTCCTGCTTGATGATGACGCCGGCCGGAACCGTATCGTCAAACACTTCGCCGGCTAGCTGCAGCTTGACATAAGGCCACAGGTCGGTGCGGTTCTTGATGCTCAGGTAATTCTGGCCCACCGTATCGGGCGCCTTCTTGGAATAGAGCACGTCGTTGCTGGAAAGCTCGGAATTGGCAAGCGAAGAGGTCAGGTCCGCCATGGAAACCGTGCTGACGGTGGATGAGGTTCCCGAAGACGCAACGCCGTTCATCGCCAGGGCAATGCCCAGCCCTACGCAGGCAAGCAGCAGCACGATGGCGGCGATCAGCAGGGTGACTACCAACGGCCGGTTTCCCTGCAGCTTTTCCAAAAAGGATTTCTTTTTTGGTTTCTCCGGCTCCTTCTGATAGCTTTTTTCTTCCTTTTCCAGCTCTTTGAGCACGCCCGTTACGTTTTCCGAAACCGAGAGCTCGTCGCGAAGCTGCTCCACCGTCCGGGTTCGGGCCGCATAGTCAAAGCGCATGCCCTTGGCCATAGCGGTGGCCACGTTTGCCGGGATGGCGCTTGCCACCGAAGAAGGCACCAGCAGCCGCTCGTTGCCTACCCGTTTGGGCGCTTCCTTGGGAATGACGCCGGTGAGCAGGTACATGAGCACCGCGCAGATGCCGTACACATCCGTCCAGGTTCCGCTGGTATCGCTGGCGGCATACTGCTCATAGGCGGCAAAGCCGGGCATGAACTGGGGCGCCAGCGGGGTGTGCGCCAGATGAGCCGCATTGACGGAAAATCCAGTCAGCCGAAAACGGCCGCGGCTGTCCACCAACAAGTTTTCCGGTGAAATGGCCAAGTGAAGCACCCCTGCCGAATGCAGGGCGCTCAAGGCTGCAATAACCGGCATAATCAGCGGACGTGCCACTTCCCAGCCGATGTGCCCGCCCCGGCGGGAGAGCCAATCGGTCAAAGGCACCGCGTCGATATGCTCGGATACGGAATAAGCCGTGCCGTTTACTTCAAAAATATCATAGACCGGGATGAGGGCGGGAATGTCGCGCATGCGGGCAAGGGAGCGGGAAAGGCCGATAAACTCTCGGCGCAAGGCGTCAAAAAGCGCTTCGCTGCCGTTCATAGGCGCTACCTGCAGTTCACCGGCGCGCTGGGCGATGGTGGCGGGCATAAATTCCCGGATCACCACCGAGGAATTGAGCACCTTGTCCCACCCGATGTAAGACGCGCCCTCCCCGTTTTCCGAGAGGACCGTTCCTACCACGTACCGGTCCTGCAAAAGGGTACGAAGAGGAAGCAGAGGCGGCTGCTGGGGATGTTCCTGATAGCCGCAGTGCGGGCAGACTGTATTCCCGTTATTGGGCTGCATACAATGCATACAAAGGTCGTTGGTATTTGCCATTTGGTTCACACTCCTACAAACGAATCCGCCGGGACCCGGCGGCAAACAAAACTCTCCAAAAAGCAGCATAAGTATTCATATTGATTATAGCATAAGGAATCCATTGAAATCAACCTTTTCCTAACGCAAGGCGGCAGTTTGGACGCTTTTGAGAGGAAAAACCGCCGATTGCACAATTCCTGCCCGTTTTTTCTTCTATTTGACAGCGAGTAATGGTATAATAGGAGTACCACATCAATGGAAATGGAGGACTCTATGACGCTTGACATCCTTTTGGAGAACCTTCTCGCCACCGGATGTCCGGTACAACAAAACGAGCCCATGCGCCTGCATACCACCTTTAAAATCGGCGGGCCCGCCGATTTGTTCGCCTCACCCAAGGACCAGGCCCAGCTTGGTGAGATTCTTGCTTTGTGCCGGGAAGCGCAAGTCCCGGTCACGGTGATCGGCAAGGGATCCAACCTGCTGGTGTCCGACGAGGGGATCCGCGGCGTGGTGGTACACATTGACGACGGATTCGGCGGCCTTACGCTGGCAGGGCCCCATACGATCCGCTGCGGCGCGGGGATAAGCCTTGCAAAGCTTTGCTTGTTCGCGCTGGAAAACGGGCTGTCGGGTCTCGAGTTTGCATGGGGGATTCCCGGCTCGGCCGGGGGTGCTGCCTATATGAACGCGGGAGCCTACGGCGGGGAAATGAAGCAGGTGCTCACCCGCTGCACCCACATTACGCCAGACGGCAGGCTGGGCGCGTTCTCCGGCGAGAATCTGAAGCTTTCCTACCGACGAAGCGCTTACACCGATTCGGACTACGTGATCACTTCCTTGGAGTTGACCCTCACCCCTGGCAATAAGGACCAGATTCGCGCCCAGATGGACGATTATCTGTCCCGCCGCAAGGAAAAGCAGCCGCTGGAATACCCAAGTGCCGGCAGCGTGTTCAAGCGTCCGCCCGGGTATTTTGCAGGAGGGCTAATCGAGCAGTGTGGGCTCAAGGGGTACCGGATCGGGGACGCTATGGTGAGCGAAAAGCACGCGGGATTCATCATTAACGTCGGGCAGGCCAGCTGCCGGGACGTATTGCAGCTGATTGCCCACATTCAGCGCACCGTCCTGCAGGAATGCGGGGTACCGCTGGAATGTGAGGTCAAGCACATCGGTCAGAAGGAGTAAGGAAATGGAATTCATCATCGTAACCGGCTTGTCCGGCGCGGGAAAATCCCGGGCCATGGATGCCTTGGAGGACATCGGCTTTTTCTGCATGGACAACATTCCGCCCGCTTTGGTGGCGAAGGTCGCCGAGCTGTGTATGCAGTCGGCGGACAAATTTTCCAAGGTCGCCATGGTCATGGACACCCGGGGCGGCAAGCTGTTCAATGCCTTCTTCGAAGGCCTAAGCGAATTAAAGCAGCACGGCAGCTATAAAATCCTGTTTTTAGAGGCCCAGCCGGAGGTGCTCGAGCGCCGGTACAAGGAAACCAGGCGCCGCCATCCACTGGCCACGGATGAAAACAGCTCCGTGGAGCAGGCCATTGAGACGGAAATGCAGCTTCTTTCCGCCGTGCGCGCCAGTGCCGACTATATCATCGACACCTCTTACCTCTCCCCCGCCCAGCTGCGCGAGCGCATCACCGGCCTTTTCGCGGGGGACGTTTCCCAGGGGATGCTCATTCACGTGATGTCCTTCGGGTTTAAGTACGGCTCCCCCAGCGAGGCGGACTTGGTGTTCGACGTGCGCTGCCTGCCCAATCCCTTTTACATCGACGAGCTGCGAAACCAAACCGGGCTTAACAAGCCGGTGCGCGATTACGTCATGCAGTGCAAGGAAACCAAGGGCTTTGTGGAGCGGCTTTTTAGTATGATTGACTATATGCTCCCTCTTTACATCAACGAAGGCAAAAGCCAGCTGGTGGTGGCCATCGGCTGCACTGGCGGCAAGCACCGGTCGGTTACCATCGCCGAGCTTCTCTACCAGCACCTGCTGGAGGACGGCAAACGGGTCACCGTCAACCACCGGGACATTAAAAAGCCGTAAGGACCGGTTCGCGGCAAGCCCCTGTGGTTTCCTCATTTTCCCGATCCTAGCCATCCGGTCCAGGTTTGCCTGAAATCACGAATGGTATCATTCCTCCGACCGTCCCGCTTTCTGCCCATCGCCCCGCCCTCGTTACGGCGGCCGGCCGGACAAGCGGGGCGGCCCTCTCTATATCCGGACGTTATGCCGCCCGTATTTCCCGGTCCATGCCGAATGGGACGGCGAGAAAGGAAGTGCCCCATGTCTTTTTCCGCATCGGTCAAGGAAGAGCTTTGTTCCCTGCCCTGCGATTCCCCGGCTTTGAGCAAAGCAGAATGCTACGGCCTGCTACTGTTCGGCCGTGCCTTTCAGGGAGAAAAAATCGCCCTGCTCACCGAAAACGAACACACCGCCCGCCGGTATCAGCAGATGACACAGGCGGTAACGGGTGTTCCCGTGACGGTAGAGGCGGTGGGCGGGCCGGCGGCCGGCCGGTTCCTGAACGCATCGGTGGAACAGGCGCAGGACCGGGAAGCGGCGCTGGGCTGCTTCGGCCACGCGCCAGGGCGGGTCAGCCTGCGCATCAACCGGGCGGTACTCGAAGAGGAAGGCTGCCCGGGCGCGTTCCTTCGGGGGGCGTTTCTATCCTGCGGGGCGCTGGCCGACCCGGAAAAGGAATATCATCTGGAGCTTTACGTTCCTTTCTATAACCTGGCCTGCGATCTGCAGCTGCTCTTGGCCGAATGCTCTTTGGCGGCGAAAATGATTCCGCGCAAGGGCGGTTATGTGCTATACTTTAAGGAAAGCGAGGCCATTGAGGATTTTCTGACCTTGACGGGAGCGGTCCAATCCGCCTTCTCCATCATGAACATCAAAATCTACAAGGACCTGCGCAACAACGCCAACCGCCGGCTTAACTGCGACAGCGCCAACATCGACAAGACCGTGGCCGCTGCCGCCGAGCAGATTGCGGACATCCGGCTGATTGCCGAAAAGAAAGGACTTTCGTCCCTGCCGGAGGATCTGATGGAGCTGGCCCGTCTGCGGCTGAATAACCCGGAGCTTTCCCTGCGGGAGCTGGGCGAACAGTTATCCGTGCCCATCAGCCGCTCAGGGGTCAACCACCGGCTCAGGCGGCTGCATACCATGGCGCTGGAGCTTCGGGAAAAATCGGACAAGCAGGAAAAAGGAAGGGAACGCCGATGAGCTTTTGCCATCTTCATGTTCATACCGAATATAGTTTGCTCGACGGCGCCTGCCGTATCGAGCAGCTGGCCGAGCGCGCCGCCGCCCTGGGGCAAAAGGCGGTGGCCATCACCGACCACGGCGTCATGTACGGCGCCGTGGATTTTTACCGTGCCTGCAAAAAGCACGGGGTCAAGCCCATCATCGGCTGCGAAGTCTACGTGGCGGCCCGTACCCGGTTCGACAAAGTCCACGGGTTTGACGACGAACGGTACCATCTGGTGCTTTTGTGCGAAAACGCCGTTGGGTACCAGAATCTCATCAAGCTGGTGTCCCTGGCCCATACGCAAGGATTTTATACAAAGCCGCGGGTGGACCGGGAACTTCTCGAACAGCATCACGAGGGGCTTATCTGCCTGTCCGCGTGCCTGGCGGGAGAAATCCCCCGGGCGCTTTTGCGCGGGGATTACGAGGGGGCGAAAAAGACCGCGCTGTGGTACCGGTCGGTTTTTGGCGAGGGCCGGTATTACCTCGAGATCCAGGATCACGGCATTCCCGAGCAGACCCGTATCCTGCCGGACCTTCTCCGTCTTTCCAAAGAAACCGGCATCCCGCTGGCGGCTACCAACGACGCCCACTACCTGACCAAAGAGGACAGCCGGATTCAAAACGTCCTTTTGTGCATCCAGCTCAACAAGACGGTGGGCGAGGAAACCGGGATGGGCTTTGAAACGGACGAGTTCTACCTCAAAAGCGAGGAGGAAATGCGGGCCCTCTTTCCTCAGGTCCCCGAAGCGATCGACAACACGGTAAAAATCGCCGAGCGGTGCCATTACGACTTTGAGTTCGGCCACACCCAGCTTCCTCATTTCGAAGCACCCGACGGGAAGGACAATTACGCCTATTTTGAGGAGCAGTGCTTTGCGGGGCTAAACCGTCTGTACGGGGAATCGCACGATCCCGCTTTGGATGAACGGCTACGTCACGAGCTGTCGGTCATCTCCACCATGGGGTACACCGATTATTACCTGATTGTGCATGACTTTGTCCAGTACGCCAAGGACCACGGCATACCGGTGGGGCCTGGGCGCGGCTCCGGCGCCGGGTCGTTGGCGGCCTATTGCATCGGCATTACCGGCATTGACCCCATCAGGTACAATCTGCTCTTTGAACGGTTTTTAAACCCGGAGCGGGTGTCCATGCCCGACTTTGACATTGACTTTTGCTACGAGCGCCGCCAGGAGGTCATCGACTATGTGGTGCGCAAGTACGGCGCGGACCATGTGGCCCAGATCGTCACCTTCGGGACTATGGCCTCCCGGGCGGCCATAAGGGACGTGGGCCGGGCCCTTGGAGTTCCCTACGCCACGGTGGACGGGGTGGCGAAGCTGGTACCCATGGAGCTGAAGATGACCATCGACCGGGCGCTCAATGTGTCAGCGGAGCTGAGAGTCCGCTATGAAAACGACACTCAGGTTCACGAGCTCATCGACACCGCCCGCAAGCTGGAAGGGATGCCGCGGCACGCCTCCACCCACGCGGCGGGGGTGGTCATCACCGCAAAGCCGGTGAGCGAATACGTCCCGCTTTCGAAAAACGACGAGGCGGTGGTCACCCAGTACACCATGACCACCTTGGAAGAGCTGGGCCTACTCAAAATGGATTTTCTGGGCCTTCGCAACCTGACCATCATCCACGACGCCTGCGAAATGATCCGGCGGCACACTCCGGATTTTGACATCAAGACAATCCCCACCGACGACAAGGATACGTTTAAAATGCTGGCTGCGGGGCACACAGACGGGGTATTCCAGTTCGAATCCGCCGGGATGCGTCAGGTGCTCGTGCGCTTGGGGCCCGTCTCGCTGGAAGACCTGATCGCCGTGATTTCCCTTTACCGGCCGGGACCTATGGAGTCCATCCCCACGTACATTGAAAACCGCCATCACCCCGACCACGTCACCTACCGTCATCCGGCCTTAAAGCCCATTCTGGACGTGACCAACGGCTGCCTGGTCTATCAGGAGCAGGTGATGCAGGTGTTCCGGGAGCTGGCGGGGTACTCCTTCGGCCGGGCGGACATTGTGCGCCGGGCCATGTCCAAGAAAAAGCACGACGTGATGGAGAAGGAGCGGCAGAATTTCATTCACGGCATTGTCCGGGAAGACGGCACGGTGGAATGCGACGGCTGCGTCCGCCGCGGCATCGACGAACGCACCGCCAACGCCATCTTTGACGACATGTCTTCCTTCGCCTCCTACGCCTTCAATAAATCCCACGCTGCCGCCTACGCGGTGGTAGCTTACCAGACGGCCTATTTAAAATGCCACTTTGCCAGGGAATACCTGGCCGCTTTGCTCACGAGCGTTCTGGACTCCTCCGCCAAAGTATCCGCTTACATCGCCGAATGCCAGCGGCTTTCCATCAGTGTCCTCCCCCCTTCCGTCAACGAAAGCTTCGCCGGGTTCACCGTATCCGGCAAAAATATCCGGTTCGGCCTGCTGGCGGTGCGCAATTTAGGCCGAAATTTTATACGGGAGGTTGAAGCGGACCGTGCCAAAAACGGACCGTATACGACTTTCTTCGACTTTTGCAGCCGGATGCACGGCCGGGATCTGAACCGCCGGGCCCTGGAAAGCCTCATCAAATGCGGAGCGCTGGACGGGCTGGACGCCAACCGGCGGCAGATGCTGATGGCCAGCGAGTCCATCCTCGACAACCTGGAGGCCGACCGGAGAAAGAATCTGGACGGACAGATGGGCCTTTTCGACCTGTTGGAGACGGGGCCTTCTTCACAAAGCAAGCCGGACCTGCCGGCGGTGGGAGACCTGACCGTCTCGGAAAAGCTTTCCATGGAGAAGGAAACCACGGGGCTATACCTGTCGGGGCACCCCATGGCGGAATACGCCCCCCTGGCCAGCCGGCTCAAGGCGGCGCGCATTGGGGATATTCTCGAGCAGGCAGGCGAACCGGGTACCGGCGGATATCAGGACGGGGCCAGGGTGACCCTTCTTGTCCTGATCCAAAGCATGAAGCTCAAAACCACCAAGAGCAACACCACCATGGCGTTTCTCACGGCGGAAGATTTATACGGCGCCATCGAAGTTATCGTGTTTCCGAAAACCCTCACCGAATACATGCCCCTTCTGCAGGAAGGAAAGGTGGTCCTGCTCAAAGGACGGGTCAGCGTGCGGGAGGACGAAGAGGCGAAGGTGGTATGCGAAAGTGTGGCGCCCGCTCCCGCCCCCGATGGTACCGTTCCGGCCCCTTCCCCCTCTTCCAGCGGGCGAAACGGCCTTTATTTGAAGATTGGTTCTCAAAAGGGAAAGATGTTTGAACGGGTGATGCAGATTACCTCCATTTTTGAAGGAACCACGCCCCTCTATCTCCATTTTACCGACACCAAAAAGACCATGCTGGCCCCCCGCATCTCCTGGGTCACTGTCAACGAGCCTATGCTTTGTGAGCTTCGGCGTATTTTGGGTGATTCCTGTGTCAAACTAAGAGAGTAAAGCCATTGTGCGTCCATGCGGGCGAGAGAAAAATCCATACGAAAACGATTGTCAGAAATTCTGCGCTGGTGTATAATAGCTAGTAAAGCGTTTTCTTTTTGCCCCCATTCATTTAAGACATGGACAAATTTTACATAGTTTTTACAGGAGGAATCATTCATGGCGGAAAAAACGATTGCGGTTCTGACCAGCGGCGGCGACGCGCCGGGCATGAACGCGGCAATTCGTGCGGTGGTGCGCACCGGTATTGTCAAAGGCTTCCGCGTGCTGGGCTTTATGCGCGGATACAATGGATTAATCAACGGCGATTACATGGAAATGAACCTGCGTTCCGTTTCCGATATCATTCATCGGGGCGGCACCATGCTGTATACGGCCCGCTCTCCCGAGTTCAAAACCGAGGAAGGCATACAAAAGGCCATCGAAACCTGCAAGGAAAACAACATCCAGGGCGTCGTGGTCGTGGGAGGCGACGGTTCCTTCCGCGGCGCGAGAGACCTGTCCCAGCGGGGAATCAACTGCATCGGCATCCCGGGCACCATTGACAACGATATTGCCTGCAGCGAGTATACTATCGGATTCGATACGGCGGTCAACACCTGCATGCAGGCGGTGGACCGTATCCGTGATACCGCCCAGTCTCACGACCGGTGCAGCGTGGTGGAAGTGATGGGCAACAACACCGGTCATCTGGCCCTGCACAGCGGCATCGGCTGCGGCGCCACCTGCATTCTGGTACCGGAAGTTCCCTATGATCTGAAAAAGGACGTGGTGGGCCGCATCCTCAGTTACCAGGGTACCGGCAAAAAGCATTTCATCATCGTGGTGGCGGAAGGCACCTGCAACACAAACGCCCTGGCTATTCAGATTCAGGCGCTGACCAACATCGAAACCAGAGAAACCGTTCTCGGCTATATTCAGCGGGGCGGCAGCCCCAACGCCAAGGATCGGGTGGTGGCAAGCCAGATGGGCTTTCGGGCAGTGGAGCTTTTGGCGCAGAACATCGGCAACCGCGTGATCGCCATGAAGGACGGGAAGATCCTCGATTACGACATCACCGAAGCGCTGGGTATGCAAAAGCCCTTTGAAATGGACCTTTACAATATGGCGCACGATATCAGCATCTAAATCAAAGCGAGATGCCCTTCGGCAAAAAGTCGAAGGGCATTTTTTAGATTTCCTGATGATGTGGATCTCTAAAAGGAGTTCATATCTATTGCAGTTCAAATTACCTTTTACGAGATGATAAGCTGGAGGTACTTGCATGATTATGCCGCCTGAACCAATTGAAGCCACGATGTTTGCCCCGTGTGGAATGAATTGCATGGTGTGCTACAAGCATTGCTGTCATAAGAAGCCGTGTGCGGGCTGTTTCAAAAGTGATGTGGATAAGCCGGAGCATTGCCGCAAGTGCAAGATCAAAATCTGCGCCAAGGAAAAAGCCGTTGCGTATTGCTATGAATGCACGGAATATCCGTGCGCACTCATAAAGCACCTGGAAAGAAGTTATACCACCCGGTATGGGGCAAGTCTGATGGGAAATAGCCGATATGTAAGAGAAAATGGGTTGGCCGCATTTATGGAACAGCAAAAGAAGACATTTACATGTCCAAAATGCGGGGGCGTTGTTTCCATCCATGATTCGCGGTGCAGCGAATGCCAGCGGCGGGTTTAGCTTCCAAAAAATGCTTTGCGGACACACTACTCGTTTTCCAGGTACAACGCTTAAAAAACAAGGCGGAACGCAGATGCGTCCCGCCTTGTTCCATTGTACCGAAATACTGCTTTTGCCTTCTTATTTCGCCAAGACCTCTTTTAGGTAAGCCGCCATTTCGTCGCACTTGCAGTTTGCAAAGAAATACTCCTGGAACCGCTCGCCGCTGATGGCCGCCTTCAGGAAATCCTGGTCGATGTTCTTAAGGATGGTCATCATGTCCTGATAGGTGATCTTCTTCACATCGTCGAGAATGCGCTTGTTGCGCTGCTCGGGCACGGCACGCTCCTTGGGATAGCCCTGGCCGCTCTCCCCTTCGAACAGCTTCTCAAACACGTACTGGAGGTTAAGCTCCGCGCCCCAGCCGAAACCCTTGGCGAAGGGCAGCGCAACGGCGTTGCCGTCGTTGATCTGGGCGAACATATACGCATCCGACGGGTCTACAATCAGACCGCAGATGACGTTCGGGAAGGAGTTGCAGGCAAGCATAGCGCCCGAACCAGTGCCGCAGCCGGTTACCACAAAGTCTGCCGCGCCGGAATTAAGCAGGATACCGGCCAGCAGGCCTTCCTGCACATAGGTCAGCTGGGCCGCGTCGTCAGCCGTGTACATGCCGTAGTTGAACACCTGATGGCCCATGGGCTCCACGACGCCTTTGAGGGTGTTATAAATCAGTTCGTTCTTCGCCGCCTGGCTGTTTTCATTGATCAGAGCAATTTTCATCGCACTAGCCTCACTTTTCTAAATATTCGATTGCTTTCATTATAGTAGAAATCCGCCGTTTGTCAACCGAGTCCGGTGGGAAAGAAGCCGACATTGCGGACTCGAAAAAAAGGAAGGGCAGCCCTCTCGCTGCCCTCCCGGTTTCTTTTTTAAGCCGTTTCGATGCTGTCGTCCGCCTGGAGCTTGAGCTTTTTAACCGCGTCCTCCCGCATTTTGTACTTGAGGATTTTGCCCGCTGCGTTCATCGGGAAACCGTCCACAAAGTCCACATAGCGGGGAGTCTTGTGCTTGGCCATGTGGGAAGCCACGTACTCCTTGAGCTCGGCCTCGGTCATCTCCTCGCCCGCTTTCAACACCACGCAGGCCATGATTTCCTCGCCGTACTGCTTGTCCGGCACGCCGATGACCTGCACGTCGGAAACCTTCGGATGGGTATAGATAAAGTCCTCGATCTCCTTGGGGTAGATGTTTTCTCCGCCGCGAATGATCATGTCCTTAATGCGGCCGGTGATCTTATAGTTGCCGTTTTCATCCCGGCGAGCCAAATCTCCCGTATGCAGCCAGCCGTTTTCATCGATGGCGGCAGCGGTGGCGTTGGGCATCTTATAGTAGCCTTTCATGATGTTGTAGCCCCTGGCTACGAACTCCCCGTCCACATTGTCGGGCAGGTCCTCCCCGGTTTCAGGGTCCACGATCTTGCATTCCACGCCGAACATAGCCCCTCCCACCGTATGCACTCGGTCTTCCAGGGAATCGGTGGTCTTGCTCATGGTACAGCCGGGGGAAGCCTCGGTCTGGCCATAGGTAATGCAGATTTCATCCATGTGCATCTTTTCGATGACATCCTGCATCACCTTGATCGGGCAGGGGCTGCCCGCCATGATGCCGGTGCGCATATGGCTGAAATCGGTCTTCTCGAAGTTCTCATGCTCGAGCATGGCGATGAACATGGTGGGAACGCCGTGGAAGGCGGTGATTTGCTCACGGTTGATGCAGTCGAGTCCCTTGCGGGGCGAGAAGGCGGTGATGGGGCACATGGTGGTGCCGTGGGTCATAGAGGCGGTCATGGCGAGCACCATGCCGAAGCAATGGAACATAGGAACCTGAATCATCATCTTATCGGCAGTGGACAGATCCATGCAGTCCCCAATGGCTTTGCCGTTGTTGACCACGTTATAATGGGTGAGCATGACGCCCTTGGGGAACCCGGTGGTGCCGGAGGTATACTGCATGTTGCACACGTCGTGCTTGTCGATCATAGCAGCGCGCTGGTATACCTGCTCCAGCGGCACCTTTTCGGCAAGTTCCATGGCCTCCTGCCAGGTATAACAGCCCTTCTGGCTGGAATCCACCGTGATGATGTTGCGTAAAAACGGCAGCCGGCGCAGATAGAGAGGCTTGCCCTTCTGGGCCGTTTCCAGCTCGGGGCAGAGCTCCTTGATGATCTGCACATAGTTTGAATCCTTGTAGCCGTCGATCATCACAAGCGTATGGGCGTCCGACTGGCGAAGCAGATATTCCGCTTCATGAATTTTATAGGCCGTGTTTACTGTGACCAGCACCGCGCCGATTTTGGTGGTGGCCCAGAAGGTAATATACCACTGGGGCACGTTGGTAGCCCAAATGGCTACGTGGTCCCCTGGCTTTACGCCCATGGCGATCAGCGCCTGGGCGAAGGTGTCCACATCGTCGCGGAATTCCGAATAGGTGCGGGTATAGTCAAGCTCGGTATAGCGAAACGCATACTGATCTGGGAATTCCTCCACCATCCGGTCGAGAACCTGGGGGAAGGTTAAGTCAATCAAGTGCTCCTTAGGCCAGACATATTTGCCGGTTTTACGGTTGTTGTCCTGCAGGTGCGGGCGTACGTTTTCCCCTTCCAGGTATTGCTCCATAAAATGAGCGAACTGAGGGAACACAATGCCCGGGTTTTCTAGGTCCGGAGCATACCGCTTGACCCATTCGATGGTCACATACCCTTCAAAATTGATGGACCGCAACGCGCGGATAATCGCGTCCATGGGCAGGTCTCCTTCGCCCATCATGCGGTAGCTCACCTTGCCGTCTAGCATTACCGAGTCTTTGATATGGGTATGCTTGATGTATGCGCCCAGGTTTTGCACCGTCTGCTCCGGGCTTTCCCCAGCAAAGCGATAAGGATGATGAATGTCCCACAGCGCCGCCACACGGTCGCTGCAAATCTGATCGAGCAGGCGGCACAGGCGGGTGGTATCGGCATAGACGCCGTTCGTTTCCACAAGGAGAGTGACGTTCTTTTCCTCCGCATAAGGGACCAGCCGCTTGAGCGCCGCGAGCACGACCTCGTCGTCCACCTCGTCCACCGGGGCGGCGGTCAGGTCGCCGAGCACCCGGATGTACGGGGTACCAAGCCGGGCTGCTAAATCGATATACTGCCGGATTTCCCCAATGGTTTCCTCGATGCGGTCGGCGAAGCGCAGCGCGCAGCCGGAAGACAAACAGGGAATTTCCAAATGCAGCTTTTCAAGCTGACGGGTGGTTTCCTCGATATTTTCCTTCAAAAAGGGCTTAGCCTTCACGGCGAAGATTTCCTCGCCCAGGCCTCGCACCTCGATACCGCGAAACCCGAAATCCTTTGCCATCGAATAAATGTCCGGCCAGTCAAAATCCGGACAGCCGATTGTGGAAAATGCAAGTTTCATGATTGTTCTCCTTCCAGGTAACACCGATTCCAACGATAACAAAGAACGCCCCCATCTCCGTCAATCAGCAAGAGAAAGAAGCGTGCTCGCTTTGCACCGGTTCGTTTACGCGGTGCGAAACCACCCGGAGTTCGTATGTTTTTGGCACCGTCCGGGCAGATCATTAGGAATCAGTATAGCATATTCTCTTTTTTTCGTAAATCTTTTTTCCTCATTTGATTTCCACTTTCCGCAATCTATACAAAATGGTTCCGGATTTCCCGTCGATTCAAACAATTTCGCAGGGGAACATCCCATAGAAACAACCCGGGCCCACAGCCCTTTCAGGCTGTAGGCCCGGGTCTTTCAATTATACCGCCGCAAAGCAACGGTTTACCGTTGGATTACCGGGTCAGACGGAAGCTTACCGTCTCGCCGGAATCTACGAAGGCACGGTCCGCACCCGCCATGTTTACATGCAGAGTGCGCTGGCCTACGGTGCCCAAAGACATACGGATGGTCCAGATGCGAACGCCGTTTTCATCTACATAGCTGCAGGTGGACGCAAGGCCCGCTCCAGACTCGTTGAACAGCGCCACTCTCGTTACCGCCGTGGAGGTCTTGATGGTGAATTCCATCGGGCTGTTAATCTTCCCGACTTTCGCATAGGTCGCGGAAATCACCTTGGCTTCCACTTCCGGATCCGCCTCAGGTGCCACCGGAGTGTTGGTCACCTTGAAGCTGATGGTAGCGTCAGTTGCCACGAACTCTTCGCCTTCGCCCGCCGCCAGAACGGTCAGGGTACGGCTGCCCAGAGAACCCAGAGCCAAGGTCAAAGTGAAGGTCTTATATCCGTCGGCATGAATAACCGGCGCATCGCCGCCGGAAGTGACCAGGCCATAGCCCGCTTCACTTTGCAGTCCAACCCGTTCCACACCTGCCGGTGCATTCACGGTAACGGTGATGGTCTCGTTGGGCTGATAAACGGCTTTGTCTGCCTGAGCGGCGGCGTCTGCCTTCCAAACCGCTTCCAGGGTGATGTCGGACGTAATCGGAGTAGCAAAGTCGAACTTCTCGCCATTGAGCGCCCAGTACTGGAAAGTGAAGCCTTCCTTCACCGGGATAGTGGCGGGCTCAGTAGCCGTCTTGCCGTCCGCTACGCTCTGGTAGAAGTAAGTGCCAAGCTCCTCTGTCGGGACAGAGCCGCGCGGATTCTCTTCCTCTGCCTGGGCAACCACGTTGCTGCCGCCCATGGAATCGAAGGTCACGGTGCGCTCGGTCACATCGTCGCTTCTTCCGGAGATGTCACGGATGACGGTGGACGGGAAGTCGAACGAATAGCCGGGGAACAGGTTCGTGAACACAATGCCCTTGACTTCCGCAACCAGGGGGCCGGAAACCGGTTCTCTGGGCCGGATGGTGATGCCTACCTTATGCACCGCATCGTTATCGGTGACTTCGATATCACAGGGCACGCCGTTCAAGGTGATGGAATATTCTTTCGCAAGGGAAACGCGGGTCTTAAACAGCAGAACGTATCTGCCGTTGTTGCAGGGATTGCCGGTATTCAGACGTGCCGTCTGGTCGTCTCGTTCCACGTCGATGGTGGCGCCCCACAGATCAGCGGGAGCGTTGTCCAAGGTGAAATCCGAATTGACATCGTCAAGGGAAACGACCTTGATATCAGTCTTAAAGCCAGTTGCCGGATCGTCGCCCTCAAAATAAGCGGTAACGTAATAGGTCTTGTCAAGATCGGCCATTACATTTTCGAACATGGCCTTGTTGTTAATCACTTCTTTGGTTTCGGTCAGGACGCCGTCGATAAAGAGGCTGGCACAGATCTTCTTGTTGGCCTCATTGACCGCACGGATGGTGACCGGAATGTTGGAATTCTGTCCGTCCACGATGTTCTTGACGCTGCGAAGCCCGGATACCTGATCGGGAGAACCGGGCGCACGGATGGTATCCCACGCAGGATCGGGGGTGTAGGGAACGGTTTTGAAATCCTTCTCCGCTTCGATGTCGCGGAAATTGTAGTCGCAGAATTCGATCAGGCTCTGGACATCTTCATTGGCCATATAGTGGCCGCCGTCACGGGGACGGATGCCAAGCTTATCGCCGACACCCAGATAATCATACACTCTGGACGCCTCGTAATAGCCAACATACATGGCCTCATGGTTGCACCACCAGTCATTGATGCCGAAGGTGAGCAGCGTCGCTCTCGGAGCCAGGGCTGCGACCAGCTCATGATGGTCGTAGGGCAGGTATTTGGGATCGGAATATTCCTTGGTGATCTCGCTGTAATTGTCGCAGAACCAGTAACCGAACCGACCCTGCAGGTCCCGCATGATTTCTGTGGTCTCAGTGGGCTTGCCCGGCATATGGGGGATCATGTTACCAGGAACGATTGTCCCATCGTCGGAGGTGGAAGATTTTCCGAACTCGGGCCAAGGCGGGATAGGATACACGTTGTCTTCCAAATCGGAAGCAACCCGGTAGGTGCCCGCGCCGCCCGCGCCGGAGGAGGCCAGATGGATCACATCAAAGCGGTCGTCGTAGAGACCGGCCGCCAAGGCGGTCTTTCCGAATCGGGACAAGCCAGTGATGGCTACTTTGGAAGCGTCAGCCCCGTCTACGGCACCCTCTTCCAGCACGTCGAGCACGCGGCTCGCGCCCCAGGACCAAGCGCAGATGGTACCGACCTGAGATTCCTCATAGGGATACAGATCGCCGAACGCACCCTCCTTGGTGGGGTTATCTGCAGCCACTTCCCCTGTGTTCAGGGTGACAACAACGTATCCAGCCTGTGCAATGGTCTGGATGTTGGAGCCCATGATGCTCCATCCAAAAACGATAACCACCGGATAGGAGCCCTCAGCCGATGGCTTTACAACGCTAGCGGTAAACGGCCTTGCAGTCTTATCGCCATTTTTGACGTTGATGGTCAGTGTCGCGCTCTGAGTTTTGGTGGCGTCGTCCGCCGTCCAGTCGCTCAGCGTATGGGAAATTTTCTCGCCGCTGGTATCCGGCATGACGCCATACTCATAGAACATGGCGAGCTGCTTGATTTCTTCCGCTCTCTTGTCCCATTCTTCCGTACTGGTTACCTTGCTGCCGTCCAAAAACTGGAACGGATCCGGAAGAAATTCATCATAAACTTCCAAATCGGCAGGCTCTGGGAAAGCAGTGGTCGGAGCGGCCGAAATGCTCATGGGCAACGCCGCCAGCAGCATGGTACACGCCAACAAGACCGAAATCAGCATCTTTGCACGGCTTTTGTTCTTCTTCATCTTTCGTTCTCCTTCTTTCTTCCTAAAAAATGAATACGCTATGGCTTATTACCCCCCAGTGGCTTCATTCCCCCTTTCGTGGTAATCTGCATTCATAACGATGTGCACGCTTCGGTTTGCCTGAAATGAATGAATTATCGGCCGATGGATAGAATCTTTATCGATACGGCACAACATTATCGCTTTCTACAAATAGGCGCACATCATTTGCGCATTTATTTTATCATATTTATGGAAATAATAGATTGCAATTAAGGTTCACAATATTGCATATATCGCGATTATTAGATATTTTTTCTATAGTTTTATCAAAAATAGGAATTTTTTTGGTTGATAAAATGATGATATTCAGCCAAAGCGTATCTTCACATCAATTTTTAAAACGGTAAAGAGCCCCGTAACCTGTTTCACATATGCTGGTTTCAATAAAAAGCGGAAGCTTGTGACACAATCACGAGCTTCCGTTTTTACCGCAGGTTCTCCGCGCAAACGCAGTATTCTGGTAAGAAATAGACTCCCCATGTCCGGACCTTTGAGAAGAGCATCTGCCAGACGGCAATAGCTACCCTGAGCGAGTCTCTTGGCTCTAGAAGAATTTCCAGAAAGCCGCCGGTAAATTCCCGGCTGTCGAAAAGCCCGCGCAGGTAAACGCCCATCACGTTAGGGAAAGCAGCGCCGCGCAAAACGCTGCAATACCCAAAACCGGTACGCCCTTCCTTTCGAAGAACTCAAAAACATATCCGGCGTTTCCCAGCACACGGTAATGAGCGCAATCCCATTTCCTGCCGAAAACCATCGCTCCCATATCTGTGCCGGTCTCCCGGCCTGAACTCACCCTATCTGCTTTACCTAACCCGGCTCAGCGGGCGGTGCTGGGATCTGCATCGCCTTTTCAAAGCATCCTTCCTTCTTATGGTGACCGGAGGAACTGCTGTGGATTTTCACCGCATTTCTTTTTTATACCCGGTCAAAAAAACCGTAACGCAAATCGGATTGTTCTAACATGTCTCACTCGGAAGCTCATCGTCCAAAAAACAGCTTGGGCCGTACGAAAAAAGGCCGCAACGCACCTGCGAACTTTCGAAACAAAGCAGAGACTCCTTTCTGCTGCAGGCGCTGCCACAGACCAGCGTTTCGTAGACTATCCGCCTTCCTTCATTCGGATACCGCTGGGGCGGTATCCGTTTTCGAGATAGAAGCGTCTGCGCCTTTCGCGCTGTTCTCGATTGGCGGCAGATTGATCCTGCGCCTTGATATTCAAAAGCAGCCGGTGATTTGGATAAGTATCACGAATCCAACGGAGGATCTGCGTACCATAGCCTTTGGATCAGAGCGTCCCGTTCATTGCCAGATACCAAACAACCGTAAGGCTGCCATAGGTAATAAAATAGGTAAATCCCGCAAACACCGCTGCGTCAAAGAACGGGAAGAAATCCGCATCCTGTCGTTTAGCCTTCTGCAAAAGGAATTACAGGGGAATTCGTTCTTCCTTGGGAAACGCTTTAAAATAGAGTGACTGTACGGCAGAGATAAGTTCCAAATCTTTAGTCACCGGTTGCATTCGCAGCATATGCGGCTTCCTTTCCTGCAAACCGTCCGATTGCCTCTTCCCTGACAAGGCCTTCAAGCAAAAAGGTTGTGCATATTTGGGAACCATAACCTCCTGACTAAGAAACCTGGCACAGTGCCGGGCAAAAACAGGGCTTACTTTCACATCAGATTCTACGCAAATATCCGTGCGTTTTCCTGATTCTTTTCATTGGGATGCTTTTTTGCAATTCCGCCGATTTTTCCAAACACGCCAAAGGTGCCATAACCCCTGCATTGGAAGCTGCCCAGACAGGACACGCCCTTTGCCTTTAGTGCTTTTTTGGCGTCTTTCGCGTAGTCCCGATATCCAACCCCACACGTATTCACAAGAAATGCCTTTTGTTTTTATTTTAGTAAAATATTCAAATACATTTACCAGCTACTACTGATATTTCTGTCTATAACGCAATTTTTAAAAGTCTAAAGGATAATCTAATAATCTGAGAGGGTAAGATATGAGTGAACGATTACTTAAGGAATTTGTACTCAATGCGTTATTAACTCAAGATTCCTTTGGCTCTCTAAACAATGAAGGTATCTCTGTATCAGCAACAACGGATTATGCACCTATAAATAGGGTGGTTCAAGCTGATTTTAGCCCCCGGGTATGGAATGATGCCATAAGTATGTCATCAGTGTATACTGCCCTATATTGCATTGAAAACACAATCAGGAATTTTATTGTAGAAAGAATGTCAGAACGGTATGGTATAGATTGGTGGGAATGTAAGGTTCCTAAAAAATAAAGGATTCCGTTAATAATTTAAAAAAGCAGGAAGAAAAAAATAAATATCATTCAAATAGGTCATCGACAGAAATCGGTTACACTATGTTAGGCAATCTAGGGCAAATCATTATTGCGAATTGGGATGATTTTTCAGATATAATTCCTAATCAAGCATGGTTAACTTCAAGAATGGATAATATTGAAATGTCTCGTAATATCATAATGCATACAGGGGTTTTACCAATAGATGAGATTGAGAGAATTGAAAGTATCGTGCGTGATCTGCTTAGACAAATTGGGTGAAATAAATATGAAGCAATTTAAATCCTTAATATCCCTCATACTATCATTGAAGCTAATGTAGAATGGGGGTGAGACTACGGACAAGCAGGTACATACTTTCGAGGACACAATGTTGACGATTAAGGATTTGCAGACGATATTTAACTGCGGCAAGCGGCAGACTTATGAATTGCTCCGCGTTCCCGGCTTTCCCGCGATGAAGCTGGGAGGGAAATATCTGATTAGTGCAAAAGCCTTGGATAGCTGGATACAGAAGAACACAGGAAAGACGATTATCAAATGAAAGCAGGGTGGCAGGCCAATCGGCCTGAGATCGG